>CAZIOI010000001.1:0-74633 GCA_964540855.1 uncultured Candidatus Saccharibacteria bacterium
TGTCAAACAACGTCGGACAGGCGATAGTGCCACAAAACAGCAGAAAAGTCAATGCTTCCTAACTCTTCTGCTTAAAAAATAGTTTAGGTTAAAATTGAGATTGTTTCAAGCGTTGTTCTCAACAAAAAAATCTTTTATAAATATTTGAAATATATTTTTGCAAGCTAAAGCTTGCATTTATTGTGGTGGTCAGGGGGCTTAATTGCCTGCCCGCAATGCTAAAGCATAGCTTTTGCAGGCGGGCGAAGCCCGCCCCCTATCCATACAAATTGAGTAATTAGGCTGAAGTTCCGCCCTTTAGCCGCCGGCACGCTTCATACCATGGTGTCGCTTTGCGACGATCGTTGTTAATGTATAACGTAAAACGTATAGCGTATAACTATTGTGTTGCTTTGCAACGATTCTTTTTTAATCTTTCTGAATTAGGTTTGAAGATGCAGATTTGTCCTCCGCTGACAAATTCCATCCATAAACCGTGCAATGATAAATGAATTGCACAACGGCTTTTTTAATCTTTAATTTTGAATTTTACACTGTGATTATACGTTTTGCCTTTTACGTTATACGTTATAAAAGGCTTTCGAGTTCGTGAGAATTTTTAAAGTGTTCCGCTTCTTCAACGATTTTTCTCATACAGCGGACAGTCTCAATCGGATATTTACCGACGGCCGTTTCATTTGAGAGCATTACAGCCGAAGCGCCATCTATAACGGCATTTGCAACATCCAAAATCTCGGCGCGGGTCGGTCGTTGCGCCACAACCATCGACGCCATCATATCAGTCGCCACTATCGAAGGCTTCCCAGCATTTTTGGCGCGTCTGATTGCACGTTTTTGAATACTGGGTAATTTCCAAAAGGGAATTTCAATACCCAGATCACCTCTGGCGACCATAATGGCATCGACAACATCTAAAATACGCCCAAAGTTTTTAATAGCCTGCGGCCTTTCGATCTTGGCCAGTATTTTCGCTCTATTACCAACAATCTCACGTAATTTTTCTATATCGTCTTTATCTTCCACAAAAGACAACGCTATCCAGTCAACACCCATAGAAAGACCTGCCTCGAGGTCTTTGAGATCTTTTTCGGTCAGAGGTTCGGAAGTATCGGAATTCGGAAAGTTAAGACCTTTTCTTGAAAATAAAACACCGCTAGTTAAAGCGACACAATAAATATTTGGAAATTCGACTTTTTTTACCTCGAGCTCAATCAGACCGTTATCCATTAAAATCCTGTCGGATTTTTTGACATTGAGTTGAATATCGGATTGAATCGGGATCTCGCTTCTCTTTTTTAACTGAGTACCGTTAAAAACCAGGGTAAGCTTCTCGCCAACCTTGACCTGGGCTCCCTCGTGTTTTAATTTGCCAATTCGAACCCTCGGTCCTTGAAGATCTTGGATTATTTGAACATCTCTCTTCTCCGCTTTGGCGGCGCGGCGAATTGATTTTGTCCAAGATTTAAACTCTTCAATATTACCATGGGAAAAATTAAATCTGGCGTAATCCATACCCTCTTTTATCAATTCCCTGAAAGCTTTATCAGACGAACAAGCAGGACCAATAGTGCAAACTATTTTGGTCTTGCGGGACTTGATCGGATTGTTTTTTAGAAATGAAATCATTGAGAAATTATAGCACAAAATGGCAATTTAATCAAGGGTTTTTGATATTTCCCTCCTGATATCGTCTAACGCGAACCCGCGGCGCAACAAAAAACCGGTAAGTCTTTGGTATCGTTTTTCTCGCGTAAGATCGTGCAATTTTGCGTTTTGCTTACTTATAAGCTCGCAAATCAGCAAGCTTTGATCTTCCGGCAGCTCTTCTGAAATCACTTGATCGATTATTTCCTTTGATATTCCTTTTCGAGACAATTCCGGTCGTAATAAATATTTGCCCTTGGGCTTGATCCTCAAGCTCGAACGAATAAAGTTATTGGCATATTCGAGGTCATCAACCAGTCCCCACTCCCGAAGCTGATTCAATACGGCAGAAATCAACTCGACATCTTCGGTTTTTTTTGACAATTTACGGTGAATTTCAAACTCGCTGTATGATTTGCGACCGAGAATTTTCAGGCAATATTCAACCAGCCTCTTCGATTCGTTGTTTGGCACTTGCTTTGATCTCAGTTATAAGTTTGTCTAGAATTTTGGGATTTTTTTCGAGATACCCGCGAGCAGCGTCACGGCCTTGACCAAGTTTGTCCGATTCGGCATCGACTTTTTTAGGATCGGCGAGGGTCAACCACGAGCCGGATTTATTGACCAATCCGTATTGCACGCCAAGATCGATCGCTTCACCGGAGAGAGAAATTCCTTGCCCGTAGAGCATTTCAAATTCGGCTGTCTTAAACGGCGGCGCAACCTTGTTTTTGACAATTTTTACCCTGACGCGGTTGCCAACCGGCTGATCGCCTTTTTTTATTTGCTCTATGCGCCTAACATCCATTCTCACGGAAGAATAGAATTTTAGCGCCATACCGCCGGTGGTTGTTTCGGGATTGCCGAACATTATACCAATCTTCATCCTAAGCTGATTGATAAAAATGACCGATGTTTTGGATTTGGAAACAGCACCGGTGATTTTACGCAAGGCTTGGCTCATTAGCCTCGCCTGGACACCCATCATCGAGTCGCCCATCTCTCCTTCTATCTCCGCTCGCGGTACAAGAGCCGCAACAGAGTCAACGACTACAATATCCAACGCGTTTGATCTGATCAGGGTTTCGGTGATTTCCAGACCTTGTTCGCCCGTGTCAGGCTGGCTAATAAGTAAATTATCAACATCGACGCCGATTTTTTTGGCGTATTCGGCATCAAATGCATGCTCCGCGTCAACAAAAGCCGCCAAACCTCCGGATTTTTGCGCCTGAGCGACAATGGAAAGCGCCAGTGACGTCTTGCCCGAAGCTTCCGGTCCATAAATCTCGATAATCCTGCCTCGTGGAACTCCGCCGATTCCCAACGCCATATCCAACGAAATCGAGCCTGTCGGAATCACGCCGATATTGAGTTTTTTCACTTCGCCCATTTTCATAATAGAACCGATTCCGAATTGCTTTTCTATGACAGAGATCGCGGCATCAAGAGCCTGTTTGCGGCCATTTTCACCCTGTATGGATGGCGGCTGTTCAACTATTTTAGATTTAGATTTTTTCATAACCCTCCTAATTTTAAACACTCGATGTTGATTCGGGACTAGGCGTTGGTGTGATCTGGGACTGGTTGGGCTGGGTTGGCTGGTATAGTACCCTTATAATTTTGGCTTTTTCTTTGCCTAGGCGGCTTTTCGCTTTGATTTCAAATATGTTGACGCCCTCTTCCAACTGGACTTTTTGGACAAACGAACCACTGTCTTCGACATTAGCAGCTTGACCGTTTATTTCAATGATTGCATTAGCTGTCGTCTTGCCCTCAATAACGATTTCTTTTTGACTAACAGCTTCTTCTTTGGGCGATGAAATATCAATCATCGGCGGCGTGGAAAATTTCCTGACGGCATAAACCATATAACCGATAACAAAAACAACCAAAGCGATCGCTAAAACCGCATAGATCAGCTTTGGGGTGATAATAATACCGGGTTGTTTAGCGATATTTCGTTTGGAAATGGTTTCCAATTCGCGCGAAAGCGTGAAATTGTCAAATTGCTGTTTGAATTCACTGAGGATTTCACTACTATCCAAACCCAGTACCTCACTGTAGCGCCGGACAAACCCCAAGACATAAATCCTGCTTGGAAATGATTTCCAGTCGTCCGCTTCGATGGCACGCAGATATTTAGATCTAACCTTGGTTTTTTCTTCAACCTGTTCTACGTTAAGTTTGAGTTTTTTTCTCGCTCGAGCAAGCTTAGACCCAACAGTATCAGAAGAAACAATTTTCTTAGTTTTAAAAGGCATAATGGGAACCAAAAATATAAATGATCTATCGCTGATAGTTGTCAGGCGAGGAATCCTGATATCGCTCGTCGGGTTGATCGGAGTCAACCGAATCGACTAAAATATCTCTCGGTTTTGCGCCCCTCGCTGGACCCACTATACCTTGCTCCTCCATAAGATCAAGTAATCTGGCAGCTCGAGCATATCCCACCTTGAGGCGGCGTTGTAGAAACGAGGCTGATGCAGTGCCCGAGTCAACAACGAGTTGCTTGGCCTCCTGTAGAAGATCGTCGCTATCAGTACCGCTAGAACCCATCGACCCGCCGCCGCGACGATTGTTTTTTAATCCGCTAACCTCTCTGTATTCAGTAATCGAATTGTCATAAACGGCGCCACCTTGGTTTTTGAGAAAATCGGTAACGTCTTTAACTTCTTTTTCGGAAACAAAAGCGCCTTGAACACGTTTGGGCTTGGTGTATTCGCCGCCCAAAAATAGCATATCGCCATTGCCCAAAAGTTTTTCCGCGCCAGCTTGGTCGATGATGGTACGCGAATCAATCTGACTGGCGACAGAAAAAGCCACGCGAGAAGTAATATTCGCCTTGATCAGACCGGTAATAACATCTACCGACGGTCTTTGGGTCGCCACCACGAGGTGCATACCGGTTGCGCGCGCCAACTGCGCAAGCCTGACAATAGCAGCCTCAACTTCGTTTGCCGCTTGCATCATCAGATCGGCTAATTCGTCGATTGTGATAACGATATACGGAAGCTTTTCGTGATATGTTCCATCTTGGCTTCGAAAACCCTTTTTAGCCTTTTCGTTGTATGAATCAATATCTCTGGAACCGGCTTGCTCGAAAAGTTTAAACCTTCGTTCCATCTCGGAAATAGCCCAGCGAAGAAGATTGACTGTTTTATCAACTTCGACAACGACCGGAGTGAGAAGGTGAGGTATGCCGTTATACATCGTAAATTCAACACGCTTTGGGTCAACCAGCAAAAGTCGCAAATCACGCGGCGAATTTTGATACAAAAGACTGACTAAAAACGAGTTTAAACCTACTGATTTACCTGAACCAGTGGCACCGGCAACCAAAAGATGCGGCATTTTTCTCAAATCGGACAATATGACTTCGCCGGCAACGTCCATGCCAAGCGGCAACATCAGATTACTTTCTCTCTTTTTAAATCTTTCACTATCTATTAAATTTCTAAGTGAAACTTTGGCAATTGTGTCATTTGGCACCTCGACGCCAACCACCGATTTGCCCGGGATCGGTGCCTCAACCCTGATCGGATGCTTCGCCAAAGCCAAAGCCATATCATCGGAGCGCGCCGAGATCGAAGAAAGCTTTACACCATCGGCCGGCTTGAGCTCAAATTGAGTAACCGTGGGGCCGATATTCGCTTTTTCGGGCGTAATTTCGATGTTGAAATCGGCCATTGTCTTGGCAATCGTTTTTGCCATTTTGTTGACATCACCGATTTGCCCCTTACCCTTGGATTCGTCCAAAATCTCAATCGGCGGTAACGACCAGTTGCCATCAGCTAAAGATGGCGGAGCGGCTTGGACCGGAACCTGTTTATCACGTTCCATGCCAATTTTTCTACGGACAACTTTGAAAACCGAAATTCCACGGCGCTCATTTTCGCCGGAAATGTCTTTCATATCCGAGCCTGTGCGAATCTTTAGATTGACGCGACCGAAAAAGTCCTTTAGCGAGATGTTAAACGTGACAACAATTGTCATCAGCGAAAGGATGAACATTACTAAAATACTGGCAATTTCGCCAAAAACGGCGCTCAAACCGCCAAATAGGTAGCCGCCAATCGCCCCACCACTTGCGCCAAATGGGGCAACTAGGGCAGAGAGAAAAACTTGCAAAACAAACGAACCCCAGAAAATCACGCGCGTTTTTTGCGGCGTGTCAGAGCTAAAAAGGTAGTACGCGCCAAAAGCGATCCAGAGCGTAAAAATATAAGCAATTATTCCAAAAAATTGTCTGAAGGCACCAAACAACGAAGCGCCAAGCTTACCGGCGGCACCGAACTCCGCCAATATCAAAATTACCGCGAAGATTGCCAAAAGAAGCGCTCCAACCTCCTTTGTCGCTTTCGGATCCAGTGTTTCCCAAATACTTAAACTCTTAGGCTTGCGGCCTCTTCTTGCCAAGCTTCCTCCTCCAATAATTTAGCACAAAAAGTCTGTCAGGGACAGAGACGAGAGGTAGAATAATGTATAACGCAAAACTAAAAACGTATAACCACAATTCAAAATTAATAAGTATTAAGTAAAATCTGTCATCCCGCACTTGATGTGGGATCTTTGTTCAAGCTTCGCTTGAAGATGATTACGAGCTAAAGCTCGTTGATTTTTGTTAAGGATGGGGTGTTTATTCTTTTGGGGTATAGGTTTGTGTTCCGCCCACAAACCGCAGAGTTGCCTGCCCGCTATCGCTAACGCTCAAGCGTTCGCAGGCGAGCGAAGCCCGCCCCCTATCCATACAAATTGAGTAATTAGGCTGAAGTTCCACCCTTCAGCCGCGGCACGCTTCATACCAAGGTGTCGCTAACGCGACAATTGTATGCGTTTTGAATTATGCGTTGTGGTTATACGTTTTACCTTTTACGTTTTGCGTTATTTTTAGACTTCAATGACAACTGGTATTACCATAGGGCGTCTTTTTGTTTCGTTGAATAGAAACTCTCCGATTTCTTCCCTGATTGTGGTTTTGATAAACTGCATATCTACCGGCTGGCGATTGGAGTTGTGTTTGAAGATTTGTTTGACTTCGTGGCGCGCCCTGTGAATTAAATCCTCGGCGGCTCTCATATAAACAAATCCGCGCGAGATAATATCCGGGCTGGTAACAATCTGATAAGTTCTGTGGTCAACGGTCAAAATGATGACGAATATTCCGCCTTCCGCCATCGCTTGGCGATCTCTGATAACAATGTTTCCAACATCGCCAACGCCCAGACCATCAACCAAGACAAGGGATGTTGGGATTTTGGTCTTGAGCACCTCTTTGCGAGCATCGGAAAACTCGACAACCTCACCGTTATCGACAATAATTATATTTTCGTCTTCATATCCAAGCGCGCGCGCGAGGTCTCCGTTAGCCGCTCTCATATAACGATTGCCATGTACCGGAATCACGTATTTCGGATTGACAAGTCTCATCATAGTTTTAAGCTCTTCTTGATGAGCATGACCGGAAGTGTGAATATCCATTTGCTTGTAGTCAACAACTTTGGCACCGGCGCGCAAAAGATTGTCATAAACTTCGACAACTTGGCGTTCATTGCCGGGAATTATCGAACTCGAGAGAATGACCGTATCGCCCGCCTTTATCTTAAAAAAGCGGTGATCGCCGCGGCTCATCCTGGTTAAGGCCGAAGAATCTTCGCCCTGTGTTCCGGTTGATAATACGGCTACTTTCTCGTCAGGGTATTTTGCAGCCTGTTGAGGAGTAATAATCAATCCCTCCGGAAGCTTTAGATAGCCCAATTTACTGGCAACTTCGATAGTGGCAATCATCGAGCGACCGGTAATCGTCAACTTACGATTACAAAATGCCGTAACGTCAATAATTTGCTGAATTCTGGAGATAAGAGTCGAAAATGAAGAAATAAATATTCTCCCTTTCGATTTGTAGAACAGCTCAGTGAGGTTTGTTTTAATTTCGCTTTCGGAAATAGCGTAGCCACTGTTTCTGGCGCCGGTTGAGTCGATATATAGCGCTAGAACGCCTTTTTTGCCGATTTGCGAAATTTTGCCCATATCAATAACCGGTTCGTTGATCGGTGTCAGGTCAAACTTAAAATCAGCCGTGTGCACAACCACACCTTCCGGAGTATCGATAACAAGACCAACCGTATCTGGAATGTTATGATTAACTCTGAAAAAACTAACTGAAAATACACCAAGGCGAAGGTTATCTTTTTCCGGATCGACAACAACTGTTTTCACACGACCAACCAATCCAAATTCTTCGAGCTTCTCTTTTAAGATACCAATTGTCAGATTCGTGCCGTAGATAGTAGGGGAACCAATTTTTTCTATTATATAGGGAATAGCGCCGATATGATCCATGTGACCATGAGTTAAAACTATCCCTCGCACCCTTTGGCGATTTTCGACCAAATACGAAACATCGGGAATAACATAATCAACCCCGGGCATATCATCACTGGGAAACGAAAATCCCGCATCAACAACTAAAATATCGTTGCCGTACTCGAGAATACTCATATTCATTCCGACCTGTTCGAGTCCACCCAGGTGGCAAAGTTTCAGGGTCTTAGATGCCTTAAAATCAATGGTCGTCTGCTGGTTGCTTCTTCCTTCCCTAGGGATTTTCGTCTTCATATTACGATTGTTTGAGCCTTGGCCGGATTTTCTGACATAATTATTCTTTGCCGGTGACGGCCTAAAATCGTCCAAAGAGGCGTGGTAGGCAGTTTGTTTAACTGCAAGATTTGAATTTCTATTATCTTCTGACATTGTTTAGTCCTTTTGAATACAAGGCGAACCTAGAGAGGTCGCACCTATTTATTCTCCTTTTTTATTTATTTTTTTTAATGCAACACGGATTTTTTTAAAATCGTTAAATAGAGTTTCGCGCATACCGCCGTTATACAGTCCGACCGCCGGATGATATAGCGCCATATAAGCCTGACCGTTTTTTTCAAATGCCCTACCGTGAACAGCCGATATTGGTCCGACAGAGGGTAAAAATCTACCCAAAGAATGCCTCCCAAGACAAACTATGAGTTTGGGTTTGATAATCTCGATCTGATTCTCAAGATATGGCCAGCAAGCAGCGACTTCTTCCGGTTTGGGATCGCGATTTCCGGGTGGTCTGTGTTTGACAACATTGGCAATGTACACGTCTTCTCTTTTAAGGTCTATGGATTCGAGCATCTGATCCAATAGCTTGCCGGCGGCGCCGACAAAAGGCAAACCCTGAAGGTCTTCTTTTTCGCCCGGACCCTCACCGACAAACATAATTTCAGCTTCCGCATTGCCGGCGCCGGCAACCGGATTTTTGGCCAACTTATAAAGAGGACAATTTTTGCACTCCTTAACTTGCTGACATAAAGCTAAAATTCTTTGCTGTTTGCTTTCCAACTTAAAAACCTTAGAGAACTAAAAACTCTGCAAATATTATACTCTTATTTTGACCGTGTGTCAAGATCTCTCCTGTAACCTATTCTTTGTTGGTCGTCTCGCCGTTTTGCTTGATCGAAAGAGCAATGCGTCCGCGCTCGCGGTCAACCGACAGAACCTTTACTTTAACGGTTTGTCCGACAGATAGCACATCGGAAACCTTATCAATTCTCTTGGACGCGACCTCGCTGATATGGACCATTCCGGCTTTTCCGGGCAGAATTTCGACAATGGCACCGATTTCTTTGCCTGAGTTTCGATCTGTTTGAATGTTGACCACCGCACCCTCATAAATCGCGCCAACCTCCGCTTCCGTGAATTGCGCTTGGACTAAATCTTCGGCAATCTTGGCAGCGTCAGAATCAGCCGATGAGATCAAGACTGTGCCGTCATCTTCGATATCGACCGAAACCACGTCTTTTCCTCCGGCTTGGGTGATAATGTTTTGAACGTTTTTACCGCCCGGACCTATGAGCTCGCCGATTCTGGTCGGATCGATTTGCAGTTTAGTTACCCTGGGCGCGTAAGATGAGATCTCTTGGCGCGGTTTGGCAATCACCTTTTCAACCATATCCATAATTCTCAATCTACCGGCTTTGGCGCGCTCAACGGTTTCTTTGATCATTTCAAGCGACAAACCGTCAATTTTGACATCAAGTTGAATGGCAGTTATACCCTCTCGGGTTCCGGCAATCTTAAAGTCCATATCGCCGCCAAAATCTTCCAAGCCCTGAAGGTCGGTTAAAACGGCAAAATGATATTTGTCGTCTTCTTTGACAAATTCGACTTCGGGTTTGGCTGTTGCGTTTGACCTCGTGACCAAACCCATGGCAATACCGGTGACAGGTGACTTGATGGGGACTCCGGCGTCTAAAAGGGCCAGAGTTGATCCGCAAGTTGCCGCCATCGAGCTCGATCCGTTAGAAGATAATATTTCGGAAACTAATCTGATCGTATATGGAAAGTCTTCCTTTGTCGGCAAAACCGGCAAGAGAGCTTTTTCAGCCAGCGCCCCATGACCGATTTCACGGCGCGATGTGCTTCCCAATCGTTTTACTTCTCCTGTTGAATAAGGAGGGAAGTTATAAAAATGCATATAGCGCTTGGTCGTCTCCGCTTCCATCGTGTCAATAAATTGCTCCATTCCCGGGGAAGCCAGAGTTGCGATTGTCAACGCTTGAGTTTGCCCACGCGTGAACAAACCCGATCCATGAGTCCTTGGCAACAGTCCCACCTCGATAGAAATCGGCCTGATCTCGTCGATTTTTCTGCCATCCGGCCTAACGCCGTCATCCAAAATCATACTTCTGATCTCTTTATTGAGGAACTTATTGAATGTTTCCTCAAGATCAGCCTGCTTGAATTTGCCCTCGAAGCTGGCTAAGACATCTTCTTTAAGCGCTTCTATTTCCTGCTCTTTCTCTTGTTGTTCGGTCTTTCGCATCGCAGATCGCAATCGCGCGCCGATGTGCTCTTTAACGACATTTTGTATCTCAACCGTATGATCTTCGGCTGATAATCTATCATCTGCCCAAAAAGACGCTTGAGCATCGATCATCTCGCCGATAAACTTTTTGGAATATTCGATCGCTTCATAAACTTTTTCGTCCGGAACTTCCTTGGCACCGGCCTCAATCATCAAGACTCTGTCACTAGTACCGCAAACAACCAAGTCGAGGCTGCTTTCGGCCATTTGTGATTTGGTCGGGTTTATAACAAATTCATTATTTACGAGCCCAACACGGACAGAGCCGACAGGCCCGGCGTAAGGAGCCGGCGACTGGCTAACTGCGGCCGAAGCGGCCAAGAGCGCCAACATATCGGGATCGTTCTCCCTATCATAGCTCAAAACTGTGATAATAACCTGAACTTCGTGACGAAAATACTTTGGAAACAACGGTCTTAAAGGTCTATCGACAAGTCTCGAGGTCAAGACAGCTTCCTCGGAAGGTCTGCCTTCGCGCTTGACAAATCTGGAACCTGAAATTTTACCCGAAGCGTAAAATCTTTCTTCATAATCAATCGATAACGGCATATAATCTAACTCTGTTGGTTCTTTACCAACAACACATGTTGCCAAAACGGCCGTTTCGCCGCATTCGGCTACGACCGCACCATCGGCTTGAAGAGCTAACTTGCCCGAAGAGAGCTTGATTTTTTGACCACCAAGCTCGAACTCATGATTTATTGTTTTTATCATGTTATTTATAGAGATCTTCGGCCCTGAGTTTGGAGCAAAAGTTCCGCCGTAGGCGGACTAGCGCCAATGCTCAAGACCTAAAATCTACTTCCTTTCTATTTACTTATTACTTTTTAAGTTTCAACTTACCCGAGAGTTCTTCGTATTTTGGCAAGTCAGTTTTTTTGACGTAATTTAAGAGTCTTCTTCTTTTGCCAACCATGATCAAAAGCCCTCTGCGGGAATCATAGTCATGCTTGTGCTCCTGAAGATGCTTGGTCAACTGAGTGATTTTGTCGGTAAAATTTTTTACCTGAAAAGAAACCGAACCAGTGTCTTCCTTCGCGATTTTGGGGGTTTTACTCGGTTTAACTTCTTTAATTTCTTTTTCTTTTGTTACTTCTTTTGTCATACGTCCTCTTTAATTACTTAAGAGATGATAACAGATTGCGCCAATTTATGCAATCTCTACCACTTAGTTTGCTTAATTGTTTTATCCCTCGGGTTTAGGCTCTCTTCGATCTCACTTGTGCCATTATCGCTATTTTTATAGCCCCCACCGTTTCGTGAATCGTCATTTTGCATCTTTACAAAACCAAGTTCTTCTTCGATTGATTGGGCCGGTGGTAAATCCCGTGCTTCCAGACCGACGTCAGAAATCGTCTTTTCGGCATTAGGTTTTGGATCCAGATCGATAGGACTACTGATTATTTTTTTATCCTCTGGTTGCTCGGGTTTATCGGTACGTTGATCAAATACGCTGGTACTTTCATCGTGTGGCGGCGGTACAACTACATCTTTTTTTGCAATTAAATCGTCTTTTGGTCTAGATTGCTGCGAAACGACCCGATCTTCAGAAATCTGCTTTTTCTCATTGGCGGGTTTTTTGTAGCCGTTTGATTGGAATTGCCTTATTTTATCCAAAATATTGTTTTGATTCTCTTTGAGATCACCGTTTAATCTGAAAGCTGCCGCAACTTCATGTCCGCCACCGTTAAACATCTCTGCAACCTGGGCAACATTGAACCCCTTGGCAATTGAGCGGAGCGAACCGTGAGTATAGCCTTCTCTCTCCGAAAGCAACATCGCAAAATCAACATCCGTGGCCGATTTAAGAAGCTCATCTACCACTCCAGAAAGAGCGGTTTCATCGGCGCCAACCTTTTCGATATCTGTTTTAGTCACCGCCGACCACAGAAAACGCGAACCGCTGTCCTCTTGGACCGAAGATAAAATAAAACCCCAAAGCTTGAGGGTCTCCAATGATTTAGTCTTGTAAAGATTCCTGACAATCCCCTGTTGGTTTGCACCACCGGCCACCAACTGCGCTGCGATTGTTAATGATTTCGGCGTAGTGTTAACGTTTTGAAAGCTGGAAGTGTCATAAATCAAACCTGTTAACAGCGCTGTGGCGATTTTTTCGTCAATCAATGGTTTCTCCTTTGAAAGAGCCTCTATAAGAGAAACTAGAATTTCCGATGTCGATGTTGCCGTTAGCTCAACCCAGTTAACTTTCCCGAATCTTTCGTTTGAAGGATGGTGGTCGATGTTTACAACAGGAGTTTCATAAAAAATATCTGCCGGCTGAGCAAGTCTGCCCAGTCTCTCGAGATTTGGCGTATCAACGGCAATAATCAGATCATAAGTCGGCGCAATTTTTTTGAAACTAATATCCGATTCTTTGAAAACTCCCGATTTTGGTGTAATCACTATTTCAACAGCATTCTCGTTTTCCAGTTTTTTATAGCCAAGATTTTCGACTTCCGTTAAAGAGGTGTCTAAAATAATAACAAAATCTTTGGAATAACCAATGTTAGTGACTAACTCGGAAATTGATGGTAAGAAAGTAAAAATTTTTGCAGGCTCATCGGGTACGGCTACGGTTACTTTTTTGCCCATTTTCTCCAAAGCCAGCTTTAGGGCTACGGCGCTACCGAGCGAGTCCCCATCCGGATTCTTGTGTGACACAACTAAAATATCTGCTGATTGGCGGATTAATTCTGATGCCTGTTGTTTTGGTGATAATTCAATCATATTTTTTGACTATTGGGATAAATCAAAGTACCAGAAAACCTCGAGTATTGTCAAGATAAGGGATTTATGGTAAAAACAACTCAAGGAAATTTTTTTTAAGTCAGGAGACAAGATATGCCAATCACAAAGTCTGCAATCAAAGCTTTGAAGCAGTCGGAAAAGAAAAGAAAACACAATCTTTCTAAAAAAAGAACTCTTAAAGGAGTACTGAAGAGTGCCGAAACAGTCGAGGATATGCCAAAGGCGCAAAGCGTAATTGATAAAACCGCCAAAACAGGTTTGATTCACAAAAACAAAGCAAACCGCCTCAAATCAAGACTCGCAAAGAGATTGACCAGTCAAGCTAAAGAATCTCCTAAAACCGAAACAAAAGCCAAAAGAACTAAAAAAACAAAATAATAAATCCTCTTTAATACAGGGTCTGTTTTTGCGATAATGATTACATGGACAAAGAGGGGCTGATTTATTGGTCTAGTGTTGCTTATGAACTGGGAAAGTGGGCTTTCGCCATTTTGATTATCGGCACACTGCTCCATTATTTTATAGCGACGGTTTTTATTATTTCCGGTCCGTCAATGGAACCGTCTTTTCATAGCGGACAGGTCGTGATGATCTCAAGAATCGGATTGTTCACCGGTAAATACGAACGTGGCGACCCGATGGTAATCAAGTTTCCCGGCGACCCTGAGAAAAGAAAATATATCAAAAGATTAATCGGACTCCCGGGAGAAAAGCTGACTATCCAGAGCAATAAAGTTTACATAAACGACAAAAGACTCGACGAATCGTATATTACCGCTGTCGCAGAGCAGTTTTTGCCAAATTATGCTTATGATTATCAGCAGTGGGAGATAGAAGCCGATTTGTTACACTCGAGGGGTTTGCAGCTAATAAAACCCGACATGACAACGTATTTAAAATCGGATGATTATTTTTTGATGGGAGATAACAGGGAAAACTCAAATGACTCTCGCAAGTGGTATCCGGCCTCTAAGTCGGATATGATCGGGCCGGTAAGATTTGTTCTTTGGCCGCTTAGTGACTGGGGACCGGTCGTCAATCCGTATTACGAGGAATAATCACTTATAATTCTGGACTAGACACAACATCTGCGAGCCAGTTTCGGAATCGTTTATAATTCCCGTCGAAGAACCAACCTTACTAAGGTTTGGGGTTATCAAAGTCTCGTAGTGTCCTCTCTGGGCGGGGTCTGACAGCTCTCTCTCATTAATCCATTGTTGCACCAATGCCTCTATTGACGCACTAGTTGGACCTCCAACCACATTCTCGGTATTGACTGGATTAACATGTCCACAATTATTTGCCGCTGCCATCTTTTGTATTTGTCCCTCGGCATCTTTCTGTAAATCACTATCAAATTCAAGTTCCTTGAGACCCATACTTTTTCTTAGTTTATTAACAGCGGCAATAGCCTCTTGTCCGTACTGTTCTTGTTGGGTTGATGTTATATTACCGCCGCCGCTGCCACCGGGAACATCGGCGGCACCGATCCCGATATTAGATTCCCCTACATTTTGACCGGATCCGCCCGAAGTACTGCCCGACGAACCGGACGAGCTACCACCTGAGGTTTCGTCTGTCTGACAAGGACCGAGTGAGATAATTCTATCTTTGTCGGCCATTTTATAGGCCTCGGCGTCTGTTTTATCTTCGGGATAAATAAACGTTTTCTTCTCTTTATAATCCTTGGATTTATCCTTAGAGTGAACGCAAACTTTATATTTGTCGGTGAGACTCGTGTTTGCCTCGGCGTAATTAACGGCAATAAAAGTACTTTCACATTCCGATTTGGGACCGGAAAATGAAGGAACCACAAGAGCCTTGCCGGACCAACTCGATGAATACACAAGACCGGAAAGACTTTGTCCTAACGGGACATCATAAAACACCGAACCGCTAATCAGGTTTGCTTCGATAATTTTTTCATCGGTTGTGCCAAACACGCTTTCAAGTTTGTTTTCTTTTTTTAGCTTCGCAATTATTGATGTTTTAACTTCGGATGAAATATCAAAAACCTTTCCTCTCTTGGTCCAATCCAAACTGTTATAAAAAGCGCTTTGTACAGAACCAGAATCGGCTTTGATATTGCTCACCAAAATTATTTGGCCCTTTTTTGTTCCTTTACATTTTGAATCCGAATCAGCCGAAATTATAGAGGTGGCAGAAAAACCCTGATTGCTCATATAACTAAAATCGCCACCGGCCGTTTGTGTGTTGCCGGATGAGCTCGCCTGATCACCAGAGGCGGTTTTTTCTTCCGACGTAGTACTCGCCTTTGCCATTTTCTTGGCCTTTTCGAGTACGGTTTTACACTTTTTGACGGGAGCGGAAAGGACGTCTTCTGCCGTGGTATTTCCGGTTACGTTTTCGGCATTAAATTCAGTTTGCGCATTGCCGGTTGTAATGAGTTTTTCTAAAGTAATATACTCCGACGCAATTACAGAATTTGCACATTTTTCGTCATAACCCAGTTTTTTGCAGGCTGCGCTAATATCTTTCATACATGTCTGATATTCGCCTACATAATTTTTTTCGTCGGCGGAAACTTGACTATAAGCCGATATAATCAAAGCAAAACCGGCAGATATCGCCAGAATACAAGCAGGCAAAATCAGATGACCCAGTTTGTGAACATCTACCTTATTCTTGGTCATTCAAATAAATCTTTGTTTAATGGTTCTGAATCACCAGAACTTTCGCCCTCGTCAACCACCTGAGAGCTTCGGATACCGGTGCCGGATGTTTGACCTTCTTTTTTGGTTAACAAACTTACCAGCACTACAGCAATTATAATAACTGCAGCCAAAACTACAAGAAAAAATTTTTTGTTCATACAAATCTAATTAGCTACCGGCAGCCATAGCCTGTGGCGGTCCTTGCGGTTCAACCGGCGGCTCCGACTGCTGATCTGCCGGTTGAACCGGCGCAGCTATTCCTGAAGGTTCGGCTGGGTTGTTATTCGGTTTAGGATCGTTTGTGAGTTTGGCTTGCCCGGTCGCAGCAAATCTAAATTGTCCCGCTTGGTCTAAATCCACCAGAATATTCTGACCACTCTTAACCTCACCCTTGATCAAAGCACTGGAAAGCGGATTTTCAATCATTTTTTGGATCATGCGTCTCAACGGTCTGGCACCAAAGACGGGGTCAAAGCCAATTTGCGCCATCTTTGTCTTGGCTGGCGCCGATAACTCAAGCGTAATTTTTTGTTCCGCCAAAAGCTTTGAGACCTCCGAGATCATAACCGAAACGATAGCCTCCATATCTTGCGGCATTAAACCTCTAAATATGATAATGTCATCGAACCTGTTGACAAATTCAGGCCTAAAGAATCTCAGTAGTTCTTCCATCATCTGCTTTTGCAGGTTCGGATCCGAGACATTTGAACCCTTAATCAGTTGAGTTCCAACGTTTGAGGTGCAAATAATAATTGTGTTCTTGAAGTCAACGGTTCGGCCCTTGCTATCGGTGAGACGTCCCTCGTCTAATATCTGCAAGAATATATTAAAGACGTCTTGGTTCGCCTTTTCGATCTCATCAAATAGCACGACAGAATATGGATTTTTGCGTACAGCCTCCGTCAGCTGCCCACCTTCTTCGTAACCCACATACCCGGGAGGCGCGCCAATCATTCTGGCAGTCGCATTTTTTTCCATATATTCACTCATGTCGATCCTGATCATCTTGTCTTCAACACCAAACATCACCTCGGCTAGGGTTTTCGCCAACTGCGTTTTACCGACACCGGTTGGTCCGAGGAAAATAAACGAGCCCACCGGACGTTTGGGATTTTTGAGTCCGGCGCGGTTTCTTCTGATTGCCTCGGAAACAGCCTTCACTGCGGGTTCTTGGTCAATCAACCTTTTATGGATTAAACCTTCCAGGTCGAGTAAAACTTTTGATTCATCTTGGGTAAGCTTAGTAATTGGAATACCGGAAAGAGCGGAAACAATATCTTTAACTATATCCTCACCGACTTCTTTTGGTTGAATGTTATTTAAAACAACTTTGGCGCAAGCCTCATCGATGACATCAATTGCCTTGTCAGGCAAACTTCTATCGGCAATATATCTTTGAGAAAGCTTAACGGCAGCTTCAAGCGCCACGGGTTGCACCTTGACTGAATGGTGCTTTTCATACTTTGGCACAATTCCAACCAACATCTTTACAGCCTGCTCAGCCGTTGGTTCTTCTACATTGACCTTTTGAAACCTGCGTTCAAAAGCAGCATCCTTTTCTATATACTGGCGAAATTCTTTTATTGTAGTCGCGCCAATACATTGCAGCTCACCGCGGGCCAAGGCCGGTTTTAAAATGTTCGCTGCATCCATCGAGCCGTCGCCTCCGGCGCCAATAATGGTATGCAATTCATCAATAAATAGAATCACGCCTCCGGTGGCAAGTTTTATCTCTTTAATTAAATGCTCCAGACGTTCTTCGAATTCGCCTCTATGCTTAGCACCGGCAATCATTAAGCTCAGATCCAAAACCAGTATTTTCTTATCTTTGAGCGGATCGGGAATCTGTCCGGAAGCAATTTTTTGCGCTAGGCCTTCTACAATCGCGGTTTTTCCAACGCCGGCGTCACCAATCAGCGCCGGGTTGTTCTTCGTTCGCCTTGTCAAAATTTCCATAACACGCGCAATCTCTTTGTCGCGCTCGACAACCGGATCCAGCTTGCCATCTCGAGCTTTTTGGGTCAAATCAATAGTATAAGTCTCTAAAACCGACGATCCGCCATTTGCCAACTCTTTGACTTTTATCTCTTCCTGTACGGCTTTTTCGTTTTGCGATAATTCAGAGGTTTTCTTTGTATCCAAATCTTTTTGCGCCTTCTGAAGTTTCGCCAAATCTATACCATTTTCCTTGAGAGTCTGTGTGGCAAACCAATCATCGTGCTGAAAAAATGACGCAATAACATGATACGCACTAACAAACCCGGTTTTATCGCCCTCTGAAAGCCTTTTCGATTCATCGAAAACTTTTTTGGTCTTTGATGAAAACTCCGGCTCACCGGTAAACTCGCCTCGTTGAGATTTCGAAAACAATTCGTCCTGAAGCTTCTTTGCGTCAACTCCGGATGTCTCAACCAAAGAAAAAACTTCCGGCGACTCAATAAGCGCCATCAACAAATGTTCCGGATCGACATAGGGTGAATTATACTGTCGCGCTTTTTCGGTTGCAGACTTGACGCACTCCGAAACAGCGGGTGATAGATTAGAAAAAACGTCCTGACTCTGACGACTTGCAAAGATCTGCATTGCCCCTCCTTTTTACATTATTATTAAACCACTTCTAAGACCAAAAAGCACCATTAATTAACGTATAACGTAAAACTAAAAACGTATAATGACTAAGATACAATCAACAAGTTACAATCACCAAACAGCCTACAATATTCAATAATACAAACAAGGACTCTTTTCTTTTGTTTATTGAGATTTGTTATTTGTTTGTCCCTTGCTTACTTGTGATTTGTTGGTTGGCAGTAATTTTTGTTGATGAAATTCTGATATAATTTTGCTAATGGAAATGAATACGGAGGGGCGTGAATAAAGCACTGGCGTTTTTATCGTGGGCTGGGCGTGTTGTCGTTTTGGCGTTTGCGATTATTGCTTTTGTCGGCTCCAGTAAAATCGCTCAGGCGCAAAACATGGGCGCCGGTTCCGCTACAGTTTCCGGCACAACAACTACTGTCAATGCCGTAGCATCCGGTACTTGGACTGAAGATATAGAGGTCACTTCTGTCGGTAAGGCAGCCGCACGCGCCAGAGAGTTTCTAAACTGGACACTATCCATAAGGGAAGCCGGCTTCTCCAGTGACACCAGTGGCTCTCCTCAAGCGCTCCTCAAATTATGGTCAGCCGTCAGAAATATTGTTGTCTTTCTATATATAGGAATAATTATAGTTATCGCGTTTGGACTCATCTTGCATTTAGGCTGGGCAGAAAAATCGAGGCGTACGTTGGTTTCTTTGATAATCGTCTTTGCTCTCACGTTTTTTAGTTTTTCCGCCGAAGTCCTCACTATCAGGATGACCGATAAGCTGCAAGAATCATTTTTTTCAATTCACAAAAGCGGTCAGAGTGGTCTGACTGCCGATCAGAAACATTTGCGCGCAGAAGATCTGCTAACCGTCGCCTTCAACTATCAATCGTTCACGGGGTATCGCAAAGCAGGTGTCAAATACGACGAGTCGGTAAGCACTCATCTTAGATTGGTACGGGCAACTACATATACCAACTATGCGATCGCTTTTTTGTTGATTTTAAGAATCATTATTTTATGGGGTCTTGTAATTTTTTCGCCGTTCATCCTGCCGTTTTTCGTTTTTCAGGTCACCAAAAAGGTTGCTATTGTTTGGATTAGGGAATTCTTCCGGTGGCTATTTTTAGGACCTTTGTTTGCGCTTTTTTTAACAGCTGTACCGTATATTTGGCAAAAAACATCCGTTAATGTAGCCAATACTTATGTCGGTCAAAATGCCCACGAAAGCGGTGTTCCGATCGAAATCAACACGAATGTTTTAAGGGGCAGCGGTGCTGAACAAACCGCCAACAATGTTTATCAATCCGGAACAAATCTTCTACTGACACCACCAAAAAATACAAATCTTAGTCTGACCGACCAAGATGTAGTGACTAATGGCAATAATCTGACAGAAACAGACACTTACGCCAGATATATTATTGCCCTCATGATGATATGGGGAGCGATTCTGTTGCCATTTTTGTTGCTAAGGATAATTTCCGGCTTTTCGGTTGAGATCGGCAAGAGCGTTTCTAATATCTGGAACAAGTCAGCTGCTCAACAATACATAAACTCCGTTCAGACAAAAATCTCTCCGCCGCCCGTGAGACCGTCGCCGCGACCCGGGCCGGGGATATATAAGGATTATAGAGAAAAAACAACTACAACAACCGTTCCGGCAATCCTCAAGGATCGTTCGAGACTCATAAAAGATCATACTTCTACGAGCTATATCATGGGTCTGACGGGGATGAAACAAGCCGCGCCGCAAGCAATGGAATTTTTATCTGCAAACAAAAGAAGCCTTGCTGATCTATCTAAGCTGGAGCAGAGCGATCAGGAACTTAAAGTGGCAAACGAGCTTTTGGATAAGCTAGCCAAACCGGAAATGGTAAAAGATAAGACCGAAGCAGACAAACTTGCCGGTATAAAGCAGGCAATTGCCGATAAAGAGTTGACCGGCGACGAACTAGCAAGGGCTGTTCAGTCGGCATTGGCTAGGGACACAAGCAAAATCTCAAACGAAAATGCGCTTGAACAGGCAAAGGAAAATGCTCTGCGAAACGCAGTCGAGCAATTCTACAGTCAAACTCAAGTTCAAAACGGTTTAAGACAAAAATTATCTAGCCAAGCAGATTCGAATGAGCTGGCTAGAAACGCTTTGTCGGCTCTTGATCAGATTGGTTCGTTGAGATCCGCTCTGTCACAAGACAAACTAAGCGGTGAGCAAAAACGCGAGATTGAAAATCAAATCGTTGCTGTCAAACATCCTGAGATGGCGACTGACACCAAAGCCAGATCACAGTTTATAGCTCTCAAAAGCGTTCTTGAGACCGGAGAAAGACTATCCGATCCCCACGCAATAGCCATCAACAAACAGATTCAGTCCATTGCAAATACCTATTATAGACAGAACCCCGAGGCTCGCGAAAAGGCACAGCAGGATACAGCGATTAGTTATCTAAACAGCCTCAACGCAATCAGACAAGCTATTGCATCCAAGACCGACAGTGGGGCTCAGGCGGCAGTTCGGGCGATAGATAAGATTACAGCGAAACTGGGTGATCAAACAGCACTTTTGGGCAATATAAAGACAAACGGATTAAAAATTGTTGCGACAAATGCCCTGAAGACAAAAGATCTTGACAAACTGGAGCAGGGGGATAAAGAAGAGTTTACAGCCCTCAAAGGACAAGTCGATCAAGGAATCGCCAGTCAAGACCCAAGATTTACCTCTTATCAAAAATCAACCGAAGACGTTATAGAACAATCCAAAGACCTCGATCAGGCCGATGCCGGCAATGTCGAAGACCTTAGAACTTTGATGGGAGCTGATGAAGATTTCGCTCAAGTCAAAAAGATGTGGGAACAATATTATTCAAGCGCACCCGTACCGATAGACCAAGAAATCAAAACTCGCGCCGACTGGATCGCTAGAGAGAAATCCCTGATGCAGAAGGCTCTGGATGGCCTTCTGTCCGCCGATGCGACAGAGAGGGAAAATGCCCTTAAAAATATCGGCAAGATACTACCTTTTGTTCTTATGGGTAAATACAAAAATTCTGAGATAGCAAAGTATCTTTTGGCAAAGTTTGATGCTGCCGATACGGTTTATAAACAAACGACAGAGAAAAAAGAAGAGACAGAAGAAGATCTTGTACTAGTTAAAAAACAGGCTTTGTCAGATAAAAATGAGAATACCATGACGTTGGATGGACCGGATCAGACCAAGCAGGAACTATAGAACAAATACTATTTAACCAATGGATCGCTGGAGGAATCAAAAGCCTGTGCGATGTAGTCAATGGTCGGTAAAAAGCTCTTGGTGAAGTTCTCGACGCCGTTTATGTCCGTAACATAGCCATACCACGCAGGCATAACAAATCGCTCCTCGATGAATCTAGAGGCCCAATCTGACTCAACACCCATAGCAATCGCATAAGACAAATATTTTTCAAACAAATATTTGTCGCTGGGACCTATAAGGGCTTTTTCGGTAAGATAATTTTTAAACTTCAACCATTTATTTCTATATTCAATTCCACGCGGGGATAAAGATGTAATACTTGGTGAAAGATTAACAATAAGAATGCCAAAAATAACTAGCGATACCCAAAATAACAGAACAAATTTTGGGTCTGCCGCAAACAACGCGGAAATAAGATAACCTAAAAGACCAATATAAAACACCACTATGCCAGTCATCCTGTAGCGCAGATGAGTCCTCGCCGGCGCATCGGAAAAATATCCTTTAGTTCTTCCTTCGCCGTATATTTCCAAATATGACAGAGCAATTTTTCGGGAAAATAAGTGCCTCGCCGCTCTGGTTTCCACGTCAAAAGACCCTACCGCTTTTTGTTTAGGTAAAAAAATCTTGTCCATAAGAACTTCCTCAAAAATCCTGAGGTTCTTCTGTTTCGGATCAAATATCTTTTTGAATATTACAAAATCATCTCCTCTGTTATAAATTTCTATACAATCGCGTTGTGCCAAATCAACCAATGTTGCCATTATTGATCTCGGTCCGACCTTTCCATCAATTAAGGCACCAACCACCGCCGGAGCTAGATCTTCCGGAGGTTTTTTCGACTTGCCTGCTGGCGCTTGTCCGAGAAAGCCGATTCTAGTTCTGCGAATTATTCTGACCAAAATCGCTAAGGCGATAAGCGGTAAAATAAGACTAATCGCTATCCAGTAAGTCGCACTTATAGCTCCGACAGTCTCTTCAATCCTTTTATCCGTGCTTAAACTGATATAGCCCTTGGGAAACGCGGCTGTGATCGTAACGGTCGCACTGGAACCAATGTTTTTCGCTTGGTAAATTATCCTGTCGCCATAAAAGGTCGCGCCTATGGGATCGGCACCGTGCACTGCGATAATTTCCGGCTCACGATCAACTTTGGTTATATTTTTGGGCAAAATCAGAACTACCTCTAGTTCTGAATAGAGTTCATTTGGCTTATCCAGAATAATGTATCTTAGTTCGTCGTAGTCCTTATAGGGCTTAATGCTTTCGGAAATTTTTTTTTCGTCAATTTCGATAGAACCATCGGATTGCATATCCATCTCGAGATAAAATCGATTAGAGTTGGTACTCATATTTACATTATCTGCAATGTTGGCGATTGCCCTATCGGCGCTAACGGTCGGCGACAGAAAACTTCCATATTTGTTTGTAAAAAAAACAAATAGTCCCAGAAACAAAAATAGTACAAGCTTATTTTTATAAATTCCTATTACCATCTATCCCCAAAACAAAATCTTTAAGCGCATCGCCTGGATCTATTTTACCACTCTTAATAGACTCATCAATCGATACGAGCCGAGAAAAGATTATAGACAAATCCTTAAAGTTTATATTTCTCGTATATCCGATCACTTTCTGAATCTGAAAAGGCTTTAGGCCAAGCAGCCTTGACATCTCAAAACTGCTTTTTACGGTTTGGCTCACCTCCATCACATAGGCAATTGTCCTAAACTGATAATTTATCAGGCCTAATATTTTAAGCGGCGGCTCATTCGAGTCCAATAAAGCCTGCAAATGGTCAAGCGCAACTTTGGAATTTTTTGCCAGAAGCGCATCGACAAATTTGAACGAATTACCTAAAACATTTTTGCTGACAATCTGTTCAATATCATCAATTACAATTTCCCGATTCGGCTTATAATCGGCAAGCTTGTGGATCTCGCTATCAAGTCGCCAAAGATCATCCATACAATATTCGACTAGTTGAACCGCTGCTTCGCTGGAGATGCTATTGCCAAGTAACTTCAGTTGGGAGCGAACAAAGCTGATCTGTTGAGATTGGGAAAAAATGTCAAAATGTTTTGCGTTTTTTTCCTTGGAAAGTCTCTTGAAAAGCTTGAGTCTCTTGTCCGGCTCCCCTTCCTGAGTAAAGACAACCACAGTTGATTCCGGCAAGCCGTCGAGATTACCTGCAATTTGCTCAAGCGTATCTTTATTTTTTTGATTAAAAATATTTTTGATAACGATTAATCTCGATGAAGCTAAAAGCGGCATGGCCTGAACCTGCCTGGCAAACTCTTGGGCCACCAAGTCCTGACCATCGATTGAAATAAAATTCAGATCGCCGACATTTTTGTAGTATCGCTGCTTCAACTGATTGACCGCTTTTTGGATCATAAAGACATTGGGCCCGTAGAAAAAAATAAGCATGGCTAAAACAAACTTTCTTGTTGGTTGAGTGACCTCTGACTTTTGGGCATGCGTTTTATAAGTGAAAAAAATCTATATTTTTGCAAAAATTTTTCGGCGACAGCGCGGTCAAAATCGTGAAGCCTGGCGTCTTTGAGCAAAAAATCGATCTCAACGTCGGTTTTGATAGTCGCAAGCTTCTTTGATAAAAACGCCATATCTTTATGCTCCATCAGAAGTTGTCTTGTTCTCAGCTTGATCGTTTCGCTTTTCGCCTCATCATCCAGAGCATGATAAATTCCCTCAATATCGGTAAACCGATTTATAAGATCAATTGCAGTTTTGGGTCCGATACCTTTGACGCCCGGAATATTATCGGAACTGTCGCCCGAAAGTGCCTTGTAATCAACAACTTGCGCCGGCGTTATGGAAAGTTTGCCCATAACTGCCGATGAATCATAAATAGTTTCTTTTATTTTGCCCATCGCAGGCATAGCAACTTTGGTTCGAGAATCGACTAATTGCAGAGTGTCTTGGTCGCCAGTCACAATAATTACTTCGCCCTCGCCAAGGTCGCCGTTAACTTTTTTGGCAAGCGTGCCGATAATATCGTCCGCCTCATAGCCCTCTTTTGTCAAAAGCGGTATTTCCATAGCGCGAACAAAATCGTGAACATCTTCGATTTGATCATAAAACTCTTGCGGAGGCTTAACACGCTTGGCTTTGTATTCGTCAAAAAGATCATCTCTAAAAGTCGGGCCTTTGATATCAAAAGCAACCGCCAAATATTCCGGTTTATGTTTTTCTATGGTTGAAAATAAGATTGAAACAAACCCGTAAATCGCGTTGACAAGTCTTCCTGCGACCTCAAAACGCGGCATCGCGTGGTAGGAGCGATGCAAAATGGCATTTCCATCAATTAAAACAAATGTATTTTTTTTCATAATCAAAGACAAAAAAATCATATTCGCACGCACGCTAAATGTCAAAATACCCTTTACACGCGACTAAGTTTGCGATAATATTTCGTGATCGCTTTCAAGCGATGAACCTGAAAAAGGAGGATCATCGATGAACCCGCGGCACATGTGCAGGAGGACAAGCCTGAGCCCCCAGGCAAGAGCTATGCGGCATGTTGTGGTTCTCGTCAAGCGGCATGGTATCAAGCCCCAAGAGGCCTGGCGCCAGGCTATCGCTTACTTCTCCCCCAAGTTTAAGGGAGACCTCGCGCAGGCATTGACTGCCGATCAAGGCCCCGCCGAGCCGCCCTAGACGGGCGAGCTCGGCGGGGCCTTTCCCCGTTTAGTCCCTTAATTTCGCATTAAATTTTTTTGAAATTGCCTCGATAATTTTTGTAATCTGTCCATCAGCCTCAGCATCCGACAAGGTTTTTTCGACATCTTGAAAATAGATATGAAAAGCTACAGACTTTTTGTTTTCGCCGAACTTGTCCGAAACAAACTCATCAAACAATTCTACCAACAAAACATTATTGCTCGTTTGATAAATCGCCTCGGCTACAGCTTCATTTTTATGATCTGTGTCCATAACAAACGCCAAATCTCGGCTGATTGGCGGAAATTTTGAAACTTCGCGATACTTAATCGTTCGATCAATCGTCTTAAAATCCGCGTCTGCCTTATTGTTTCGCATCGCGCTAACCAGCAAAGCACAATCTAGCTCCGCAACAAAAACGCTTGATTTTTTGACTTTGTAGCGTGTCAAATCATCGCGCGAAAATTCTTTAATTTTAAAGTCTTTCTCGGGTAAGCCTGTTTTTTCACAGATATTTTCGACACATTTTTCGATTTCTGTCCTAGCGGATTTTCCGGATGAGAGGATCGCAATATGCGTCTTTTCTTCGGACGTTGAAAATACATTACCGAATTCAAAAATCAAAATCGGGTCAAAGATAGGATTTTTAGCGACTGCTCTGACCAGCCCCACCGCCAAAGAATTTCTCATATATTTGTTTTCTTTCTGAATGGGATTTGCAACTTCGAGCAAGTCCTCCTGTTTTAATCCAAGTGACTTAGCATCGGCTTCGGACAAAAATGGATATGAAAACACCTCACAAAAACCATTGTCAACCAAGACATCCTTGAGACATTCCTTGAAATAAAAATCCGAATTTTTTGGCGCCGATAAAGCGGGCATTTCAACCATCGGAATATTTTCAAAACCCATCATTCTGGCTATTTCCTCAGCCAAGTCCTGCCAAACAAAGACATCATGGCGATAGCTCGGCGGCACGGCCATTTCTGCTTTGATAACAAATCCAAGACTTATAAGATATTGATCAATCTTTTCGCGCTCAAGTGCTGTACCCAAAAGTTCGTTTATTTTTTCGTATTCAATTTTTACAAAATCATTTTTTTGCTCGACTGCGATATCAATGGTTTCATCGATTATTTCGCCTCCGGCGATATCGCAAATCATCTTGGCTGCTTTACGCATCGCCTCAACCGTCAGCTCGGCGTCAATACCGCGCTCAAATCTATAGCTTGCATCGCTGACCAACCGCAACATTTTTGCGGTTCGACGGACTGATTTGCGTTCAAACACGGCCGATTCCAAAATAATCTCTTTCGTCTCATTTGATATTGCACTGTCCGCGCCACCCATCACTCCGGCGACCGCCAAAGCTTTTTTGCTGTCGGCGATCACAAGCATTTGCTGGTCCAGGGTTCGCAAAGCGCCGTCAATAGTTGTCAGCTTCTCGCCGTCATTTGCCGTGCGGACAATGATTTTATCTTCAACAATTTTAGCTTTATCAAATGCGTGAAGGGGCTGACCCAAATCCATCATTATATAATTTGTAATATCGACGACATTGTTAATCGGCTTCAAGCCAACGGCTACCAGACGCTTTGCCAGCCAGTCAGGCGAAGGAGCAATTTTAACCGAACGAATAACCGTGCCGGCATATGCAAAGCAATTTTGGGGCGATTGAATTTCGATCTTTAATTTGTTTGTTGGCTTGTTTTTTGCGTCATCTGAAAAACCGGACGCGAACTTTATCTTTTTGCCAGTCAAGGCCGCAACCTCTCGAGCCACGCCAAGATGCGAGAGGCAATCTCCTCTATTTGGAGTGATCTCGAGTTCAAAAACAGAATCCGAATTCAAATATTTGCATAGCGATTCTCCAAGCGCATATTCGTCGGGTAGAATATAAATTCCCTCGTGACTGTCGCCTAAGCCCAGTTCCCGTTCGCTGCAAAGCATACCGAAAGATTTTTCGCCTCTGATTTGTGCCTCTTGAATTTCAATATCACCCAACTTGGCGCCAATCGTCGCTAACGGCACAATTTGACCCGGTTGGATGTTTGGGGCGCCACAGACAATAGCATATTCTTTTTGACCATCGGTTACGCGAGCCAATCTCAATCTATCGGCATTCGGGTGCGGTTTTACCTCGAGAATTTTTGCGACAATTACCCGCGGATCGAGACCTTTTGTGACATTTTCGACCAGCGTCCCCGAAAAAGTAAGCAGATCGTCCAGTTCTTGATCCGTCTGATTTATATCGACATAGTCTTTTAGCCAACTTTTTAAAATTTTCATATTAAAACTGCTTTAAAAATCTTAAATCTCCCGATCTGAACAATCGAATTTCATTGACGCCGTGTTTGATCATAACCGCCCGCTCAAGCCCGGGACCAAAGGCGTAGCCGGAATACTTGTCGGGATCAAGACCCATATTAGAAATAACCTGAGGGTGAACCATTCCCGCGCCGCCAAGCTCAAACCAACGAGCGCGAAATTTCATCTCGAACTCAATCGACGGCTCCGTAAATGGAAAATGATGCGGTCTGAAACGCATTTTTGTATTTGGTCCGAAGAGTTCTTTGTACAACTCCTCCAGAACCCAAAATAGCTGTCCCATTTTCACCTTTTCGTCAACATAGAGACCCTCTAGCTGATAAAACGCCGCTTCATGGCCGGCATCCGTGGCTTCGTTGCGATAGCAAAGACCCGGGACAATAACCTTAATAGGCGGTTTTTTGTCCTCGCCGTAACGGACTTGAGAGTTTGAAGTCTGAGTTCTAAGCAGCCGTCCATCTTTGAGCCAAAATGTATCCTGTACATCGCGCGAAGGATGGTCTGAAGCAACATTTAGCGCATCGAAGTTATACCACTCTGTGTCAACCTCGGGGCCCTCATACACATCGAAACCATAAGTTTCAAAAAATCTAACCGCCTGACGAATTAACTGAGTTGTTGGATGAAGATGACCTTTTTGCATAACTTATCTCTTGTTATATCCTAACCTTTCAAGCTCCTGTTTGACAACCTTTTTTTCAATCCACGGCAAATGTTTCTCGCCTACAACACGAAATTCTTGAGCACCCATACCGGTAATCACAACAAGATCGTTTCTACCGGCAAGAGTGAGCGCCTTGGCAATAGCTTTGCGGCGATCCATAATCTTAAAAAAGTTTTCATTTTCTTTTATTTTATTTTTCGTCTTATCCGAGATAACGCCGGAGGCAACCTGCTCGATTATCTCAATCGGATCTTCGCTATAAGGCTCCTCATCGGTCACAACAACGAGGTCGGCGTATCGAGCAGCCAGCGACCCCATAATCGGTCTCTTAGACTTGTCACGATCGCCGCAAGCGCCCAAAACAGCGATCATTTTACCTTTTAGAGTTTTTGTCAACTCGTCATAGACCTTTTGCAGAGCATCCGGTGTATGAGCATAATCAATGATTACCGTGAAATCTTGTCCGGCATCGACTTTTTCCATTCTTCCCGGAACCGATTTGATGTCCTCGAGACCGTTTTTGATCGTTTCGGGTGAGATACCAAGACCGGTCGCGACCGAGGCGGCACAAAGAGCGTTGGAAATATTAAACATTCCGGGCAACTTGAGGTTGACTGTTATCTGAACACTGGGAAGAACAATTGTAAAAGTCGAACCTTTTTCATCTATTAAAATTTTTCTCGCGACCACATCGGCTCGCGATTCCACCGAGTAGCCGATGTGTCTGCCAGCCGGATTTGAAAGAAACTTCAAACCGTTCGGGTCGTCGAGGTTGGCAACCGCTAATTTCGGTTTGTTGGAAAATAATTTTAGTTTTTCACCCAAATAGACTTCAAACGTCCCATGATAATCAAGATGATCGTGGGTCACATTTGTCATTGCAACCGCATAATATGTTATGCCGTAATTTCTGAACTGGCTGATTGCGTGAGTGGTCGTCTCAACTATCGCGTATTCACAACTGGCAGCGGCCATTTGGCGCAATAGTGATTGCAGCTTAAACGCACTCAATGTTGTCATGTTGGTAGCGTTGGACCATACCTTCTTGTCAACCTTGAAAGTTGTGGTAGTCGCCATCCCGACTTTTGCGCCGGAAGATTCCAGAATACTGGCTATCAGATGGCAAGTTGTGGTTTTGCCGTTTGTTCCGGTGACACCGATTATTTTCATTTTACGGCTCGGCTGGCCATAAATGTAATGCGCTGAGACACCACGCAGCCTGTGCGAGAATGGCACAAGAGCGGGAAATTTTTGTTTAAGTGTTTTTTTGACTGACATTTTATTTATTTTCTTCGCATTTTTTCGGCGAGTTTAAACACACTATAAGCGGATTTCTTTCCGATCAAATCGAAGCTACCTGCAATCTCGACCGCTTCGCCGCCAAATTGCTCCTTGAACCTCGTAACGCCCGCCCATTTGCCGGAATTTCCCGGTTCGTCGCGGCCGATCATATCGTATGCGCCGCATCCGCGAGATTTTGCGTCTTTGATGATTTGCCAATGCATCAAATAAGGAGCCATAACCTCCTTATGCCTCCTTGATGATCCGCCATATAGATAGCTTGCGACACCGCTATAAAAACTCACTACGGCGGAAGCGATAGCTTCGCCGTCGCAAGAAGCAGTGTAGATCTCAAGATAATCCGTATCGGAAAACTTGTCAACCATATTTTCAAAGTATTCTCGACTTCGCCCCGTGATCTTTTCGCGTTCGACCGTCTGGTTATAAAGATCGTGAAAAGTTTTGATGTCTTTTCGATCACGACCCGTGGTCACTTTGACGCCCTTTCGCTCGGCAAGCCTAACGTTGTAACGGCCTTTCGGGTGCATTTTCGAGATAATTTCTTGTTCCTCCGACGAAATATTAATAATTTGGCGCCATTTGGGCTGAACTTGCTCAAAGGCCCTGACAAAGCCGGCTGAGAGCATTTTTTTGGCGATTTGTTCGCTCCCCGGATTGATGATTTCTGCTCTGACAAAAATGCAATTGTTTTCGCTCATCAATTGCTTTATCCAATTTATCAAGCGCTCATTTACGAGTTTGAAATCAACTTCCGGAATATATAAAAAAGATTGCGATAACGGGAGATTTCTTTTGTGGATATAAACCCCCGAATTTTCAAAAACTTCCCATCCGGTAGATTTTTTAAAATTCGCCCATTGGCTAGTTTGCAAGATTGATTTCACAAGTCAAGCTTAACACAATTACAGGTTAAATGACATGGTACCGCTCTAGTAAAAAAGATGTCAAAATGCTAGTATGTCTTGCTATGAACAAAAAAATCATATTAGCGATAGAATCAAGTTGTGACCCCACATCGCAGCTTACTGTAAAACGGGCTTCGCCCTGTTATTACAGTGCGCCGGATAGCGGGGCAAGCGAGACAGATTGTTATTGTTATGGAAAGTAAAACTATATTAGCAGTAGAATCAAGTTGTGACGAAACCGCCGCGGCGGTTGTTCGTGTTGGCGAAGGCAAATCGGGATATGATTTTGAAGTCGTCTCAAATGTTGTTGCCAGCCAAATAGACCTGCACAAAAAATGGGGCGGCGTCTATCCCGAGTTGGCATCCAGAGCCCACCTTGAAGCGATGATTCCGGTTTTGACCGAGGCGATTGAGCCGCTTGGCGATGGTTTCAAAGGATTAGAAAAAATTGATGCTATAGCTGTAACTGCCGGCCCGGGCTTGATCGGGTCTTTGCTTATGGGATTCGAGGCAGCCAAGATAATTTGCGCCTTATATAAAAAACCGCTTATTGCAGTTAATCACCTCGAAGGACATATATACACCTCATTTGCCCACAAAGAAAAGTTCTTGGTGCCAAAGGACGCGATCTTTCCTTGTATTGCTCTGATTGTATCCGGCGGTCACACGAGTCTCGTGCTGATCAGAGACCACCTGCAATATAAAAACGTTGGCGAGACAATTGATGATGCCGCCGGCGAGGCCTTCGACAAGGTCGCGCGTATTTTAGATCTCGGCTATCCCGGCGGGCCGGTCGTAGAAAATTTGGCAAGCCAAGGCGACGACAGCGCTTATGATCTACCTCTGTCAATGCTTAGCTCAAAAGACCTAAATTTCTCCTTTTCCGGTCTTAAGACAGCCGTTTTATATAAAACAAAAAATCCCGCAACCGGGGAGAAAAGAGAATTTGATCGCGCCGGCCTTGCGGCAAGTTTTCAAAAAACCGTCAGCAAAATCTTGACGCAAAAAACCATCAAAGCGATTAACGCCCACAACGCTAAAACAGTCATCTTGTCGGGTGGAGTAAGCGCCAATGGCTATTTGCGATCATACTTTCAAGAACAAATATCTAAAGACACAAAAGCAAAAATCTTAATACCGCCGAAAAATCTTTCGACCGATAATGCGTTGGGTATAGCGGTCGCCGGCGCACTACGTCATTTGAGAAAACAAGACAATCCGGTTTGTAAATCGGCTAAACCAAACTGGAAAATCGACGAGAACTATTGATTTTAGAGTAAAAATAGCATACGATCTCGTGTCGCTTGGTTTTCCAAGTGATTAATACAGAGGGGGTCGAAGATATGTGCAAGCCAGAACAGATCAAGATTCCACCGGCAAGCCTCATTTACGCACTAGGCATTGCCATCGCTGTGGGTGTTTTTGTGGGGCCAATCCTACTCGCAAGACAACCAACTAGCTCCACCGAGATTGCGAGCAGGACGAGGGACATCCAGGTCGGCGCCGTAGAGGCTGAGGAAGCGCGTCCAGACCAGGCCGTTGCCGTCCTCGACGACCCCTCAGGCCTCGGTCTCTTCCAGCTCAAGCTGGAGGGAGACGATTTCGAGCAGGTTGCAACCCTTGTGATGAGCGAGGGGTGCAAGTTCCGCGGCTGTCAGATGTTAGTTGGCCACGACAGCTGCCTGGTTTACGTTTGTACAGTCGAGCGCGACGCACGACTGTACGTGGTGCCGTTGCAAGGGAAGCAGCGGTTTCCCCACAACGGACGGTGGCATTGGATGGGGATCATCGCGCTAGTGACCCCCGTCCCCACCTCCGGCTGACACCGTGCCCCGCCGACTGCACATGCGATCGGTGGGGCACCACCTACATTAGACTTTTTAAATTAGTTCCCGGATTTATTCTATATCGTGGAATCTCAAACGGTTCGTTTGTCGAAAATGGCTTGCCTTTTTGTGTCGTCACAGCAATCTTATAGCCAGCTTCGCTAGCCAGCTTTTTCGTTTCAGCGGAAAATTTCCCTGCCGGATAACAAAATGAATAGATTTGTTGTCCGGACAAGTCTTCAAGAGCTTTTTTTGAGTCAGCCAGCTCCGCCCTCGCCCGATCGGCATTTAATTGATCCATATTCAGATGAGCCACTGAATGACTGGCAATCTCGTTTGAGCCACTAGCGAGTACCTTTATTTGATCCTCGTTCATATATTCGTTCTGCCCAATTTTGCCGGAAATTATAAAAAATGTACCCTGCATTTCATATTTTTGCATTGCGTTCCATGCATAGTCAAAGTTGTCCGAATATCCATCGTCAAAAGTCAAAACAACCACGCGGCTCGTATCCTCGCCGCGCGCCACCATTTCATAAAGCTTCTTGAGTGTGACCACAATATATTGGTTGTCCTTTAGATATTTAAGCTGCGAGTCAAAATTCTCTACAGAAACAGTCAATCCTTTTCTGATATCATCCGCATTTTCAGGCAACGGCCCAACATGGTGGTACATCAAAATTTTGGCCAAAATCGTCTGATTTTCGGGCCAAGCGAGGTCTGAAAGAGGAGTCTCTTGCTCAACAGCTGACAATGAAGCCATTGGGCTGGAAACGACTAAATTAGTATCCGGCGCTTTGCTTTTCCTGGGTAAAACAACAAGGGCCAAGATAACAACCAAAATAAAAAGATACAAAAACCTGCGGCTAATTCTTCTGGTCTTGTTTTGGCTACGCGGTTTATATGATTTTATATTCATCTACTGTGCCGGCGTTGTTTGTTGATCGGTCACTTGCGGACCACGAAGATACTTAGCCGGCCATGCTACATATGAAGACAAGAACTTCTGTTCATTGGTTTTCCCATCCTTTGTAACCCTGTAGTAGAAAACAGCTTTTGCGCCTGCATGCGCCCTATCTATTCGCTTAACCTCGCCTGCGGCGAGACCCGGATCATCAATGTATATATCGGCCGGCGGCTCGGTAATGTCATACACATACGGGTCAGTAATTTCGACTGACCGACCATCCTTTGTGCCATAAATATCAAAAGTTATTTTAGTTCCTTCGACCCGGCCCTGGATTAAGATATAGCCGGAATAGTCATTTTTAAATTTAAAATCCGGTTTTGGCGAATAAATTGTAGCGTCCATCCCAACCGGCGGCTCATAATAACTCACGCGATAAGAGTGATTGTGTCTTTCGGTAACTTCCATGCCGGCGTTCATCACCGATCTAAAAAGCGTAGTTGAGACCTGACACAGGCCGCCACCAAATTCGGGAATTGTTTGGTTATCCTTGATGACCAATTCTTGCAAATATCCGCTACTGCCGTCTATTGCGCCCAGATGAGAAATGGTAGAAAATTCTTCGTCCGGTTTGACCAAAGTGCCGGAAATAAATCCTACCCCGGTTTTGATATTTTGAATACGGTTAGAAGGGCTACCGGAAAAACTTGTCGTCGCCGTACCAATAAGCTCCTTAATAGCATATTTTTCAATATCCGAGACATCATCCGCCGAGATAGTCGCCTTCTTGACCTCTGTCGGCAACTCAATTTTTTTTTGCTCTCCCGCCTCGAGCGCTGCAACAATTTGTTTTACGGCATCATCGGTTTTTACAACTTTTCCATCCGAAGAAGCCTGCAAAATCGAGACTTTACCGTCCGTTATAGTAAATTTCGCGTCTACCGCATCAATATTAACGCGGTCAGCTTCGTCATCTAAAACTTCCCTGATTTCATCTTCATTAAACGAAACGTACGCCTCGGAATACTCGCTCTTGGTTCCAAAAAGACCTTTTTTAGATTGAACCGTTTTTTTAAGCTTTATCATCAGCCCAAGCTCCGATGGTGACAGTTTAATTTCACCCTCAGGGGCAACAAGTGTAACCCCTTCGGATGTCAATTCTTTTGCTCTGTCTGAAAGCGCCTCGGCTTCGCTATGAGATATAATCGCATTATCATCCGTCAGTTCCAGCGTGATCGCGTCTTTATTTTTTAGAGCAAAAGTATCCTCAATTACACTTGTGAGCTTTTCGAGATCAATTGTCTTGCCTGCTTCAGGTTCTATAACTTGTAATGCTCCATTTTTGATCTGAAGATTTGCCTCCTTTTTCGGCGTGCCTATCTCGCCATTTATTGAGCTGACCCAATCCTCAATCTTTTTTTCATCAAATTCATATTTGAGAGCAAAATTCTGCCGCGAAAATATGCGACGAACGAGCGGCCAGATATTTTTATACCACCTGCCTTGATGCCCAACGGCAAAAACTTCGTCTGCTTGATCTCCATGTGCTTTCCAGCTGGCTGATTCTAGCGTCATATCCCAAGTCTTGTCTTCAAATTTGAGTATGATTTTATTTTGTTTGTTTGTCTCGAAAATCTGAGCTAGGCTGGATGACAAATCCTGTTTTGACAAACCGGAAATATCCTGCGAAACAATAAACGATTTCGGTAAAACCTTTTGATCAAACTCAATATAATATGCAATGAATGCCGCGACCAAAACAACAAAAGCCAACAAAAAAACGATCAGAGCGTTCTTCGCATTTGCCCTAATTTTTTTTAGTAAATTCCTTTTAGTCATCCTCACTTTTCTAATATCTCTTCCAGGACAGCTTGTGCTACATCTTCCTTATTTTTTTGTAATTCGCTTTCTGAAAGCAGGTTGAGATAAACAATATCACCCTTATTTATATCGGAAGGCAGAAATTTCGGATGAATCGATATTTGTTGATCATCCGGCAAAGCCAATACAGCTTGAGTTGACGATATTCCGGACACCTTGAGCCTAAGCGGTTTCTCGCTTGTTAAAAGCGAAGGATTTATCATTTGTCCTACTTAGAATAATACTTGTAACTAGACAATAAATGAAATTATCAAAAGAGCGATGATATTCAATATTTTGATCATGGGATTAATTGCCGGACCTGCTGTGTCTTTGTATGGGTCGCCGACAGTGTCGCCTGTTACCGCTGCCTTATGGGCATCGCTTCCCTTGCCGCCGAAATTTCCTAGTTCAATATATTTCTTGGCGTTATCCCAAGCGGCGCCACCGGATGTCATAGAAATCGCTACAAAAAGCCCTGTCACAATCGATCCGACCAAAACACCGCCCAAGGCTACGGGTCCAAGAGTAAATCCGACTAAAACCGGTACGAGAACCGGCAAAAGTGCCGGAAAGATCATTTGTGTTATGGCCGCCCTGGTCACAATATCCACGGCGGACGAATAATCGGGCTTTGCCTTCCCCTCCATAATACCGGGGATCGACTTGAACTGTCTGCGGACTTCCTCAACAACGGATCCCGCAGTTTTTCCAACTGATTCCATCGACAGCGCACCAAACCAATATGGCAAAAGACCGCCAATAAACAGACCGACTAGTACTTTCGGATCAGAGAGTGAAAATTGGATTTGTCCGCCAAGTCTTTCGATTTCTTGGGTGTACGAAGCAAATAAAACGATTGCGGCCAGTCCTGCTGAAGCAATAGCGTAACCCTTAGTCACCGCTTTGGTAGTGTTTCCAACAGCATCCAAGGGGTCAGTGACATTGCGAACTTTTTCCGGCAAGTTTGCCATTTCGGCAATTCCGCCAGCATTATCCGTGATTGGTCCATAAGCATCTATCGCAACAATAATTCCGGTCATTGAAAGCATCGCAAACGCCGCAACGGCGACTCCATATAATCCGGCAAGTTCATACGAACCTAGCGTTCCGGCAGCAATTATCAAAACCGGCCAAACAGTAGCTTTCATCGATACCGCCAAACCCGTGATGATATTTGTTCCATGTCCGGTCGTAGATGCCTGAGCAATCTGTCTCACCGGACCGTAAGCGGTCGAAGTGAAATATTCGGTGATCAAAATCATCGCGCCGGTTACGACCAAGCCGATTAAGCCACTATAAAATAGCTTCATAGGTTCATAGTCTGCCATGATCCAATTTGTCGCGAAATAGAACCCAACAGCGGCAATGAGACCGGAGGCAATGAGTCCTTTGTACAGAGCCGCCATAATCTTCTCACCGCTAAGACGTACAAACAATGAGCCCAGAAGGGACGCTATAATAGATATTCCACCCAAAACTAGGGGGAAAATGATGGCGTTAATATTGCCACCAAAAACCAATTTACCCAAAAGCATGGTCGCAATCGCCGTCACGGCATAGGTCTCAAACAAGTCCGCCGCCATACCGGCGCAGTCACCAACGTTATCACCGACATTATCGGCGATAACGGCCGGATTCCTTGGGTCGTCTTCGGGAATTGAAGCTTCGACTTTGCCAACCAAATCTGCTCCCACGTCAGCCGCTTTGGTGAATATTCCACCGCCCAAGCGCGCAAAAACCGAGATCAGAGATCCGCCAAAACCCAGTCCGATCAGCGCATCAATCTCGTACCCCATCGCTTTTGATACAGCATAAAAACCCGCTACACCAATCAGGCCGAGACCAACAACCAAGAAGCCTGTGACAGCACCACCTTTAAACGCCAGATCAAGAGCGCTCTTGAGACCACTCTTAGCTGCTTCGGCAACTCTAACATTCGCTCTAACAGAAATTGTCATACCTATGAAACCGGCGAGTGCCGACAAAATAGCGCCAACAATAAAACCGGCGGCCGTAATCCAGTTTATAAAGAATCCAAGAATTAACGCAACTGCAACAGCCACAATCGCAATCGTTTGGTATTGTCTTTTTAAATATGCGTTTGCGCCTTGTTGGATAGCATCTGCAATCTCCTGCATTTTTTTATTACCGGCAGGTTTCGCGAGTATCCACCTGACCAAAAGCAACCCCCAAACTATTGCCAAAACCGATGATCCGATTGCAAAATAAACACCGATGCTTTCAATCCCCATAAAACCTCCAAAAAATTATAAAGTGATTTGATATTTTGACAGTTTACGCCAAAAGACGAACTGCCAAATTACTTATTTATACAGAATTTCCCTGTAAACTTCAAGGGTCTTTTTTGCCGTTTGCTCCCACGTAAACCTTTTTGCGTTCTTCAAACCGTTATCGGAAATTTTTTTACTCACATTCGCATCCGACAAGATAAGGGCTAACTTCTCACTCATGTCATGTGAATCTTCGGGATTAAAATAAACCGCACCATCGGCATATATCTCCGGCATGCACGTTCGGTCACTTGAAGCGACCGGCGTGCCGCAAGCCTGTGCTTCCAGCCCGGGAAGCCCAAAACCCTCCGAAAGCGACGGAAAGCAAAAAACACCGGCTCCGGAATAAATTGCCGGTAAATCGTCATCGGAAACAAAGTCTGTAAACCTGACGCTTTTGGTCAGGTTTCTCTCTTTTATTAGATCGGGAAGCTGGGGATACTTGGGATCTTCGCGACCAACAAAAACCAGCTTGAGATCGGAAAATATTTTTTGTTTTTTTAAGATTTCAAAAGCTTCAACCAACCTGGGCAAATTTTTATGCGATCGCCACTGACCAACAGACAAAATATAAGGTGAACTTATCTTATATTTTCTAAGTGCCGCTTCGATAGTGGCTTTTTGCGAACGGCTAAACCTCTCGTCGATTGCATTGTAAGTTGTAACTACCTTATCGGGGCGCAAATGAAATTCGTCTATGATTTCTTCTTTGACATAATCCGAGACTGTAAAAACCTTTTGCGATGAAACGGCGGCATGGTTAATAACATGCTTATAAATCTGTCTTTTAATAATCGATCTCCTTTCAGCGTATTGACCCAGAGTCAGATCGTGGATTGTTACCACAAATTTGCCACCATAAAACACAGGATGATTAAAATGAGGAAAGTGAACAAGATCCGGCGCGGCCTCTTTTATTTGTTTTAAAAGAACTGTTTGTTCTTTGAGACTATAATGCGAAGCGGTTGTCCTAACAATTTCCACTCCCCCCGGACGCTTCTCGATAGCAGAGAGAAAGTCTTCATCTAGCGGAGCGCCGTCAACGACTAGCAAGGCCAAGTCAAGTTCTTTATCTAGTTGGCATATCGATTTAAAAAGCTCGCACGAGTAACGACCAATCCCCGCATGTGACAGCGACAAGAAGCGACCATAAAACAAAACTTTTTTTCGTTTCAAACTATCTCCTTCGCAATTAATCAATCTTTTAAAAGACTTTTTAACGTGCTCTTATCTATGACCTTGAGACAATACAGTCCCAAGATAAACATTATTATCCCAAATGGTATTGTCATAAAGATGCTAAATGATTTTGCAAAATAAAGCACAAAACTAACTATAATGGCAACTGAAAGGCCTTTAAAAAAGCTCACAAAATTGAGTTTGACTGGTAACTCTTTCCTCATAATCATATAACAAGCCACCAGAATTATTATTTCTGTCACGACTGTGTTCAAAGCTGCTGCAAGATAAGAAAATTTAGGAATCAAAATAAAATTCGCAGAAAGATTAAAGATTGTAGCAAGACAATATGGGAGAATTAAATTTTTCTGACGGCCGAAAATGACTACGGAGTTGGTAAAAAGAGCGTTTAAAAAAGAAAGACCCACAGCAAAAATCAAAATTTGCAAAACAACATCGGCTGAAATTGCCGTTCCGGCAAAGTTTATCGTTGACGCGTTGAGATACTCATCGCCCGCAATGATATTCGTGATTGGTTTGGCTAAGGCTAGGGTTATCGAGACAACCGCAAAAGCGCCAATCGACAATAGATCAAAAGATTTTTGGAAAAGAGTTGTTATTTTCGAGTTGTCTTTTTGCTCAAAAGCAGATGTTAAAGCCGGAAAGACCGAACCAAAAAACATAAGCGGCGTTGCCATCAAAATTTCTAATATTTTATACGGCGTGCCATATATTCCAACATCTGTACTCGTTTTAAAAACGGATAGAATCAATGTGTCGGTCTTAAAATATATCAGCCCCAAGATGCTTATTATGCCTATCGGTAGAGCCTCTATCATAAATTTTTTCGCAAATTGCCAGTCGAGACCAAATCTTGGTTTGACAAATTTTAGGCTGAAAATAAAACTGATCAGAAAATTCAAGAATGTTCCGAATATCGAGGCCGCCATGACATAAACAAGACCCAAATTCATCTTCACAGCCAGTATGATAAGACCCATCGCTACAATTCTGGCGGCAACTTCGCTGATTGAAGCCAAATCCATCTTTAGTTTAGATTGGAAAAGAGCTGTATAAACACTGGTTTGGCTTGACCAGAGAATTGATAGTGCACCTAGCATTACCACTGTCTTTAGCTGTGGCGAATATGGTAAGAATGCAAGTAAAATTAGAGATGATACAAAAACAACCGATGAAAATATCAGCCTAATAGACGTAACATTTTTGACAATCGTAGCTTCATCTTGACCAGCCGTTATTCTTCTCACGATCACCCAGAAAAAACCAAAGTCCGAGATTGCGGAGAAAAATGTCATAAAAGCAAACGCGGTCGTATAATCGCCGTATCCTGCGACACCAAGATATCTGACGATAATAGCAACATTAGCCAAACCGATAATCACATTAATGAATTTTCCAACCATTTGGACTGAAAAATTGTATGCAACTTTTCGTGTTAGGCTCATATTAGGTTTTAAACGTCCATCTTTTGTTGATAAAAAAATTCCAAAATGTTGCTACGGCCGTTGCGGCAGCAAGACCGAAGATGTCTCGCCAACCAAATTTTGCGGTCATCGCAAAAAATACCGTCTGATTAATAAGCATACCACCTAGCGAAACCAGTAAAAACTTAGTAGCCTCCCTCACAATATTCTTGTTTGACGATCTAAATGTCCATTTTCGGTTCAAGATATAGCCGGAGCTTGCTGAAACAATAAAGGATAGCGCCTTTGCAACTTGGCGAATCGTTTGGATATCCGGCAAACCTAGTTTCCCCAAAAGCAAAAATTTAAAAAGATAGAAAAATAACCAATCTACCAAAGTATTAAATGACCCGACAATTGCAAATTTAACAAACTGTCGGTGAGCTTTATTTTTAGGGACTAAGCTAAAGATAGTTTTTTTTTCCACAAAATCACTCCTAGAGATATTGAAATATTTCTAAATTGCTGGGATAAAAAATTAGTCAGATACCCACATCAAAAAAATACATTTAATCCGCGACAGTGTAAAGGGACGCAACAATATGCAAGCTACAAACAAAAAAATTAAATCCAGTGATGCCTCGAAGCTCTTTTGGCAAGCTTTGACGACCTTTGTTAGCACATACTGGCCACATCTGCTGGTCTTCGGAATGATCTTGGTCTCCGCATTCCTGAGGTTTTACGGCCTAAGAGAAAATTTGCATTTTAACATTGATGAGACCCACCATCTAGAAACCATCACCAGCATTTACAAAAATAATGTTTTTGTACTGAAGGGACCACCGGCCTCCGGTGGAACCGATCTTTATCACGGCGCTTATTATTACTACCTATATCTTTTGCCTACATGGCTCTCAGACGGCAACCCCCTAGCTCTGGGCGTCTTTACATTATTGCTCAACACTCTTTCTTTGCCACTTTTGTTTATCGCAACAAAAAAGAGCTTCAACATACAAATAGCTCTTTGGACAACACTTTTTGCCGCCACCTCCTCAACCGTTATATATTACAGTCGTTGGGCATGGAATCCCAATCTGGTGCCATTTTTCTTTATACTGGCATTTTTTGCCCTGGCGCGTTTTGAAGCAAGAAGACCTTGGTGGTTGGCGCTTTTTGCTTTCTCGCTTTCCAGTATCTCCCAACTACACATTGGCGCCATCTACTATATGCCCATATTTTTCTTGATGACTCCTTTGTTTTGGCGCGTCACAAAAAATATAAAAGTCTGGTGCGGATCAATCCTCGCTCTGATTATTCCTTGGTTACCGACTATTATCTACGAAGCAAGCCACGGCTGGTCCTTACCGCGTAGTTTTCTCAGGGCAGTAGGAATTACTCAATCTACGTCAGTAACATTTTTGATTCATGTCACCAATGGGTGGAAATTTTTCTCTCAACTATACTCGGCAATAATTCACTTGCCACAAATAATTTTAGTTATAAGCCTTCTGGCGTTGTTAGGCTATTTGATATTCAACGTTAAGTGGCGCAACAAACAAAAAAGGCTCATACCGATTTTTATTACAGTCAGTTTAATATTCTCCTTTTGCTCATGCGCGTATTATAATGGGACACTTTTCACACACTATGCGGAAGAATTTTTCATAATAATGCCACTGATTACGGCCCTCTTAATAACTACTTTAATGAAACAGAAAATTTTTTATTTTGGCTCATTGACCATTGCGGTCGCCTTTACAATCGCAAATTGGTTCTATTTAAAAAAAGATATCATTGCCGGCGAACATATGTACGGTGCAACACACGAAATATGCCAAACTATACAAAGTAAAAAGTTGAATAATGTCAGCATTGTGCTTGACGGACAAAATAATCCCGAGCACACAAAATATATTTGTCAAAAATATTATTCTATCAGTTTTGGTGGCGACAATGAGATAGTAGCCAGTACAGACAAAAACGGTGGTATTGCCTACAATATCTCGGACGAATAACTATCTTTTACTGTGTCCACCTTGGCGAGATCTTCTATTTAAGGCTATCTTAAATATGACACTGATTGAACGAAATAACTCCCCGGAAATTTTCGATTCTCCGGCAACTCTGTCTATAAAAACGATGGGGATCTCCTTGAATACAAAACCCGCGTCCTGTGCAAGCAAAAGCATCTCAACTTGGAAAGCATATCCGGAAGAAATAACCTTATTGAAATTTACCTGCTTTAAAAAATCCGCAGGGTAGCATTTATATCCGGCTGTCGCATCCTTTGCCTTTATAGACAATATGGATCTCACCGCCCAATTGGCACAATAGCTATTAAGATACCTGTTAAATGCCCAGCCTTCGATTCTTCCACCCTTAACGTATCTGGAGCCTATAGCCACTGTTTTGCGGTCACACGCTTCAATTAAGGCATCAAGCTTTTCAATAGGATGCGAAAAATCCGCATCCATTGAGATAATTTTTTCGTACCCATGTTCCAGCGCCCATTTAAAACCGGCCATATAGGCAGCACCAAGCCCCTCCTTCTCCTTCCGATGCATCGTAAAAACCCAATCATTTTTTTTTGAAAAACTTTCTGCAATTTCTCCGGTACCGTCCGGCGAATCATCATCAACAACAAGAACGTCGGCATTAATGGTGAGTTCGCCGATTCTATTTAATAATTTTGCGATGTTATCTTTTTCGTTGTATGTGGGGACAACTATAAGGCATTTACTCATACGCAAAACATACAATAACAGACTATATTTGTAAATCTCCTGTATCCGTTGAATGCGTCAGATGACTTATTTTTAATTTAAAAATTGAATAAATAGGATATAATTTTCTGAAGATCATTTTTAGCTTAGCGGATAATGGATTAAAAACTAATGAATAAAATAAAACTGTTGTTTTGCTTGGCTTTGGCTTTTTGTATTGTAGCGGGGGCTGTGATCTATAAGAATTACTTGCAAAAACCAAATGCAGTAAACCGCGAATTTGTATGGGGCATCAGCGCACCAGTTTATCAGCCGAACGGCTATTCCGACCAGACAGCCGAAAAAGAGCTGCGGTTGCTGGATGAATTAGGTGTGAGCGCCGTGAGAGTTTTTCTCGAAAGATCGGTAAGGCTTAACCCCCTAACCTTTTCATTTGACGAAGTCGCAAACGACGGGTTTATCAAAAAGCTCAATCAGCACAACAAGGATGTACTACTCATACTAGACGGTGATATTATTAATTCTATTGATATACCTAATTTTGACTACGAGTCCGCCGGATACAAACTCGGCTCCTACGCTGCAAAAAGATACAAAGGACAGGTGAAATATTATCAGCTTGCTAATGAATTAACCGGAACAATAGTAAAGCCCTCCGACCCAAATTTTAACGGGGCGACCTTTGACGGCGGATATGGTTTGAAATATTCGATCGATCGATACAAAGCCACGTTAGGCTGGACAAAAGGAATTGCCAAAGGCATAAAGGACGGCGATCCGGATGCAAAAACCGTAGTGACGGGACACTGGATTTTGTACGATATAATTACAAAAGTAATGAAAGATGGTCTGGATTTTGATGTCCTAGGGTGGGCATGGTACAGCGCAGATGGCAGCAACATATCAACTAGAGAGATCGATGGTCGGGAGCCTATTGATTTAGCCAAGAAACTTGAGGAGCTGGGAAAGCCAGTCTGGATAATAGAATCCAATTACGATCACGGCAGCTATACCAAGCTCACCAACGACGGCTCGAATGAAAACGAACAAGCTGATTATATTTATAAAACCGCAAAAGATATTTATGACAACGGTCTTCTTAAGGGGTATTTTGTTTACACTCTATTTGACGATCTTGGCAACAAAGACATTATGAGCCGTTATTGGGGAATATGCGGGTACAAAGTTAATGACGACGGAACATACGAACCGGTTAAGAAAGCTGCTTTCGACAAATACAAAGAAGTAATTAACCAAACGAACAACTAGCGATTTTTTTCGATTTCAATATAATCGAGTTCTACGATGGCCCCACCGGTGGCGTTTACTCTAAATTCAAAATCATCACCGTGCTCCGAAAGGGAAAAATTCAGTTGTTTTGTAATATAAGTATTTCTCTGTAAATCTGAGGGCGAGAATTTTTCTCCGGCGTGTATTTTTGCCCCCTTTTGACTCGCCACGTCCAAGTTAACCCCACCGTTGCCAGATACAACCTTAAATGCAAACTGGGTCGTATAGTCACCCGCTTCCAGAGACATGTAAGGACCGCCATTGACAAAAACGTCACCATCTCTTTTTTTGTTGACTAACACCTTGGCGTTACTTGCCGAACGATCATCGAGAACTCTACTATACTCACCTGAAAAAGATTCTCCCTCTATCCTGTTACTCGTCTTAGGAGAAATTTTGAATGAACATAGGTCAAAGTAACTATTACGAGCAAAAACGTAATATGAATTATCTTTTGAAAGTGCGCTTACCTTCTCTTTTAAACTGGTTAAATCAATATTTTTTTCGCACTTTTGCTCTTCTGCCGTAAGCGACTGATCAGCATAAAATTTGTTTAACACATTGCTACTATTTGTGGAGGTACTTGACAAACCGATTGCAAGTCGAGGATTCTCTTCCCTCGTCTTCACAAAAAAGTCGCCGTTCGTGTCAGAAAGTGTCCACGAATCAAAATATCGCTCATCGGTTATATTGTTAACGAGGCATCTCATAAAATCATATCTACCAATATTATCTGTGCTAACTCTGCAAAAATTTGTCCCCTCTATCCCTATAGAGGCAGACCTAACCGGAAAGGAGTCGTTTTTTAAGCGACCAAAAACAAAATTGGACTGTTGGCTTAATTTATCTATTTTATTTAAGTCAAAAGCGCTAGCTTCGCTACTAACCGAATAAATCATATCTAGATAATTATTATCCACCATACTCTCTGGCCGAACAGCGTAATTATCAAACACATCGCTCAGCATGCTTGAAAATTGATATATATCGCCCTTACTATCGGAGCGAATATCAAAATATGCACCATCATAGCGCCTATTGGGATAGCTAATGGCATCGCGCCCGAGAAACACTTTTTTTTCGGTCTTGAGAGTTTGGCTAATTTTTTCCATTACTAAGCCAGCACCGGACCCAACGTCACCGAAACTGATATATTCTCCGTCATACACATTCCAAGTTTTTACTGTAGCCGAACCGACATATAGCCCGCCCGGGGGAAGCTTTTTTTGGGCGTTAGCCACAGCCTCGTTAGCCGCAGGCAAAGTCTTATATTTAGCAACAGCTGGGACAGTGATAAAAAGCAACTGGACAAAAACCAAGAGTGCCAGAGCCACCTTCCATCTTTGCGATCTGATTCCAGCGATTAATATTGCCGTACTGGCTACAACAGAAACCGTACCAATCATCAGCGCTCTTCCGTGTAAATTTTCATATACATAAGGTGCAACTATCACGGACGGAACAAACCAAAGCAACACAAATAAAAACTTCGAAAAAATTTTCTCTTTCAGCATTTTAACCATTCCTAAAAACGCCGTTATCAAAAGAAGCCAGCTAGTCAAGAAGCTCATCTTCGAGAAAACTTCCGGTAGACTAAGAGCTTTTTTATCGGAAACGTTTCCTAAAGCCAAATATTTTAGTGCCTCCCTTGCGGTTTTAAATGGGAGATCGTCTCTATAAGTTGCCGCATAGACTAAAAGTTTCACATATAAAAAAACAAACAAAAGACCGCCGAGGATAAAGAGTAATATTTTCATAACCAGCCTCAGCCTTTTTGTTTCTATCTTGCCCCTCCATCCAACCAAAAAGACCGGTATTAAAACAAAAAGCCACAGACCGACCTGAGTATGAGCAAAAGCAGATAGTCCGAGTGATAATCCGGCAGCAAGCGCCAATACCAAACCGCGCCAATCATTTTTGTTCAAGCATAGTGCGAAAAGATAAACACCGATAAAAAAGAATGCGTGCATTGTCGCATCTACCAAAATAGTCGTCTGCGAAATAAACACAAACGGCAAAAATGCATACATAACGGTCGCATACCAAGCAATCTTGTGTCCAAAAAAATTTTTTATTAAAAGAAACACAAAAATGACACTAACCGTGCCCAAAATGACTGATGGTATCGCTGCAACCAATATATTATCTTTAAAACCCAGTTGATAAAGAATATTACAAAAAAATAAATACAGAGGATGAAATGGTGGATGACCTTGAGAAATAGCCCTTAGAACAGTTTCGCTCACTGTGCGCCACAAGTACTGATTCGAATCAAAAAAATCTGCTGATCGACTCATCAATAATAAGCGAGATAAAAGTAAAATCACTGATGAAATGGCAAACACAACAATACTTCTAGATTTGACAAGTCTCGTTTGTGTTAAATAAAAACCATAGAGTTCTTTAAACCCTCTGGCTATCACAGACAATTTTGAGCCTGTTGGGCTACCACAGGTACGTTTGAAATGTTTTACCGGTAACTCAGCAATTAACGCACCTGTTTCCTTAAAACTATATAGCAACTCTGCCGAGAATGCCGCGCCTTTCGAATTAACTTTTAAATTTTTAAGAGTACTTTTTTTCATTAATTTAAAAGCGCAATCAATATCTCTGAATTTCATTTCAAGCATCGTCCTGCATACTAACGACCAGCCGAAAGCATTTATCTTTCTCAACCATCCTTCGCTCCTATGTTTTCTGTAGCCGATAACTACGTCATACCTATCAATCTTTTTTAGAAAATTATCTAATTCGTTGATGTCGAATTGGCGATCAGAGTCGGTAAAAAAGATAAGTTCATTTTTAGCGGCACGCAAACCATCATAAACCGCTGCGCCATACCCCATATTTTTTTCGTGGCATATAACAATTAGGTTTTTATGCAACTTTTTAAGTTTCGATAAGATATCGACTGTTTTGTCCGCGCTGCCGTCGTCAACGACTACAACCTCGCCGCTAATATTTCTTTTTTTTAGAAAATTAAAAGCACATCCGACTGCTTCTTCGATATTCTCCTGCTCGTTGTAGGCGGGCAATACAATACTAAGTGATTTTTTATCGCCCTTCTGTAGCATCTTCTATCACCCTTAAAGTTTCTCGAGCACAAGTTCGCCAAGAAAATTTTTGAGATTGTTGCAATGATTGGCGAGACATTTTTTTGCGCAGTTGATCTTCTTCCATAATTCGTAACATTGCATCCGAAATTGACTTCGGCGAAGACGGATCTATGAGTAGTCCGGCGTCACCAGCTGCCTCCGGCATCGAAGAAATATTGGACGTAACCACTGGAAGGCCAAAACTCATAGCCTCGATGACCGGCAGACCAAAGCCTTCGTACAACGAAGGATATATAAATAAAAATGCATCTTCATAAAGCTTCGCCAAATCACGATCGGAAACAAAACCTGTAAAAACAAGTTTTTTAGCATCTACCAGAGGCTTTGCCAATTCATATATCTCGGAATCATTCCAACCCTTGCCGCCGCAGACAACCAACTTATACTTTCTTTGAACGTCCTCCGGCAATAATACATAGGCCTTAAACAAACCCCCGAGATTTTTTCTAGGCTCAACTGTCCCGACACATAATATATATTGCTTTTGTTCAAGCTCTAGCGGCAAAGATATTGACGGTTCGCTCAATTCATTTAGCCCGGGATATGTCCGATGAACAAGATCTTCTGAGAGCTTGAGATATTTGACAATATCCCGCTTCGTTGAATCAGAGACGCTCAAAATACTTTTAGCCTTTTTGCACACAGCCACCGTTCTTTTGGAAAGATATTTGGATAGTCTGCGCCCCCTTTGCTCGGGAAAGATAAACGTCGCCATATCGTGAATCGTTACAACTTGAGGAATTTTCAAACCCAACTGCACCTCAAAAAAGCTTGGGGCAAACAAAACATCAGCGTCCTCTAAAAATCTACCCAGAATATTTAATGGGATCCCCCACCAAAACTCCTTGCACTTCCCCGGAATTTTTAGTCTTTTGAGTTTAACATTTTTGCGGGCAAAGCTTTCAAACCTCTCTGTTTTTTCGGCACTGTCGTTAAAATGAGTCGAATATATCAAAAACTCGCACTCCTGAGAATCTCTTACGAGAGCATGCGCCAACTCAAAAGTATAGCGGCCAATACCCGCGGATTCTATAATCGCTCTGGTTACATCAATCGCTATTTTCATTTTTTGTATTTTTTTGGCTTGCAATAGCTATAATCAGCCAGAAAAACGCCGCCAAGTCGTTTCGAAAAAACGGCGTGTCTATCACACCATATATAAGAAGAGACATCAGGGCAAATTTGAGATAATTATCGGATCTATTAAAACCGCTTTTATACACTAAAAAGATAAACGCCAGCAGTAAAACAGGACCCCCAATTACAAGCAAGTGCAAATACAGATTATGGGCCGTTAAAGCCTGGGGTGAAATATATTCGGGAAAATTAATCCTGTCTCGGGTCAGCTCGGTGAAGTAAGTTTGGTAATTATTCAACCCAACGCCAACAATCGGATTTTTTTTAACTATTTCAAGCGACGTTTCCCATATATAAAACCTAATATTGGATGAATTTCCGACCCTGCCGTAAGCGCCAAAATCTGGTTTAAATAGGGTGTATCCACCGATAAGAAAAACAATCACAAGTAGTACATAAATAAGGTTTTTAAATTTGTTCTTTTTAAAAAATCTGGACGCCAGATAAAAAGCTATTGCAACAACAATTGCGACAACACCGCCCCTAGAGTAGGTCAGGTAAAGTGCAATCAGCATTAAAAAAGTGGAGCATATAAGAACCGTATTTTTTTTCTCAACTTCCGCAATGTACACAACGGCGAGAGTTATTATCGAAGATAAATATAATGATAAATAATTCGGGCTTATTTTGTCCAAGTCCAAAAGCCGCCCGTCCACCGTTTGAGTCCCAAGCGCGAACATAATTAGAGCGATCGTAGCAACTGCAGCCGAAGAATAAATGATCGTGCGAATAATCACTTTGGTGTCTAAGCGATCTTTTAAGAGTATATAATTTGCCATTAAAATCAGCCCGTCAAAGAAATAGGAGCGCCAAATTCCAAGTGCTCTCGCCGAACCATTGGGGTAAAAAGCGCTGAGAAGCGCAATGGCAACCAAGATCGCTCCGGCTATGATTATCGGTTTATTTAGCTTGTCGCGAGAAAAAGACAAATAGGCAGAGATGGCAAAGCTGAAATAAAGTACAATTTCATACAACGTGGTTGGAATGGAGAATATATTAAATCTAAAATAATAAAACGGGATGAGTATCACGCTCAACAAAAAAAGCATAACAGCTATATTTTTAGGATTTAATTTTTTTTGCATTGATTATTTGTCTTGAGCCAATATTGCAAACAGCACCAATCAAACCGATGAGATACCAAATGTGCGTTATATAGAGCGTTGAAAAGGTCGCATATTGGATAAGAACAGCAATAAAAGCGAAAAGTAAGGCGAGAGAAATATTCGACAGCAGTTGATCGGCGGAATTACGATAAACAAAGATCAATCTCGAAATAACAACTATGATCAGCAGCAAGAAACCAAAAATCCCAACTACACCCTGCTCGGCGGCAATTTCAAGATATTCGTTATTAACGATCGGCCACCCACCTTCCGGAGCCTCGGCGGGGTAGTTCTCTCTGGCCGGTCCAAAATTACCCGGTCCGACACCTAGGAGCGCATTTTCACCGAACATATCTATCGCCTCCGAGCTGGTCGAAAGCCTAAGCACAACCGACTCGCCGTTATCGCGATCCTCAACCATCAAATGCGAGACAAACTCGTCAACAGCCCTTGGCTCGCTGCGCAAAAGCGCGAGATATACTCCGCCGATAATTAACAGGGCAAAACTCGAGGCGATAATCACGTTTTTTGTTGTCAGGATTCTTCTGGCTTGAATAATAACTAAAATTAACCCCGTTATACCGGCAGCCAAAAACGCGCCTCGAGAGATTGCAAGGACAAAATTAATAGCCAATAAAATTGCTATTGCGATAGATAGCTTTTTGTCGAAAACTTCCTTAATTTTGCCGGAAAGGTTTAAAAACAAAATCAAAAACATTGGTATAAACATGTAATTGGCAAAATAAAGCGGTTCATAGGCGCCGGCCTGAACCCTAGCAAAGCCGAATGTCGAGCTATCATAGCCGACCTTAAGCAAGGTCATCGAAATCGGAAGACCGATCATATCACCAAAAAACTGATACAAACCAAAAATCGCCGAAGCTAGTGCGCCCCACAGGAGCCCCTTGAGCGCAAAAATAAGGTCTTCCTTTTTTTCCAAAATCATACTCATAACTAGGTAAAGGCACGCCATCAAGCCCATCGAAATTACAACCATAATCGCCCTGTTAAGATTGATTGCTTGGGTGGCAGACACAAGCATAAAAATCAAAAACAAAATCACAGAGGACCTTATGGGATCAAATTTGAATTTTAATTTTTTTTGATATAACTTCGAGGACAAATATATAACAAGCGTCAAAAATATGATTAAAAAGTTGATTCTTATATCAAGCCCTCCTATTTCAACAGACGGCACTCTCTCAAACGTCAAAAAAAATCCTATCAACATCGGACCGATTGACGGTTTTTTTATAATAGCCGGCACAAGAGCAACGCAGATTAAAACAAATAAAAGAAAGCCCGCCGGTATCCACGAATTAAAAAACCAAGACACCACTGCGCTAGCCAACAGCAATATCAGAGTATAAATCGCGAACCTAGTTTGTTTTTTTGTAATCTGCATAAGCCTTTCTATATACCTCGACGGTTTGATGCGCGGTGCGTTCCCACGAAAAGTTTTTGATTTGCTGCTTGTTCAGCTCAATATATTTTTTACGCAAACTCTCATCGTTATTTAATCTGCCGATAGCCTTGCTCCATCGTTCGGCATCGTTTGGCGGCAGCAAAATACCGGCGTCCCCTATAACCTCACCCATAGAAGAAGTATCAGAAGAGATAACCGGCACGCCCGAGGCCATCGCCTCCAGCGGCGGCAGCCCGAATCCTTCATAAACCGAAGGAAACGCAAAAATCTTAGCGCCTTTATAAATAGCCGGTTTGTCGAGCTCATCAACATAACCGGTAAAAATGACTTTTTTCTCCAGCCCGAGCTCTCTGACTCGCTCAAAAAGCCCCTCATAATACCAGCCCTTTTTGCCGGTGATTACCAAGTTTAAATCAACATTTTTTTCGCTTTTTATTACATCGTTGAAAACATCGATTAAGAATTTTAGATTTTTTCTAGGCTCAAGTGTGCCGATATGTAAAATATACTCTTTGGGCAGACCATACTTCTTCCTTACTCTCCCAACCTCCTCTAACTTAATCGGCTGTTCAAATTTTTCATCAACAGCCAGAGGAATAACAGTAATTTTTTCCTGAGGAATTTTTAAAACCCTCGTAATATCGTTTTTTGTTGACTGCGAGATCGTGATTATCTGATTTGCTTTGTGATATGTAAAAGGCATCCATTTTGAATAAAACATCCTTGAAGCAAAGGGGATATTTTCAGGAAACAAAATACTTATTATGTCATGAATGGTTATGACAATGGGCCCCCTAAATAGAAGCGGCGCCGAAAAACAAGGCTGATGAAGAAGATCGACTTTCGCCGATCGCGCCTTTGCCGGATAGACAAATTGATCCCAATAAAATCTTTGCGGCGTGGAAAAGTCCCTCTCGGCATCAGGTCTTATAAGCTTGAATTCATCACCGGCAGAAAATTTTTTAAGAGCTTTGGTTAAATTGGAAACGTAAAAACCAAATCCCGTGGGCTGACCCAAAGTTGTTTGAACGTCAATTGCGATTTTCATTTGCTCCTTTGCAATACTTCTCTTATTGTACCAAGACTAACGGCTTTTGTTGCCAGCACCAATAATGTGTAGCAAGCGGCTGCAACAAAGATATTTACAAATAAATTAACACCTATTTCCCTAAAAAAGTAAATGATCGCAGCCATCATGACTGCACAAAGAGCAATCACAAAGAAATTCTTAAATTTAACCGGCAGATCAATGATCGAGTTTACAAATTTTGCATATACTGTCAAAACAATTATTTCTGTGATTACCGTGGCAAACGCTGCGCCAACATAGCTGAATCTAGGAATAAGGATCAGGTTTAGAATGATGTTTATTAAAGCAAAAACGATTGTTGGCACAATCATCTTGTTTTGTTTGCCAAGCGAAACGATAAAATAGTTGTACAGACAGGTGAAAAAGTTCATGGCAACAACAAAGATCAGAATTTGTAAACAAGTAACGGAAGTTGCCGGAGCGTTAAATAGTGTCACGGTATATGTTTGGGTAAATTCGTTACCCTTGGCACCGCTGATAAATTCTATGATCGGCTTTGCCAGCACAAATGTTCCCGTCAGAATCGGCCATGCCAGAAGCGACAAAAAATCAAATTGCTTCTGAAAGGCCGGCTTCACTCGCTCGTCAAGCCCAACCGCATATTGCGTTATGAGCGGAAAAGCCGCCCCCAAAAACATTACCGGAATTGTTTCAAGGACCTCTAACAGCTTGAACGGAGCACCGTATATGCCGACATCCGACATGCCTTTCATCATCGAAAGCATCAGTGAATCTATTTTGAAATATATGAGGGCGAAAACAAGAACTATACCGATAGGAACGGCTTGAAAAATTACATATCGCCAATATTTTAGATCAAACTTCAGCCCGAGAGAAACATAGCGACGCAAAAACAGCAGGTTAAGCGCAAAATTGACTATGTTTCCAAAAAGATATGCGCACATTACAATAGGAAAAGACAAATTCATTTTGGTAAAAAGCCACACCAGAGCGAGAATGAGAACCCGTCCAACAACCTCCGTGGCAACGGAAATGCTAAGTTTGTAGTTTCTTAAATAAACTCCGACCACAACAGTGTTAATCGTCGTAAAAAAGCATGCAGCGCTTATCGCCGCGACCGCGTATTTGACGTCAAGTGGATAATCAAAAAACCAGACCACGCCAAAGGCAATCGCATGAACCGCTAGGGCCAAGATCAGCCTCAACGCAAAGATATTTGAAAAGACCTTGTTGTGATCGTTGTTGACAGATAACTCGCGAATCAGCGTCCACTGGAGACCGAAGTCTGCTAAAATCGAGAAAAGACCGACAAACGCAGTTACCGTTGTGTATTTTCCGACGCCCTCGACGCCCAAATAGCTAAATAAAATAGCGATCGTGGCAATTGCAAAACCGGTACCGATCAATTTACCGGTCATTTGAGCGAGCGTGTTGGCCGCGATTTTCTTGGTGTGACTCATTATTCGAGCTTACTGCAAAAGAAGTCTTATAACAATAATTCAAAAGTAAAATTGTTAGTCAAAATTCTCCAAGTTTAGTCATTCGCGATTTGTTGTGCCCCGCGTAGCCCTGCCTACCGGCAGGCAGGCTTGGCGAGGTGGGGTCAATTCCTACCCCACCTCTCGACAGTCATTCCCGCCCCATCAATTCGTGGGGTAAACTACAGCGGGAATCTTTTTTATTCAGGCTTCGCTTGAAAGATATTTGCAAGCTAAAGCTTGCTTTTATTTTGCGGTGGTCAGGGGGCTTAATTGCGAAGCAGCCCCCTAGACCCCCGCACCCCCTTACCCCTGCACGCTTCATACCAAGGTGTCGCTTTGCGACGATATCTTTTAAATTTTTTCTTTATCATTTTAATCTTTAACTTTTGATATTTAATTTTGCGTTAACTTGTTCCCGTGTTTTTTAATTCGCATTATTTGGTAGAATTGTAATAGAAAAGGAGGGGTCTGTCGCTTTCTAACAGAGGAAAAATTATCCTTCTATTTTCCGCAGTTATAGTTGTCGGGATTATTGTTTTTGCCTATTTTTACCTTAATCGCGAGGGCTCAAATACTACGACAAACGGGACATCTCCCGCAGCCGAAGAGAGTAAAATCGTACTTCAGAGGATTTACGAAAGTCCCCAAGCTTTAAGTTCCGAGACAATCACTCCAAGTAGCGGCGCAACCCAGATAGCACCAACCACCAGCCCGACAACAACAGCAGCCAAGCCGACTGCGACCCCGGGGATTTTTGATTATACTGCGAGAGATACCGCCACAGCCGATAAAGACACTGTCAAACTGGTTGATGAAATTAAAAAAGAAATCGGCGATAAAGACGTCTGCCAATTGGCAAATATTTCCAATAGCTGGTCAAACCCTGTAGAGAAAACTGTATGCGGGACAATGAAGTTTGCGGCTGAAAAAGTTTTGGTTCCGATGCTAGAATTTTCCTGTTTCATGTATGCAGGAGCGATGAATCTAAATTATGACGCAGATATAACGGCAAATTTTAAGGACAATCAATGCAATTTACAAGACAGATAGTCAAAGCATTTATTACTGTAATTATAGTTATAATTGTGGCATTGGCCGCGCCGAACTTTTTTGGCAAAGACGACAAAATAAATGAGAGTGTATTCCACAAAGAAGATATGCATCTTTCAATTGCATACAGCAGAGCATCTGCGTACCAATATGGCGACACAACAAATGTAACAAAAGTGTTGGCAAAGCAGTCCGGTAAAAATGGGGAATGGGTCTTTACGATATACAAAATAGCTCTATCGTTTGTAAATATTATTGTGGTTTGTTTTTTAATATTTGTCGCTCTTGCCAATATCCTACAGTATGACATTAAAAATTATGCGATAAAGGCTGTCTTGCCAAAGCTCGTAGGATCAGTCATAGCAGCCAATTTGTCAATGACTATTTTTGTCTTTGCGTCAAAGATCATCGACTCTATGATGGGAATATCAATTTTTAAACCGCTCGGGTGGGATTGGTTTTCTTTTATTATTGGGGGGCACGGTTGGCAAATTGGCACAGCCGGAACAATAGGGGTACTCATTGGTCTTTTAGCAAAAATTTTTTTGGGTGTCTTCGGGTGGGTTAGCGTGGTCATAGTAGTTATAGGCTTGCTAGCGGCGCTTCTTCTGGCACTATTTGTGTCATTGATCCTTGCGTTCAGACCGTACGTCGTTCTACTGTGCGTCGCAGTTGCCCCAATCGCGATTGTTTGCTACGCGCTCCCGCAAACCTCAAAAGTATTCAGTAGATGGGCCAGGGTCGCTGTTGTATGGCTTACCCTGCCAATCCTGGCTAATTTCATCCTACGAGTCGTCATGTTAATCCCCTCTGGAACAAAAATGACTTTGACTTTGGGGGAATTTGGTCCTGTCAGCGGTATCGTAGGCTTTTTAGTTCCGACAATAGTTAGAGGCGCAGCTCTCCTATTTGTCGCCAGGCTCCCATTTAAGCTTGGGGATGATGTGAGCGGATTAATTTCCACATATGGTCGCAAACTCGGGCGTGGCGCCATGGTCGCCAGCGGCCAACTCGCTTATTGGTCTGATCGAAAACAAAAACAGAAAGAAGTCGAGGCCGATAATAGAAGCAGGGGGAACACACGCAAAGCATATGAAAGCGGAAGTATTGGTGAAATAGCAAATTTTTATATGGAAAGAGAAAAGGAAAAAAGAGCAGAAGCATTGAAAAAGCAGGCTGATGGTAAAACTCTAACCAGAGATGAATATGCATATACCATGCTAACTGATCCGGATATCCGAGCAAGCGCAGAACAAAAAGCGCGAAGCGGTTTGGCAGCTCAAGTCCAATATACGAATCCTAGCGATTACAATGACGCGCTAGTAGAAATGCAAAGCGAGCAAACCGCACTTCAAAACAAGATTGCAACAAACAAAGCGTTGAATGAAAGAGAGAAAATATTGAGAAAACAAGGCTTCCACACTTTGTCATTAGGCGACCTTGAGAAGAAGGCAAAGGAAGAAGTCGCACAACGAAACCGAGAAACAATTTCCGATGAAATTAGCAGAAGAGATGTGGCTGCACAAAAGGAAACCGGAACACACAGGGCTTTGGAATATGTCAAAAAAAGCAATTTGTATGGTGTTATGAGCACAATCAAAGAAAACCTTGACTATGACGAAGCAGAGCGCGGTAAAACATTTGCAAAATATTCGTGGTTTGCTGAACAAACCAGAGGTCGATATGCACAAGGAAAATATATGTCGGCTGTTGTCAAGGAAGATCTCGCTGATCTTGGAACATCGGAAGAAATGGCGGAATATTTGAAGCCGGCTTTCCAGGCTTTCTACGAGAATGTAGCCAGCGCGATGGGGCAGACAACCGTCACTGATGCTGTAAAGCTGGAAGCTAACGCTATGTTAAGAAGATACAGGACCCAAGTTAAGGGGCTTAAAGATTATATGCAACACCCATATTTTGATAATATAAAACCCAATACAGCGGCAAACATTGTTCAGGGCGATTATGCCCTCAATCAACAATTGGCCAGAGAAGCGCGCGGACGTAACCGACCCGGTCAAGATAGAATTATCGAGGAACGCAAACGTGAAATATTTGGCTCCGGCTCGCCAACTACACCGGAGCAAAAACGTATCACCGCGCTGGAACAGCAAAACCAGAGGAGAAGCTTGCTGTTATTACAACAGATAGCGAGGCAAACTACCGGTGTCACGCAGAAACAAGCATTTGCCAGGGCAATTGAGTTAGCAGACGAGATGGGCCATGGTCTGGGCGTCGATAGTATTGAAGATCTGCCTAGAAGTCACTCCGAATTAAAGGATGTTTCTCACGAGAATATCTATATGACAAAAGTTGCCCTCGCCGCAAGATCAGAAGAAGGAAGGCGCGTTGCTGCACTTACAGAGAGAATCAGCGGCCAGGAAGATGTCGATGCAATCATGCAATCGCATTATGTTCTGGGTCAAGCCGCAACTAATCCAAGCAGCGTTTCGCCGGAACTAATCTCTAGAGCAAAAACTGTTATTGGTCAAAAAATGAACATTAACCCCTCTTTGGTTGATGTGGCCAACAGCAATACACTTCTAAAAGCAGCCGAAGCCGCGACCGTTTCTGACCTAGCGGGTCAAAGAACAAAGATTACTGACCCAATAGAGGTTCAATACAGGATTGGCACGCAGGTCATGAGAGATCGTGCCGTCACCGATACAGAGGCTATTTTACAAGACATCAGGACACAAATCGCAAGTGGCATACAGTCAACGGACATTGATCTTGGATCTATTGACACACAGGTTCGCGCCCTCACAGATCCTCACTTGCAACTAGAATTCGGATCGGCATGGACCGGTCAAACAGTAGCTCTAAAAGAACAGGTTATTGCCGAGACCTCCAAGCAGTTGCAACAAGCTGTAGCATCCGCTGACTCTGCCCTAGTCGCAGAAGCTGAGTCGCAAGTTCCGATAATGATCTCAGAAACATTTAAAAAAATAGCTTCCCAACCAAGGAGTTAGTTTGGAAACAGAAGAGCAAACAACAGACTCCACAGAACAACAGCCGGAAGCAGATTACGGAGTCGGTCGAAGTGTCGCCGACAGAGTCAGCGAATCAAATGATACTTTTCGTGCCGCCGACAAATTATCCGGTGGTCGTATTGGCAGCGCTACTAAAAAAGCTGGAGAGGCTTTTGACAAGACAGGATTGGGACAAGGTATTAACAAAGCCCGTCAAGCCGCCAGCAGTGCCAAGAGTGCCGCAACCAAGCAAGTTACCGAGGCAGGCAAAAAAGTCGCCGGCAAAGCAGTACAAAAAGGCGCCGAGCTTGCTGCCAAAGCAGGAATTTCTGCTGCTACCGGCGCCGCAACAGCTGGCGTCTCCACTGCTGTTCAGGCAGGATTGGAAGGCATTCAGAAAGCCGCTCAAATAAGCGACAAAATTAGAAAAGCTGTTAAAAGCGCTACCGGCGGACTCATCGATCCGGACATTTTTGGTGATCTAAAAGACAAATTAAAGGAGTATTGGAAACAAAATAAATGGAGAATTATCGGCGGCTCGTGTCTTGTTTTCGCTCTTTTGGCGATCGCTCCATTTATTATCATGATCGTGATGATTTCAAAATTCTTGTTTTCCGACAATACGGAGCCGACTAATAAGGCGATAATAAACAGCATCAGCTCCCTCTCATCATCACAAAGGCTATTTTTCACAGGTTCCGGTGATCTGGACGCTATAAAAAACGGCGAGATATCCCAAAACTCGCTCAAGATGATCAATTATTTAGCCAAAAAACATCAGAGGATAGAGATCAATTACTCGCCCAAGACCGACGAGACATCGACCGGCGCCAACGAACCTTATGAGTTTGATATTGTTTCGGTCGATGAGATTCGCTGCAGCGTAAACGGACAAAAAGTCGGATCCGTGCCGATTTATCTTAACTCCAATTACGATTTCGTCTCAGCCGCCAAAAACATCCCCTCAAACGCCATCTGCGCCAGCGGCTATTACCCGAACATCGAAGCGCAAATAAAATCGGCTTATTTCGACCAGTTTTCGCCGGGCGAATTTCTCGCCGGCGAGATCGCAACTCGCGGCAAAATGGTCGCGCAAGAAAAGCTGGCGGAGATCACAGAGGATATATTTAAAGCAAATTCAAACCTTAAAATCAATAGCAGTTCTGATGATAGCGTTTTGCCGGCAGCTATCACCATAGACGATAAATACGCTACAATAAATCAGAAGGACAATTCGGCCGGCGTTTTGGTGGTGATGAAAGATAAAATTGCGCACTACTATCCAACCGCCGATTCATCAAGCACGGGTGTTCTTAAGTCGACCGGACAAAAATATGGAATACATATAAGTTTCTTATGATCAGATTGATCAAATTTACAGTTATAGTTACGGCAGCTATCGGACTGCTTGTTTTGCCTGCGACAGCCAAGGCAATTCCTTCCGATATAAATTACAAATGGGATAGCAATGAGTCTCCATTGACCGATGGAGTGAGTGGCACGACCACCAGTGAACAGATATGCCAAGATTTGTTCGCCGCGGATAGCACAAATATTTTTAAAGAAGTGGTTTGCTCTTTTACTCGACTTGCCGCTTTGTCAATTGCCGACCTCGCCACAGACATTACCTGCTCAATCCAGCAGGTAGGTAACGGCACAAATTATAAAAGCACTACTTTCTCAAGTAGCTCGGGCAAATGTGAGGAGTCGCCAACAAACCCCTTGGGCGATAAATCCCAAAAAACCGGTTTCTACAGCGACGAACTTGCGAATTCGACAAGCGCCCTGACTGACTCCCTTTCACCGAGTCAGTCAGCTACTCCATCAGCGGCTTACAAAGGCTTCACAATCGCCAGAAATATTATGGGGCTTATGGCCGTAGTAGCACTATTTGTCTTTGCCTTTGCTAATATTTTGCACATCGAAGTTAATACATATGCGATCAAAAAGGCTCTCCCATCAATCATTATCGCCATTATCGGCGGTGCGCTTTCGATTTATATTGTGTTTTTGCTGTCCAGATTTGTCGATTTCACGTACAGGCTCAATATCTTTTCGCCTTATCAGGCCTACCATCCAATGCAAAATATCTTCGGCGGATATTTTAATCTCGGGTCGGTTGACCAACTCAAAGATGATAGTGTCAAACTGGTATTCGATGTGGGATCAAGCCTGATCGGCGCAAGCGGCGTCAGTTTTTTTGCCGGCGTCTTGGGTTCAATTATGCTGGTTATCCCCGCTCTAGCGACATTTGCCTTCGAATACGTTCTTTCGCTCAGAGCCTTCGCCGTTCAGATTTTGACAATAATAGCTCCGATCGCCTTCGCTTGCTTGATTTTGCCTCAAACACAAGCGTTTTTCAGAAAATGGTGGTCATATTTGTTGATTGCAATCTTTTTTGCACCACTGGCGAACTTTGTATTTTTTATTTTAAACCTTTTTGGATCTTCTTCGAGCGATGTAACATCTCTGATGGCACTCTGGTTTTTAAAAACCGTTGCTATTATCTTTTTGATCCGCTTCCCCTTCACGGTCGAAGCAGACACGAAAAAAATTCTTGCAGCCGTTTCGAAAACAAGCTTTGGCGCGGCGCTTGGACTTAACAGGATTGGCGGCACCGATGTGAAACCACAGAACAAAGAGCAACAGGTTAAATTTGCCAGTATCGACAAGATAAAAGATATTTCAAAAAATAATCCAAGGGTACTCGCCCCCGCCATAAGGACAAATCAAGCCGGTCAGCTAAGATCGGCCGCGATCGGCAAGCAAGGCAGACAAGCGATCGCGCCCGCCGGACTGAATAGCTCCATCGAAAAGGCCGTCTCGCAAGCTGCTCAAGACAATGCAAGCCGTTCCGATAATCTGCTGGTCAAATCTTCGGCAAGTATTGCCAACAGAGCATTCAGAGCCGTTGTGGATCAATCCGATCTTAAACTATGGCGAGATACGAGGCTCATAGAACAGCTCAAAAATCATAACGGGCAAGTCTTGGACGAACAGGGTGCTGCTATGCGCGCCGATTCGGCGCGCAAGTTGATGAGATTATCGCAGGTCGTGGAAAACGACAAAATCGCTAACCCCGAGGCGCTAAAAGTGTTGGCGACAAAGGGTGTTCTCGATAATATCCCTATGTCGATAATAAAAAAAGCGATCGATGACGGAATTCTGCAAAAAAGCGATCTTGCGACAACCTTTGGAGACAACACTAGCAAGGTTATAGAATATATCGATAGCAGCAAACAAACCAGGCAGGGCTTTCTAACCGATACCCAAGCAAAAACATTGATGACTCGAGACCAGAGTGATTACGCAACCGGCTTCAGGGATTTAACTAAGCTTTTCACTGACACGATCAAAGACCCTTCAATCTTTCCTCCCCCACCTCCGCCAGTTATAAAAAACATCATTTCACAGATGAGATCGACCGACTCTGATATTTTTGAAAAAAACGGGATGTATTACCTCAACCGTCTTGCCCAAATTCAAAAAGCTTCGACAAAAGATATTAGCTCCACCCTTACAAAAACCGGCGTCCAGAATCAGACCGCTTTGGCAATCGCCAAGAACCCACGAATCGACTTTTCTGATGCCAAAAAATACACCGACAAGGGTAAGCTAGACTCAAACAGCCTTTCGTTACTCAGAGAAGGATTTTTAAATAGAGACTTATCCGATAATCTCATCGGCAGTATATCCGCCCTGATGAAAGAGCAAAAAACACTGATTGGCAAAGGGATAACTCAAAAAATTTCCGAGAGCATAAGCAAAAATCCCGATGGACTTAAACTGTCGGATATCGGCGAAAATATGCGAAAAGTCATTCAGGGGCTACAAAAACCGGCAACGCCGCAGGATATTCAGAAGCTTGCGGGAGAAGTCGATAAATTTTATCCCGGTGCCGCCCTTAAATCCAGTCTGACCTTAAGCCATGATGACATCCAAGACACATCCAAAAAAGCCGCTGGCATATTGGAAACTGTCGAAACTCTAATCCGCTCGGGTATGGATGAAAAATCAATCAACAAAAATCCACAGAAAGCTGTAAATGAAATAGAAAAATCCGTGGCACAGGAGATCGAACAAGCGGCTTCCGGCCAAATCGCCAAAGACAGTGAATTTGATACAAAATTATCTAACATATCCAAAAACACGCCGTCTAATACCGGCTCAAGCATTGCAGACGCTATAACCGCCGGAGCCAAATAATATGACAGAACAAGAACAATCAGGACAAACTCCGCCGCCGGAACAAGAAAATCCTCCCGAGGCAACGCCTACGGTTGAGCCCGAAGAAGCTGAGAACCTGACGCAAGAAAACCAAGAAGGGCTGGGTGATCAAAACGAAAGCGAGGTAACGCTAGCGCTTCGCGAAGCGTTTTTATCCAAAGCGGAACAAGATACCGATATGGAGGGGCTTGCTGGTGCAATGGATTCCTTTATCGACAAAGGTGGTTTCTCTCCAGGTGAGCTGGACTCTCTGGTGCGAGATGTCTTGGAAGAAAAATCTGCAGTCCTAGGCATAGACAAAGCGCAAGCTGAAACTCTGGCAGGGGAAATTATCTCGATTGAAGAAGCACTCATTACTCCCTTAAAATCCGAGTTGCCTGACACAAAAGCAATTTCATCTGTCAGAGAATCTTTGTATCAATTAGCATTAAAAAATATAATCTCCGGAGAAAAAGTCTGTAGCTTGGTTACATCGATAAAGTTTAGAGAGAATCCGGGGGAAGAAGTTGGTGAACATGCCCAAGCGCTCCACGGTATGTCGTGCGTATATTTGGTCAATGGTAATTCGCGAGAAATCTATATCTACGGTCCATTTATAAAAGAGAGTAAAACCGCCCAGAGAACCATCATTAGCCACGAAATCGGTCACCTTTTGGCGGAATCGACGAATCTTTTTGATTTTGAGCAATATGCAAAGTTTAAGGAATTTGCTCAAAATCCGACTGATGAAAATATTGCTCTTATGCAAGCGGAAAATCCGCAATTTGCGTATCTTCTACAGGTCATCAAAGAACCAACCGCTCATCTGCCGATGTGGAACCAATATATTAGGGGAAGACTCAAAAAACTCGAGACTATTTCGCAGCCCGATCAGTTGGCAAAAGAAAGAGTTGCTGTTGCAAAGGAGCTGGTCGCCGAGATGATCGGATCATACCTCTGCGCCGGTGAAAGCAACGAGGCTTATTTTATAGATCAAATAAAATATTCAAAACCCGAGGATGTTATCGCTTACATTAAGGGTTTGTGCGGCTGTGATCAGGATGATCAATTCGTAGCATTTTGCCGACAAAACGGCGTTGATCTTGCCGCCTTAAGAGACGGTAGTTCATCCGAAATCATCAGAAAGCTCTCAGAAATCCCGCAATTGCAGATAGTATTTAAGTCGAGCGCTTCTTGGCGCGAGATGCTTGCAAACAGTCTATCGGACAGAGGCACGAGACTGGAAACTAACGGAAAGACGGATGCTATTGGGGAAGATTATGATGATGACGGATTTATAGGAACAGATGGGGAAAGTCTGGCTCAATCCTATACTATGGCGCAGCGCGCCGGCGGCACTCAAGCCGGAGAAAAATCGGAAAACGCTTTTGAAAAAGTGTGGGATTTTCTGACAGGAAACGCCGCAAGAACACCCGGTGCGACTAAGAAGGCCGCCTAGGAGATTTCCTTATTTAAGTCTGTTGATTACCTCTTCCAACCCCAATATCTGCGTACTTTCGTCGCCTCTTCGTTTGAGTTCGATTTTTCCGTCTGTTTTTTGTGAAATTACAGCCCTGTACGGGATTCCCATCAGATCGGCATCGGCGAACTTTTCGCCGGCCGAGACTTCTCTGTCGTCAAATAGTACATCAATCCCCTGATCTTTGAGTTTTTTGTAAATTTCCTCGGCATCCTTTTCCTCCGCCCCAAGACCAATAAGATAAACGCTATAAGGAGAAACACTCTCGGGCCACGCAAGACCCTTGTCGTCGTGTGAAACCTCAGCCACAGCGCCCATTAAGCGCTGAACACCGATTCCATAACAGCCCATGATCACACTTTGGCGCTTGTCTTTTTCGTCAACATACTCCAGCTCAAACGGCTTGGAAAATTTGGTCTTTAGCTTAAAAATATTGCCGACTTCGATCGCCTTTTTTAACTCATAATCTTTTGATTTACACTTGGGGCATTCGTACTCGCCCTCAACGATTTCGCGATTGGCGCCCGTAAAGCACGATCGGCATACATAAATTTCATCCTCCCCCGCCTCGGTCTCGGTTTGAAATTCATGAGAATATTTTGCAAATGTTCCACCCGAGGCATAGACAAAATATGTTTTGTCTTTTATGCCAACGCGCTCAAATATTTTCCAGTACGCCTCGGTCGCCTTCTCATAATACTCGTCCAAATCCACTTCGTCCTTGTGAAACGAGTATAAGTCCTTCATCAAAAACTCTCTGGTTCGCAAAACACCCGATTTTGCCCTCAGCTCGTTTCTAAACTTGTTTTGAATTTGAAAAATAGAAAATGGCAGGTCGCGATATGATAGGGTGAATTTCTTAGCCAAAGGAGAGACAACCTCTTCATGCGAAGCGCCAAGTCCGTACTGCTTTTCGTCGGCGCCATCGAGCTTGAAAAGTACATCCAAATTCGTCCAGCGACCGGTAGCAACCCAATTTTCTTTGGGAATAAGAGCCGGCATTAAAATTTCTTGGCCTCCGATAACCTCCATCTCTTCGCGGATAATCTGAGAAATCTTGTTGACCACTTTTAAGCCCATCGGCAAGAGCGTATAAACTCCGGCCGCGAGCTTATCGACATAGCCGGCGCGCAACAAAAGCTGGCACGAAATCGAAGTTTCGTCCTTGGGGTAGTCGCGAGATGTTTTTGTAAAAGATTTTGAAAGTCTCATCGATGCTTAGTTTACCAAATCAACAGGCAAAAAAAAGAGGGTCGATACGACATTACACGCTCGACCCGTGAGCCCCCCTACTGCTTCGCGCGGGCCTAGCCCCGCGCCTCTTTCGCCAATCCGGCGATCTGAAGAGGATTGTCTATGCGTCGTTCGCCAGGCAACCGGCGTACAGCCACGTGAGTGGCGCGTGACCGGCTCGCCAGAAGGTCGATGACAACTTCCATGGCGGCGCCCGTGACACACAGACGCTCGTCAGTGTCAGCTACCCAGCCTATGAGGCGCGGCCCCTCCAGCGGACACCCCCTTGGAATGTCCACCCTAACTTCAACCAACTCATATTCGGGCCACCCGACCTCCAGTCGCCTCAAGCCACTAGAATGAAGACACCAGTGACCGTCTCGCCGAACAAGTTCGGCGTGCACCTTGAGAACAGTTGGCAGCAGACCCGCCTGATCAGCGAGATTCTGGCGCGCACTATCACCTATATGCACGCGTGTGCCATTCTCTACCATCGTGGCGGCCTTAACTCCGCCGTGCCGACCAAGATGGACCTGAACCACGGCATTCATCTTGGCCGGAGCTTGCGCAGTGCTTGCAGACACAAAACCGCCTCCCAATGGATACAACGTATTAAGGTGCGTCCGAAAACTCAGATCACGACAAGATAACAAAACAAACTGTCACAATCAAGAGCTAAGCAGCAATAAATATGAGATTGCGCACAAGATTTTTGGTCAAGCCTTGATTTTTCGCCAAAAATCCCTATAATATACTCAAATTAATTAACTTTTCCCCACCAAGTGGGGACGAGGTCCGAAAACGGACTGGGCCAGAAAGGAAAAAATGCAAAATCGCTACGAGATCACTTTTTTAGTCAAACCCGGCACAACCAACGAGGATGTGCTCTCTGTGTTGGCACAAAATAACGCTACTATAGACGCCACCAACGATATAGGAGAAAGAGAACTCGCCTATACAATCACCAAGCACGACCGCGCTCACTATTGGTCCGTGTTGTTCGCCTGCGACCCATCCGTGCTGGTAAAGATCGAAAAAGCGCTGAGGATCAAAAAGGATCTTTTGAGATTTTTGATAATCTCCAGATTAAGAGAAGCCGAGAAACCGATTGCCAAGCCCAAAGTGGAAACCGCCAAGGTTGTCAGCGCCGACGAGACGAAACCTGCCGTTAAAGAAGAAGTTGCAGCCCCGATTGAAAAAGTCGAAGAGAAAAAAGAAGTTGAACCGGTAGAGGTTCCAAAAACAGCCAAAAAAGTTACTAAAACCAAAAAAACAGCGGAAAACGCTTCCGAGATTAAAACAGTGTCAGAGAAAAAGTCCGCTAAACCAAAAGCAAAAAAGAAAGAATTTTCCTCTGAAGAGCTTAACAAAAAACTTGAAGAGCTCGTCAAGGAAGATTAAAGGAGGCTCATGTTAAATTTAAACCGAGCAATGGTCATCGGCAACGCCACCAGAGACGCCGAATTGCGTACCACCCCTAACGGACATTCTGTCGCATCATTTGCCATAGCGACAAACCGCCGTTGGAGCGACAACGGAGAAACCCGAGAAGAAGTGCAATATCATGAGATAGTCGCTTGGGGAAAATTAGCAGAAATTGCCAACCAGATCATAAAAAAAGGTACAAAGGTTTATGCCGAGGGTAGATTGCAGACCAGATCATGGGAGGGCCAAGACGGCGCCAAGAGAGAAAGAACCGAGATCATAGCCGAAAATATTATTGCCCTTTCCGGTCGCCCGGGATCGGGCTCCGGTGGAGATTATCAGGCACCCAACGCGCCGACAGCCTCCGATAAGCCGGAGAAAAACCCTGTAAAACCTAAGGCTAAAGAAGAACCAATCGAAGACGAGATAAACTTGGACGATATCCCGTTTTAATAATTAGAGGAATCAAAAAATGAGATGCTACGCATGCAAAAACAACATTGTAGATTTTGATCACAAAGAATCAAGCCTCGGAAGGTATCTTTCGGGTTGGGGCAAGATTAAGACTCGCAGAGAGACCAGATTTTGCTCGAAACACCAAAGAAATCTTGCAACAGCAATAAAAAGGGCTCGTTTCTTGGCAATTTTGCCGTACACCAATAGATAATAACTTAATCTAGCTGTAAAATAGCGAGGGAGCTACGTTTTATTATGCTAAATATCAGTGATCTTCAGGTTGGCACTTTTCTCATATACAATGGCCAGCCTCACCAGTTGGCATGGAAAGAACATTCCAAGCTCGGTCGGGGCGGGGCGATTTTGCGAAGCAAACTCAAAAACCTCATCTCCGGTGCGCTTTTTGATATCACCTTCAAAGGCAACGAAAAGCTTGAAGAGGCTGATATTACGCGGGCCAAAGCGCAATTCACCTATCGAGATCAAGGTGGGCACCATTTTATGAATATGGAAACCTACGAACAATATGATCTCTCGGATTCGGTTGTCGGTAAATCCGGAGAATTCCTCAAAGAAGGCATGGAAGTCGATGTATTAAATTGGAACTCTAACCCGATAAATGTCAATTTACCCATCAAGGTCGATCTGGAAGTCACCCAAGCGGAACCGGCGACCAGAGGGAATACCGCTCAAGGATCGGTCAGCAAACCGGTCACGTTGGAGACCGGCGCCAAAATCCTCTCGCCTATTTTTATCTCGGTTGGCGACATCGTCAAAGTAAACACCGAAACCGGCGAATACGTTGAGAGGGTGAGCAAAAGGTAGAAAAATATGTTGAATTACAATCTTAAAACTCTCCCCAACGGTCTGAGATTGGCCAGCGCGCCGGTTGACTCTACCGAGGCAGTCACGATTTTAATCTTGGTGGGAACCGGAGGGCGATTTGAGACAGCCGAGCAATCGGGAATCTCTCATTTTCTCGAGCATCTATTTTTTAAAGGTTCGAAAAAATATCCAAGCGCATTCGAGATTACAAGCGAACTCGAATCAATCGGCGCGGATTACAATGCTTTTACCGGAGAGGAAGAAACGGGGTTCTACGTCCAATCGAATGCCAGCGATTTTCCCAAGGCGTTTGATGTCATATCGGACATGTTTCTAGAGCCGATTTTCGATCCCAATGAGTTGGAGAAAGAGAGAGGAGTCATTTTGCAGGAAGCGAATATGTATCGCGATACTCCTCAGGCGCATGTCCAGAATCTCAACCAGCAACAGCTCTTTTTAGGCCAACCGCTCGGAATGGATCTGATCGGCAGCACCAAAAATATAAAAACAATCAGCGTTGATGAGATTAAAAACTATCGCGAGTTACAATATAGTGCTAAAAATACCATCGTCGTTATTTGCGGCAAAGCCGCCGACAAATACGAAAAAATTGTTGAACAAAAGTTTTCCGCGGTGAAATCCGGGCAGAAAAATGCCTTTAAACCGTTTGATAACACAACCAAGCCACAAGATTTTCTTAAAGAAAGCCGCAAGGTTGATCAAACGCATTTCGTGCTGTCTTATCTATCTTGTGCCAAAGACAGCCCAAAGAAATATCCTCTGGCAATTCTAAATGTCATCTTGGGCTCCGGTATGTCCAGCAGACTCTCGATCGAAATCAGAGAAAAAAGAGGGCTTGCCTATTATATATATTCGAGTGTTTCGCAATATTTTGATACCGGTTCATTTACAATATCCGGCGGGATTAAACCTGATAAACTCGACGAAACTCTCGACATAATCAACCGCGAGATAGAAGACATCAAAAAAAACGGACCAAGTGCAATCGAACTCGAGAGAGCAAAGGGTAACTTGCGCGGTCAATTGGCCCTGTCTTTAGAGCAATCATTTAAGATTGCTTCTTACATAGCCGAAAATCTTTATTATTATGGCGAAGTCAGGGATTTGCAGGAAACAATCGAGAGACTAAACCGCGTAACCATCGGCGATGTACAGTCCTTGGCCAATGAGATTTTTAACCCCAACAAAAAAGCCCTCTCGGTCATAGGGCAGGGTAACGCAAAACGTAAAACGTATAGCGTATAACTGTTGTGTCGCTACGCGACGATTATGAATAAGTTTTTGAAATATACGCTGTGGTTATACGTTTTTCGTTTTACGTTATACGTTAACTTGTTGTGGTTATACGTTTTGATTTAATATATCGTCTTTTATCTGTCCTGTTTTTTTGGTAAAATCGATCCAATAAATAATAAATTCAGGAGAACTATGGAGAAAACACTCGTTATCATCAAACCGGACGCAGTCAACAGAGGTTTGACCGGCGAAGTCATCACTCGTTTTGAACAAAAGGGACTTAAACTTGTAGCGATGAAAATGAAGGTCCTGCACGACAAAGAGCTAGAGGAACACTACGCTCATCATAAAGCAAAGCCTTTTTTCAAAGATTTGGTTGATTTTATGAAACACGCTCCCGCAATCCTTATGGTATGGGAGGGCGTGCGGGCTGTTGACGCGGTCAGATTTCTGACCGGTTCAACTTACGGTGTTGAGGCCGCGCCCGGTACGATAAGAGGAGATTTATCGCTCAGCCGCTCAAACACCATCATTCACGCGTCCGATTCGGCAGAAAATGCCAAGATCGAGATAAATAGATTTTTCAGCCCGACCGAGATAACTGATTACACCAGAATAGATTGGACCGAAGTTTATTCGACCGACGAACGAGAGGATTAATGATTTTTTTGTGGCTTGTCATCGCCGCAATTGCAAGCTCTATCGGATCATTTGCTTTTTTTCGTTGGTCGCAAAAGACCGGTTTAGGACAACAAAAACCGCGTTCTCGTGATATTCACAACAGACCGACTCCGCGAATAGGCGGTTTTGGTATAGTTGGAACTTTTTTAATCCTGATGGTCGCTGTCATAATTCTATTTGGCGATCGGTCTTGGGGCGATTTTGGCTTCCCTTACAAAATTTTTTCTGTTGCCGCCGACAAAAGATTACTCGGAATACTTCTCGCCACTATCGTTCTCTCGATCATTATGGTTTACGACGATCTCAAGGGCGCTTCCGCGCCGGTAAAGCTGATTTTTCAAATATTCTCGGCTGTAATTCTGATTTTTGCCGGCGTGGGCTTGGTTTATTTCAATAATCCGTTTGGCGATACTATTTATCTAAACTCGCTTAAAATCCCCCTGCAGATCGGAGCAGACATATATCATCTGGTTTTTTGGGCGGATCTGTTTTTTGTTCTCTGGGTTCTGATGCTCACCAACGCAACTAATTTTATCGACGGTCTCGACGGACTGGCTGCAACATTGAGCCTTATCTCAATTTCGATAATAGGTGTTTTAAGCTATTCGATGGGACAAATGTCAACAGCGCTTATGTGCGCCATTCTGTCAGGTGCGATAATCGGCTTTTTGCCCCTTAACTTGCCCATAGGAGGTCGCGCCAAAATGTTCCTCGGCGACACGGGGGCGATGTTTTTGGGATTATTGCTGGCAATTTTAACCGTTATTAGCGGAGGCAAGCTGGCAACGGTCTTGTTGGTCTTTGGTCTCGCCATACTTGACGCCCTTTATGTCATAGCAAAACGCCTTATCGGGGGTAAAAACCCTCTAACCACCGCCGACCAAAGCCACCTTCATCACCGATTCATTCGCGCCGGCTTCTCAAAGCTGGCAACGCTCGGCATAATCACCGGATTTTCTTTACTGTTTGGTCTGTCGGGACTGGTGTTTACAGGGAGAATAAAGATATATCTTTTGATCGCCTTAGTTGCAGGGGCGTTTATAATGTTTTATTCATTAGATAGAAAAATTACAAAATCAAAATAATAGACTAAGATTAATTGTATGATAATAGATTCGTTTGACGGGCAAAGACCTGATGAAAAAATAATCGCTGTTTGGCGGCGCCATCCTTTTGTTTTATCCAAAGCCGGATTTATTATAGTCGGTCTGGCATTATTGGGCTCCGTGCCCCTAGCTATGGACTGGGGCAATTGGGCTGTAGGCTTTCTGATTTTTGTCTTAGCGTGCACAGGGCTTTATGGTTTGATAAATTACTGGCTCTGGCTAAATACCATATTTATCCTGACAAACCAGAGGGTTTTCGCCATTTACCAAAAACGATTGCTCTTTAGAACAAATAATGAAGTGCCGCTGGAAAACATCCAAAATGTTTCGCACGCGAAGCACGGTGTATTCGAGATGCTGATGGATTTTGGTGACGTCGAGGTTGAGACCTCCGGTGCAAAAACGGCAATGGAGATCAAAGATGTTCCAAACCCTTACTTTGTCCAGCAAAAAATTTTGAGCAAAGAAAAATAAGAAAAATAAATGACAGGGTTATGAATTATATCTTTTTCACGATCGTGAAAAAGATATAAAAGCCAACTTTCTTAAAACCTTATAATCCAAATCTTTTTCTAAGCGAAGTATCATCATCGTTTTTTACGCTTGTCGCTTCTAGAAAATTCACATATTTTTCCACGCCACATGCATAACGTAGATCATCGAGGGCGTCAAAATCCGCAAATGGGCAGACAAAGACACTGTTTTGGAGCTTTACAAATCCATTCCTCATCAAATGAGATCTAAGCATGTCTCGGCCGCCTCTCAACCTTTCTGGGATATCAAAAATGACAACTCGCCACTTTCCATCCCATTTGCCATTTTTTTGAGATTTATTTTGAAAATTCAAAAATTTGATTTTTCTTTTGCCTTTGGGGGTGATTAAAAAACCACTCTCCTGCCTTTCTATAAATCCGTTACGCTCGAGCGATTGGATGGCCGACGAGAGCTGATATTCTCCCATTTCCAACTTATGAGCAAATTTGTAGAGTCCGCGACGACCTGATAAATTGGATAGACCGCAAAAGTCATCTATCGCTTCGGCAGAGATTGCCAAAAGTGCTGCGGTTGTATTTAAAAGTCGCTGGAAACTCGAATTTTTTGTCTTATTTTTTTTGGTCTTTTGTTTGCAAGGTTTATTACCTGTAGAGATTTTGTTTTGATTGGTCATTTGCCTCCATTTTATTATATCTTTTTCACGATCGTGAGAAAAGTATATTATTTTCAGAATTAGTTATCGGCGAGAGACTGCGTCCGCTTCGCCTGATTGTATTGTATGCTTGCAATGAAAGACGGTTAAAATTCCGATCCCACCTTGCCAAGACTGCGAGGGGCACAGTAAGTTAGCAATGGCGGTAACAAGGCTTTGCATCAATTCCAAAATGTAAAATTAGGTATAGAATATTGACATTTTGTGGTTCTATGGTATGTTGTTGTGACGTTTGAGGGGGCGTGAAAGTTGACAAATATCTTCGCGCTAGAGTCTCTATTTAGCGCGGGGTTTAGATACGAGAGTTTGGCGTCGGACTCGACTAGTTCGCAATACACGCGATAGCGTAGCGGACAGTCGAGGGCGGCCCACCAGTGTGGCCGCCACCGCCTGATCGGCGGAGAAAGGGGGCGAGAGGGATGAAATCTCTCTTTAACCTGATCACACTGGCCGCCATGATGGTAGTGGCGGCCACCATATTCACCACGGCCACCCCGGCCGCGGCGGCGGGTTACGAGACCCGCATGCCGCTGACAGTCGCCGAGGTCACCACCGACGCTCGGTGGAACGACCTCGCCAAGGCAGTTGTCGGCGACAAGCCGTTCACCGACAACGCCGACCTCGAGGAGGCACCGCTTCCGCCGGTCGTCGCCGGAAAGATGTTCGGCGGCGCATGGGGGAAGGGCGGCGGGTACGAGCCCATGCGGCTCGGTACCGCCGGCTGGACGCTGTTCAAACTCAAAAAGGAGGTACCCGGAATCATGGTGACACTTGACTCCGGGGTGTTCCTCCACGCGGAGCTCGGCGATAAGGGGACTGCGTTCCTCTTCGTCGGGCTCGCCACCTCCACCTCGGCCGCAACGGACACCGCGGCCCTTCTCGATTCCCTCCTGAACAAGGGCGGGGAACTGTGGCCGAGGTTTGAGACGGCCGTCGCCAACACGACGGCTGTCGAAAACCTCCAAGACGCGGACATCGCACTCGCGGACCGCGTCGCCGCCCTCGAGAAAAAGGCGGGCATAACGCCCGCGCCCGAGTCTGGGGCCGAGGCGCCAGGTGCGGAGAACGCCGAGGCACCAGGGGCAGACGCTGCCCCGGGCGGCGACTCCGGTGGCCCGGAGAAGGCCACGGACCAACCCACCAAGCCGGAGCCCGAGCGCACGCCACCCTGGTGGCGGTGGCTGGCCCTTATCGCGGGCCTGATCGTGGTCGCTGTGGCCATGATCTGGCGCCATTTTAGTCTTCACCCTGAGCCATACGTTGATGCTCAGGGTAACACCATCCAGCCCCCACCCGACCCCGAGGGGGCGAAGAAGGCAGTACTCCTCGCGGTTGCAGGAGTACTCCTCATCGTGGTGTGGCTGGCGGCGTGGCAGGGGTGGTGGTGGTTCGCTTAATCACGACCACCCCGAGCCACACAGGCAGGGTGCGCGACTCCTTCGGGAGTCCACGCACCCTGCCTTTTTCATTTATTTAACTACGCAAAACAGTGCATCACCAGAAAAATGACGTTTTAAATTCACTCAGCTCGGTTAGCTACTGGTTATTCTTCAGCTGTTCGACAACCTCGCCGGCCTTATTCCAGTCCCATTCGGACAATCGGCGGGCTCGCTCGACTTCGGGCACTTCGGTCAAGTTCAGATCGGCGCTTATCTCCCCGTTTGATCTCATTTCATAAATCTTTTGCGCAACAGTCGTATGTTCTATGGGGATGCCGGCGGATTTAATCTTGTCAGACAACGACGTTTCTGCAGGATTTTGATTCGCCTGCGACTCGCCAGCTTCAGACGCTTGCGTCTTTACCGGCTTAGAAACTTCCGCGTCTTGCTTTGAAGCGTCGGGTTCCTGCGACACTCCCGCCCACACTTGTTCGCTCTCTGCAAGCATTTTTTCATAAAGCGCGCCAACTTCGTCTTCGATCTTTCCTTGCAACTCAGGATTATCTTTTATAACTTTTTCTATTTCTTCGGGAGTGATTGTCTCGTTGACAATTTTCTCCCCCAGCTCACGGGCGGTTTCGGGTGGGCAATTGGCTAAAATCGCTTTTAAAACGGCAGTTTCAACTCTCTGATTAATACCGTCTAGTATTTTCTTTTTCTGCTCTTGAGGCGCATCGTCAAACCCGAGATCGCGAGCAATATTCTCGGATAGTTTGTCCACCAACAAATCCGCTTCTTTTTGGACCGAAGCGGAATCGTTAGATGCCAAGTCGTCGCTTTTTGCCTGTTGATCATCGGCCAACGGATTTTGCGCTGAAGTATTGATTGGTTGATAATAATCGTTTGTCATTTTCCCTCCGGTTATTTTGTTAAATATTATGAGCCTTGTTGTTGCGCTTCGTTTTCTCTAATGTATTCAAGTGCTTTTTTAGGGATAACTCCTCCCCACGCGCCAGGATCGGATCCAATTTCCAGCGCAAAAGCTCGCGCCTCGTCGGTCCTACTCTGTGCTTCAAGCGAGTCAAATAATATACTTTTGATACGACCAAGATCGGGATCTTGATACCCACTCTCTATATATAACCTCGCGGCGGCTTCGGCCTTGGGCGAATAAATATCCTGCTTTGAAAATTGAGTGAGCACTCCATTGTGAATGGCACACCGCAAAATGGCCTCGCGCTTCTCTTCCGGACTAACAGTTCCTATAGTCTCTTGGTATATTCTTTCGTAACAATCCGCTGCTAACATATGCATTGCAAATTTATCCTTGCCGACATAGGCAGCATCATTTACCATTGGCGCCAGCTTTTTAATAAATGAAAATGGAACATTATCCTTGTGGACGGTGGCTATCAGATCAATAATGCCAAGGAGTTTATCGGGAAGATTACCCGCTAAAACACCGTCAAAAACCTCTCTGGATCCGTCGGGAAGGGCATCCCTAAATTCTTTCTCTGAATAAGAAAGTGCTTCAACACTTGGCGTGGCGTCAGCCTGACTAGCATCTACTGAATCCGTATTAGATTGAGCGCGAACTACTGGTTCTGGGGGTGATAGAGTTGTTGGGGCGTTGCCGTCACCTTGAGAAGCCTCGCCAAGATATTTTTTGCATTCACCGATTCGCTGCTCATACTTTTCCTTGTCTTCGTTTGTTTTGGCATATTTAATAGCAAACTCGCTATGTTCAAGGCATCTTTGGGCCGCAAATGCCATTTCTTCCGACTCAACATCACCGGGAGAGCTGAATAGCCTCCAGTAACAGTCTGAAGCCACAGAATTAGTCCTAAACATGTTTTCAGCATTCT
>CAZIOI010000002.1:0-44362 GCA_964540855.1 uncultured Candidatus Saccharibacteria bacterium
CGTTGCCATAAAACGTACACACCAGCTAACGCTGGTGGTTTATTCTTTGTAAGAACCAAGGTGGCAAAGTGCCACCGCCACAGCATCAATCGTATCGTCTTGGGTGATATTGCAATTTTTAACTTGAAGCGTCACCATCTTGGTCATCTGCTCTTTGGTAGCATGACCATAACCAGAGACCGAGAGTTTTATGACGTTTGGCTTATATTCAAAAATCTCCAGTTTTGCTCGTTTAGCAACCAGCATCGCCACACCGCGAGCGTGAGCCACGGATATACCGGTTTTAACATTTTTCACAAAAAAGATTTCTTCGATCGCCAGTTCTAAGGGTGAATATTTCTTTATAACTTTTTCTAGCTCCGAGGCAATTAGCTCCAACCTGTCTGGTAGCGGAGTGTTGGCCTTAGTTTCAACACAGCCACAATCAAGAAGGCTGATTGTCCGCCTTTTGCGCTCATCTAACGCCGACTTGACTATCGACCAGCCACAACGCCCAGTCCCCGGATCTACGCCCAATACAACCTTGGATTTATTTGTCACAAACTACCCCAAATTACTACTCACGGCCGAAACATCGTCCAGTTCATCTAGAGCCTCCAAAAGTTTGACTGCTTTTTGCGATTGTTCATCGCCCAGCTCTATTGTGGTATTTGGTTCCCAGACAAGCTCCGCCGATTCCGTGACAAATCCACCATCTTCCAATGACTTTTTAACGGCAAAAAGTTCATCGGGTTTGGAATATATCAAATATCTATCACCCTCAACTTGATAATCCTCCGCACCTGAATCAATTATTACCATTTCTGCTTCGTCCTGCGATTTGATCGTTTTAGCGCTAATTGACCCCTTGCGGGAAAATAAATAACTGACCGAACCCGATTCGGCCAATTTCCCACCAAGTTTATTCAAAACGCCTTTTATTTCGGCAGACGTTCGATTTTTATTATCTGTTAAGGCCTCAATTAAAATAGCCGTACCGGAAATACCGTATGATTCGTAAATGATTCCCTCTATTTGATTTCCACCCAACTCACCCGTTCCCCTCTTGATTGCACGCTCGATTTTATCCTTGGGCATATTAGCCGCGCGCGCCTTATCAATCGCTAGGCGAAGTTGAAAATTCATCGTTGGATCGCCGCCCGATCGGGCAGAAACCGAAATCAAATTAGCGATTTTTGTAAACAAACTACTGCGGCGCGCATCCGTCGTCGCCTTCTGATGCTTGGTTGTTGCCCACTTAGAATGTCCTGACATACTGCTCCATATATTTAGCGTCTGCGAATTTATTTATGATAAAAATACCAAGGCTTTATAACAGGTTTAACATTATAACAAATACTACTTCGTATCAAGATTTACGCCAACCGTCTTGACATCGGGTATAATTGGCGGTAGAGTTTCCTGATTTAGCACATTACCAAGGGTTGCTTTTGCAGCCCAACGATAAACGGAGGTGCGCATTATGCGCCCAACGAAACTTAGCAGTATTGCCGTGGTCGCCCTCGTGGCGACCCTCATGGTCGTAGCCTGCGCCGTTCCGGCGCAGGCCCAGCTCGGCATCCAGGTCCAGATCGGGCCCGGATACAACTCGCAGGGCCCACTGCAGCCTGTTGTGGTGCAGTGGTCAGATGGGACGACTTCTGTGGCATGGGTGCCCGCGCCCCAGCCGCAGATCGTTGTCCCCGTTCGGCCGCAATGGCAGCAGCCCTGGGGCTGCCAACCACCCCCGCCACCATGCTGGGGCGGACCACCTCCTCCCTTTTTCGACGCCCCCCGTCGTGGCGGCTCCCACGGCGGCGGACACCATGACGGTGGAGGCCGGATCCGCTCCGGCGGACCCAGCCGCCACCCACGCTGACACCACAGCCGCGGGTGAGCTTCTGTTCCCGTCATCCGCGGCCCCACATCTTCGGTCGGTTGACCACGGTTCACACCCCCGGAACCGCGCCCAATGGTCTTCCGACCCTCCTGCGGGACATCACCTGTCCCGCGTCACACGGCCCGAGCGGAGAGTATGCCCACTCTCCGCTCGGGCCACCTTGTTTATAAACTAGTTCGCCGCTTGCCAACCATTTTCGGTCAAATCAAATTCAACGCTCCCCACCTCATCCGTCCTGAATATTTTTGCACCGAGATTTTTATAAAAATCAATTGTCTCTTTCGCCGGATGACCATAACGATTCGGCTGACCGACTGAAATCACCGCATATTTGGCAGCAATTTTTTCCAGTAAGTTCTCACTGATACCATTACTCGACCCGTGATGAGAGGCTTTTACAATCTCGGATTTCAGTATCGTCTCAAGGTTAGCGCCAGCCACCGCATCCAGAGCTTTATTTTCAGCATCGGCGAGCATCATCACATCGGCATCGCCGGGCGCGTCAAATTTCATAACCAGAGAACTGTCATTTGATGATAAATCACCAACCTGATCCTTATTAGGCCACAGAATATCAACAGAAAAATATTCTCCAAGCGATACTTCATCACCAACGCCAAGTGTAAATTCGGAAATTTTTTGCTCATCAATCTTTTTGGCAATTCTCTGGTATGTTTTTGATTCAGCTTGTTTACCAGACGTGTATAGATTATCGATCTTGTACGAGTCCAAAATATGCTCGAATCCTCCGATATGATCCAAATCTGGGTGGGTCAAAAAAACATATTCCAACTCTCTATCCGAGGGCGGCATCACGGCTGCAAGCTTGTCCAAGACTCCTTCGTCCGGTCCGCCGTCAATCAATATTTGTACGGATCCCGGCAAGCTGAAAACCGCCGAATCACCTTGACCCACATCTAAAAAGAAAACTTTTGCTAACGTGTCAGAATCGGGACTTGCCTTTGCCGACCCGAAATAATAGACCCAAATACCCGAGCACAGCAATAACAGCGCAATGGCAATATATTCAAATTTTATTTTTCTGAGCTTTGTCATAAATCATCGACAAATATACAATGATCATCGATACGATAACATAGTATGTGATCAAACCCGTAAGACCGAACTGAATACTCTTGAAATTCAGAGTCTCAAAGGCAGACGATATCTCAATGACCTTCTTTATATATAATACAGGCAAACTAAAAAAAGTACTCGCAACCAGCGCCGCTTTGAAGTTAATCAAAGCAATCGCAAAACCGACAAAAACCGCCAGCATCGCCAGTGGCACGATTGGCAAAATAAAAATGTTCGAGACAAGACCGATGAGGCTGATTCGACCAAATTGATACAACAGCACGCCAAAACAAAACAATTGCGCCATTAGGCTTTCTGCAAAAACAGTCGCAATAGTCGAGAACCATTGAGAGTCCTTGACAAAATATGAAATTTTTTGCGAGTAGATAATTCCGACCGTAGCCAAAAAGCTTAGTTGAAAACCAATATCGAAAATAATAAAAGGGTTAATAATCATCATTATAAGTCCCGCCAATACCAGTAAATTCATTGGTGAACCTTTCCTGCCAACCATTTTGGCGATAATTGCCGTAGACCCCATAATAGCCGCGCGTACTACCGACGAGGGAAACCCGGTCAAGAAACAAAATATAATCAAAATCAGGATACTCAAGTAAAATGCCCTGTTCTTCCCGATCGCACCCCGAAGCAGATTAAAAAGTCCAACCAAGATAATCGAGATATTATAGCCCGATACAGCCGTGATATGCACAAGCCCGGAGTCTTTAATTTTTTCATCAAAAATCTTCGAAAAATTCGGATCGCCAAAAATCAGACCCTTTGCCAATTGCCCGAGATCACCGGGCATTAACACGTCGAAAATAGAGTCGAGCCTTTCTCTGGCGGCGTTGAAATAATTTTTTAAAGAAAATCCCGAAGATATTATCCGGATCTCGTCCGTTTGAGCAATTTGATCCGTCGAATATTTTGCAAAATAATACTTGCCCATTTTCCGCTCCCGTGTGATAGCTCCTTCACCGACACAAATTAGAAGCATATCGGAAATTTTATAAGGCAATTCTTTTGCGGTTTTAACGATCAAATTTCCGGCCGAAGAACTTACCGCAAGTTCTATGCCAAATGACGACTCGCGGATGTCTCGCAATTTAAATTCGCCGCAACCGTTAAAGTTGTCTATCGGACCAAGCAACCTAAAACCGCAAGCGAACAGTATTCCGGCATACAGCACAACAGCGACAAGAGCCACAGAAAACATTTTGTTTAACAAAAAAGTGGCAAGCAAAACCAGCGCAACCGACAAAATAAACAAAAACATTTTTCTGTTATTTAGATCAAAACTCGCGCCAAGGAAAATTCCAACCGACGCAAAGAGCATTAAACACACCGGCAAATCGATTTGAGCAATTTTTTTTGACAGCCGCCGGATCATCTAGGATAATGTTAGCAGTAATTATGCGAAATCAAAGAACCATATCAAATCTCTTTATAGCCAGTCTCCTCGTTGTCGTAGTCACGACTTTCGGATTGTTTGCAAATTCCAAAATCCAGGCTGACAGCTACCCGGGCTACGCTGCAGCCAAATTGCAGTTTAAAATCACCTCCGCGACTAGACAAGATATAGAAGTTGAAACAAGATTTATGTCAACCGACCCGACAGTCAAAAAATACAACTACAAAAAGAGAACTTTTTCAATCAAACCCGGCACGACCACCATTAACTGGACCATCAGAAAGATTATGCCCGGGACAAAATTGATCAAAGTTTATGCAACCAAAACTTTTTCACCCGACGAGATTACAACAACCCTCTTAGCTGACGAAGTTTCGTTAGTAGGACCATTTCAATGGATTGATCCGACCGCCGCAACCATTACCAAGACACCGACAAATACAACAACGCCGCAAGAGAGTCCAACCGCCTCAGCGGTTAAATCCGAGATACCGGTGCCGGCAGTACCGGCTGCGCCGTCGGCAACTGCCACCGCCTCGGCATCCTCCGGCGACTACCTGTCTCTCCCGGGCGGCCTCTGACGAAGTCTGGACAAATTGGCTTTGTTGCAGTAATCTACACTTCTGGGAGTTTTGTATGAAAGACAAAAAAACATCAATCAAAAACGAAATTGCAGAACTAAAGCAGGGCTGGCAAAGAACTCAAGCCGATTTTGACAATTATAAAAAGAGAACCGAGCACGAAAAACAAAATTGGAATGGAGAGGGGAAATTGGAGGCATTCACCAAAATCCTTCCTGTACTAGATAATCTGGTGGCAGCCACCAACCACCTGCCCGAAAATCTCGCGCAAGACGGCTGGGCGCAAGGAATTTTATTTATCGCCAAACAAATCGAGCAAACTCTCGAAGATCTAGGAATATCTAGGATTTCACCGCAGATTGGAGACAAGTTTGACCCGAATTTCCATGAGGCCGTGGCTACAGAGAAAAATGAACAAATTGACACCGGATGTATAATTAGTATTGAAAATATTGGTTATATGAGCGAGAACAAATTAATACGCCCGGCTAGGGTGAAGGTGGGAGAGTAAATGGCTAACGAAATCAGAAAATTGCGAAGGTCATCCGGCGACAAAATGATCGCTGGTGTTTGCAGCGGTTTGGGTGAGTATTTCGACGTTGATCCTCTGATTTTCAGACTTATTTTTGCGGTAATGATCATTTTCGGTGGTACCGGAGTTCTTGCGTATATCATCTTGTGGATTCTAATTCCGGAAGACAGTGAACAAAGACCCACTAAAGACCTAGGAGAAAATATCAAGAAAGGCGCCGATAAGATGGCATCGGAAATAAAAGATGGCAGTGTTCACGGTAGCGGTCGATTCGTAGCCGGCGCAATAATTTTAACAATCGGTATTATATTTTTGATAAACAATTTCTTCCCCTTCATCGGACTAGGGATGAAAAAACTCTGGCCCCTTGTCATTATTGCCGTTGGAGGGAGTATTTTACTTAGTCCCAAAAGGAGAGACTAGTGAACTTTTCAAAGATTTTTTGGGGTTTGTTGGTTATTTTTATAGGCACTTGCCTTTTAATGGTTAATTTTGGTCTGATGAGCTCTGAAAGTTTTGAGCAAATATGGAGACTGTGGCCGGTTGTTTTGATTGCCCTAGGTTTATCAATTATGGCTCGCGGTAGCGGAAAGATTGCCTCCGGTTTTCTTGGCGTGTTATCTTTCATCATACTCGTTGGGTTTTTTAGTGCGTTTTTGCATCCCGTAACAAGACCATTTTTGACCAAAGAGACAGTCGAAGCCAAAAAAACCATTATCGCCGAGCCAGTTAATGAGGATGCAGCGTCAGTCAAAATAGATATCTCGCTAGGTGCGGCGAATCTGGATATATCCGGCGGCTCTTCGCAGCTAATAGAAGGTGAGATAGATAGTAATTTTGTTAGTGTTGAAACAAAACGGGACTTTTTCGAGGAGACAGATAGTTTCAAGATTAATTCGAAAGGTGCATCATTTCCTTTTCTGCACGGAAAAAATGACTGGCAGCTGTCTCTTGGTGATCAACTCCCGACAGAGCTCTTGGTCAGTGCCGGAGCCGTTGATGCAACCATCGATCTGACGAACACCAAAACAAAGAAATTCACCTATAAAGCCGGCGCAACAACAGCCAATATCACGTTCCCAAAAGATATTGACTTTGCTCAAGCAGATATTAATGTCGGTGCCAGCACTGTGACGCTGAATGTTTCTCAAAATACCGGAATCAAAATATCTGCAAAAACAGGTGCAACATCAAATAACTTTACTGCTTTCGGTCTCGAAAAAAATGGGAATGTTTATCAGAGCAAGGATTATGACACTTTCACCAAAAAACTAGAGATCAATCTCGAAACCGGCGCGTCCTCAATAGAACTCAAAAGAGTCTAAATACCTAAACTCTTGACAAAATGTAAAGTAAACTTTACAATTATTTTACATAATAAAAAAATAAGAGGAGTTATATGGGTAAAATAATAGGTATAGACTTAGGGACAACCAATTCGGTTTCCGCTTTTATAGAGGGCGGAAAACCTAAGGTAATCCCTTCGAGCGAGGGTGGTAACATTGTCCCTTCGGTTGTTGCGCAGACAAAAAGCTCTGAGAGATTAGTTGGTCAGTTGGCCAAAAGACAAGCCGCCACTAATCCGAACAACACGATTTTTTCGGCAAAAAGACTGATAGGTCGTAGGTTTCCGGATGAGGAAATCCAAAGAGATAAAAAGCTGGTCCCCTACGAGATTAAAGAGGGTAAAAAAGAATCTGTCGAATTGGTGATGGGCGACAAGTCCTACACGCCACAGGAAATTTCGGCATTTATTTTACAGAAGATAAAAAAAGACGCCGAGGATTATCTTGGCGAGACAATAACAGAAGCGGTAATTACTGTACCTGCATACTTTAACGATTCTCAAAGACAAGCCACAAAAGACGCCGGAACGATCGCAGGATTTGACGTCAAAAGAATAATCAACGAACCAACAGCCGCAGCACTAGCATACGGGCTGGACAAGAAAAAAGATGGTAAAATCGCCGTCTTTGACTTGGGTGGTGGCACTTTTGATATCACAATTCTCGAGATTGGCGATGGTGTTTTTGAGGTCAAATCGACCAACGGCGACACGCACCTGGGCGGAGATGATTTTGATCAGAAGATTATGGATTACCTGATGAGCGAATTCAAAAAAGATCAGGGAATTGATGTTTCTTCCGACAACTCCGCTGTTCAAAGGGTAAAAGAAGCGGCTGAAAAAGCCAAAATTGAACTTTCAACCAAACAAGAAACCGAAATAAATCTGCCGTTTATAACGGCTGACGCCTCCGGTCCCAAACATCTTGTGATGACTTTAACCAGACCAAAGATGCTCTCTTTAGTTTCTGATTTAATAGACAAAGTCGAAAAGCCATGCAAAAGCGCGCTCAAAGACGCAAGTATTGAATCAAAAGATATTGATGAAGTCATCTTGGTTGGCGGTATGACGAGAATGCCAGCCGTACAGGATAAGGTAAAAGAAATATTTTCCAAGGAACCGTCCAAGGGTGTTGACCCTGATGAAGCCGTCGCGGTCGGAGCCGCTATCCAAGGCGGTGTACTCGCCGGCGAAGTCAAGGATTTATTGCTTCTGGACGTTACTCCCCTTTCACTAGGTATCGAAACTTTAGGTGGGGTAATGACTAAGCTGATCGAGAAAAATACCACAATCCCTGCAAGCAAATCGCAGATTTTCTCTACAGCCGCCGATAATCAAACACAGGTTGAAATCCATGTCTTGCAAGGGGAAAGGGAAATGGCGACCGACAACAGGACTCTTGGCAGATTTATACTCGACGGTATGCCACCGGCACCAAGGGGCGTTCCTCAAGTGGAGGTTTCGTTCGACCTAGACGCAAACGGCATTCTAAACGTAAAAGCTGTTGATAAGGCTTCAAACAAAGAGCAAAAAATCACTATTACCGCTTCCAGTGGACTCTCTAAGGAAGAGATAGAAAAAATGACAAAAGATGCAGAAGCCCACGCTGAAGACGACAAGAAAAAGAGAGAGTCGATCGAAGTCAAAAACACGACCGAATCACTCGTTTATTCCAGCGAAAAAACCCTCAAGGATGCCGGAGATAAGGTAAAGGAAGAAACAGTTAAAGAAGTTCAGGGGAAAATCGATGCGGCAAAAGAAGCTCTGAAGTCAGATGATACGGATAAAATAAAAACTGCGGGCGACGAACTATCAAATACAATTCAAAAAGTCGGTCAAGAGCTCTATAGCGCCACCAGTAAAGAAGAAGTGAAAAAAGAGACTAAAGGCGAGGAAGAGAAAAAAGAAGAGAAGTCTGATAAAGATGAATCCGAGAAGAAAGACAAATAATATCTGCTAATATAGAGAAAAGCCCCGGACGCGAAGCCGCTTGTCCGGGGCTTTTCTGGTTAATGCAGAAATTAAGGTTTATTTGTGGGTAGTGTCGCTAAAGCGACATATTTCTAACTTGGTATCTTTTGACTTACAATTTTTACTTAACAATTTTTAATTTTGCATTGTGATTATACGTTTTGCCTTTTTCGTTATACGTTTTGAATTATTTTGTTGTGGTAAAATTGTATTGATGAAAAAAATCTTTTTGGTTTTTGTGGTTGTAATATCAGTGATGCTTACTGGTTGTAGCTGGCAGAAAAAATCCTCTGCTACGGTTTCCGATTCCGATCAGGTCACAGACGTCGAAGCCGAGGCGACTGTTGCCGCGACAGATAGCGGTGAAGATGATACTTCGCTGACCGATTCTCTCGCTGATTCAACATCGAGTGCAGACACGTTTAATCTCGATTTTGAAAGTCAAAAAATCACCGACCTCTTCGATCAGGCTTATCAAGAAGCCTATTCCGATGCCAACGCAACGCTCGCCGGTAAAGCCAAATTTTGCAATAGCCTTGCCGAATTCACACCGGCACAATCGCCGGATAGTGCAAAAATCAGTTTCTTCTTCACCTCGGAAGATCAGAATGATTGGTATTGGGTCGGGCAAAAAGACCTACTTGAGAATAAAAAGATTAGGCTTTTTGCTGCAAAAAGAGATTTTACAGACATAGCCTGCACGTCCGTTACGACAGATCAGCTGACTGCCAACTATGCCGATGCGCTCAAAACTGTCGCTGAGTCGAAAAAAACAACTTTCACCGCAGACGAACCCTCCAAAATTAAAATTTATATCGAAGGATACACGTGGAAAGTAGAATTTTGGAAATCCGACTCGACAATCACCTCGCAGACAGCCCCCATCACCGCCACAACTACGACCGCCACAAGCACGGGCGAATAGTTATCTCAATAATGTAAAGCACTCTTTACTAATCTTGAGATAAATAGTAAAATATTATGCGTTAACTTTTATTTATATGTCACAAAATTTTTACGAAACCCTCGGTATCGAGAAATCCGCTTCGGCTGAAGAAATAAAAAAGGCCTATCGGAAACTCGCACTGGAGCATCACCCAGATCGCGGTGGAAGCCAAGAAAAGTTTAAGCAGCTAAATGAAGCTTATCAGGTCCTTTCTGATCCGCAAAAGAGAGCTGCTTACGACCAATTTGGCTCCCAAGCCTTTTCTAATGGTGATTTTAGAGGTGGACAAAATTCCGGCGGAGGGCAAGGAGGCTTTGGCGGATTCGAGGGATTTGACTTTTCAGGTGGCTTTGGCGGAGGTGGTTTGGGAGATATTTTTGGAGATTTTTTTTCGCAAGCTTTTTCAACAATTCAGGCCGAAGTCGAAATCACACCTGCCCAAGCAGTTCTTGGCGATAAAATGAACCTCAGAGTTGACGGACAAAGTGTTGAATTAGATATTCCTGCCGGCGCGCAAGACGGGACACAATTTCGCATTCGAGGCGCAGGCAGAGCCGCCAGAAACGGTCAAAAAGGCGATCTAATCATCTCAATCAGAATCAAAATGCCGAGAAAATTGTCTCGTGAACAAAAAGAACTCTGGGAACAGCTCAAAAAGCTCGATCAAAATCGTTCCTCGTGGTGGAGATAGCCAAAAGTTATAGTTGATTGTATATACGATGTGCTATAATTTGTTATAGAACATTTCCAGTGTGGAGATGTTCTTGCAGCGTAAACTGCCAAAGGACGTTCACGTCGCGGGTTTGCGACTTTAAGTGGAGGGGTTATTCAAGTGTCACCTACTGTGCCAACATGGGATCTGTTTTTAGCCATTTTTATCGCAATAACCGTTTTATACGGATTTATGATGCAGCGGGAAAAGATTATGGCAGCTCTCTTGGCATCTTATATGGGTATTGTAATCGTCTCCGTTTGGTCCGGACCGATTAAGGACTTTTTTGAAGGCAAAAAAACCGTTGCAAATACTTGGATTCAGGCGGACGCTTCGCCGGCAACCATTAAAATCATTATATTTTTGTTAATCGTTGGGCTGGTCGCAGCCAAAGCAGACCTCGCTATCGGTCGCGACTCGGCGATGGCACCATTTGAGATATTATTATATTCAGCAATAACAGGCATTTTGATTGCCGCCACAATTTTCTCGTATCTTCCAGCGGAAGTTCAACAAACTATTACATCTCAAACGAAAATAATTCATTTCCTCAAGGACTACTACACTATCTGGCTTTTGACACCGGTTGCTTTGATGATTTTCGTGACTTCTCGTCGGCGCAACTACTAGAGATTGAATTTCTCTTATAAATTTGTTATCATTTCCCAAGTGAATTTCGTGAATTTACAGCACTTTTATATCTAAATGTGTTTTGGCTGTGCAAAAAAATTATCGCACAGCGATACCAAAGTTATACGTTTTTCGTTTTGCGTTATACGTTATTTGGGCCAGTAGCTCAGTGGTAGAGCAGGAGCCTTTTAAGCTTCGTGTCGCGGGTTCGATCCCCGCCTGGCCCTCCAACAAAGTCGATCACCGCAAGGTGGTCGTTTTTGTTGGATGATTTGGGACGGTGGGGATCGAAAGCCGGACTGAACGATCCGCCAACAGGCAGAGAGTGAGGGAGGCGAGCTCGCGAGCGGCGCATTCCTTGATAATTATATTGCGCCGACTTGTGAGAAGCCCCGCCTGGCCCTCCAAAACAGAAAGTTGTACGCTTGCAAGAGTACTTTTTAAAAAAATAGTTACAAAAGTAAACAGAGCTGTCATTTTACTACTCAATCTATCAAGAGATTATGTGTACTTTTCAGACAAAAATTATTTAATATCCAGAACAATTTTTTCTAATTCTGATGGATCATCGAATATCTTGAATTTTATTCCGGAAGCCGACAAATTATTTTTAGCGCTTTCACCTATTTTAGTTGCATAGACCTCGTCAGCAGAAACAGCTTTGGCAAATTTCACTCCATGACCAGTTGTCGCCTCATAAAAAATATTTTTAATTTTTGTTTTACCAAGAATTTTTTTATTGTCATCATAATCAATAACCGCATACTCTTTGACCCCAAATTCATCTGCAATATCTCCTTCAAAAACGGGGATAATAATTCTATAACCGATTTTTTTCGGCCCTATTGGGGAAAAACCTCTTCTGTAAATCAATCTAGAACCAATTGAGTTTTTAAGTGTTCCTTTATGAAAATCATGCGATTCAACAGATATATTAACAAGTTTTAATTTATCAATTTTTTCTAAAAGATTTTTTTCTAACTTATCTGTTATATTAGAAGCCTCCTCGATTTTGAGTTTAGGATCAAGTACGATTTTTATATCTGCAATAGCAGCTGCTCCCATTTTTCTGCTCTTTAAGCTCGATAAATTAATTCCTATATCTTTAGATATTTTTTTTATCTGTTCTTCTATTTCGGGGTCGGCAATATCGAGCAGGGAACTTGAAATATCGCTTCCAAGTTGCCACGACTCCCAGAGAATATATATGCCGATTATGACTGTAATTAAAGCGTCGGCGCCCGTCCATAATTTAATTAACAATATTCCTAAAAGAACTCCTAAAGATGCAATCGCGTCAGCCCGAGAATGTTCGCCGTCAGCGATAAGGGCAGGCGAAGAGTACTTAGCGCCTGTGTCAAACTTAAGCCGGGCCATAATTTCGTTCACTACGACCGATATAGCCATTATTGCTATTGCCCAGACAGACAGAGTTGCCCGCTCTGGTCTAAAAAAATGGATTATTCCCTCATAAAGAATCCAAAAAGCAGAAATGGCTAGAAGAATTGAAACTATAAAACCGGCCAATGTCTCCGCACGATAATAACCATAAGGATGTTTTTCATCTACCGGTTTTTGTGCACTTTTAATCCCAAAATAGGCTACAATTGAGGAGATAATGTCTAACCCGGAGTGAACGCCTTCAGCAATCAAAGCAGTTAAATTAAACGTTAAGCCCAAAACTATCTTGCCACCTGCGAGCATTACATTGACCAAAATTGCAAACAAAGAAACTGATTGTTGGTTCATTTTTATCCTTTTTATACAAACAAATAATTTAAAACAATAAAAACGGCAATACTTACGATAATTCCCATAACAAAAAATGCCGGCTTTTTATATTTTTGGGCAAAGGGGATTAACTCGTGGATTGAAACAAAGATCATAGCTCCCGCGGCAAAAGCCAAAAAAATTGGACTCAACGCCGGAAGCACTGCTATTCCCACCAAACCGATCATTGCACCTGCTGGTTCAGCGATCGCAGAAAATACTGCCGCTTTATAAAGAAACTTTTTATCCTCCAAAGCGGCTATCGGCGCGGCGACAGCAAACTCTTCCGGAATATTATGCAAGGCGATAGCAATTGCAACCAAAATTCCCGAGGCAGGATTAATAATATAAGAATTAACCATGGCAAAACCCTCGGGTAAGTCATGTAAAATCAAACCAAACGTTACCAACAGGGCAACTTTATATAAATTTGCCTTAGACCCCCTTCTCTCTTTTACTAAATGAGTATGAGGAATAACATAATTCAAAAATCCCAAGACCAGTAAGCCTGCTAAACCAGCTAACAAAACCGCTATTTTTGTGGTATTTTCCAAAGCCTCCGGAATGAGCTCAAAAAAAGATATTAGAAGCATAATTCCGGTAGAAAAACCTATGCCACTGACTACCGCTTTAACATTATTTTTGCAAAAAAGCACTAAAACAGTACCGATCAAAGTCGTGAAACCCGACATAATAGACAGGGCAAAAATTATCAGATAAGTATTCTGCATTAAAAACCTATTTTATACTAACAAATTTATAAAAAATTCTTTTATAATCTTAACATCAAATAACCAATAAACTTGTTACTTGGTAAAATTTCATAGCAAGATTTTACTGACAACTGCCGATACAATCCTATCCGATTAGTTAAAAATAACCCAAATTCCTAGTCCCAACATTATAATACCCGATATCAAATGCAAAATCTTGATATTTTTGTCTTTCCATTTATTTGTACTTTCTATGCTTGAATAGCCAAAATAGATCATTCCGGTGATAATTAAGAGTGGTAGGATAAAAATAAAATTATAATAGAGCAAGATAGGTATTAACGAAACTTTCGGTAAACTTGCTAAGTAGCCGATTGTAAACAAATACGGTCCCCCGGTGCAAGGCAATTCAAAAAAAATAATAACAAAACCAGCAAAAAATGCCGGCAAAGGACTTGTGATACCTTTGAGCAATTTTTTTAGCGATGGTCGCCAACGGTTAGGTATTTCTGTAACAAACCCACCACCACCATACCAAAAGAAATCTTTAATATTAGAAAGACCGATTAAAACAGCCATAATCCCGATTATTATATGAAACCACTTTGCCAGCCCAGAAAAATTTAATGCATGAAAAAGCCCTAACCCAGCTATAAAATAGGCAGCAAATAATCCTGAAGCAAAAAGCAAACCAGTTAAAACAGCCTTTTTTTTGTTCGTTGTAGTTATTAACGAACCCAACAAAATTAATAACACCGCAATTGCGCAAGGATTTATCGAATCCACTAAAGCCGCGCTTGTAATAACCGAGATAGAAGCCGATTCTAAAATCTGTGGTGCCACACAAGTTCCTATATTGTTCATTTTCTCAATGCTCCTTAATAATAAATAGAGGGGGCACACCCCCTCTATTTAACTAGTTCTGATTTTCTAGTAGTTTCAATTGGTCTTCGGCCGCCTTTAGTTCTTCCTTAAGTAAAGCTATATCTTCTTCGATACTAGCTTTTTCTTCAACAACCGTTGGCTGGCGATATGACCAGCGACCGATTGGTCCAAAACCACCAAACCTGCAACCACGATAGCCTAATCCTCTTCCATAGCCTCCGCCGCAAGTTCCTAGGCCACGTCCTGTTCTAGGACCCATTCCTGCCGGGCCGGTTCCATCAAGTCTTGGCATATAAATCACCTTCTTTCTACAATTATTATTTAAAAAGTCTATGAGTTAATTAAATCCGATGAGAACATACAACAATTTTTGATTTTGACCGAGAGTATATAGCATTAGAATATTATATCTTAACGTTTACATCAGATATAATATATAACATATGTTATATAATGTCAAATAATCATGTGTCCAACCAAGTTATAAAACCGCATTAAACAAATAGCCAGTCAAAATTATCCCCGCTCCGACAATGCCTACGAACATAAAAATCAGCTTGGGTTTCATTATTCGCTTTAAAATCATAAATTCTGGTAATGATAATCCAGTCACCGCCATCATAAAGGCGAGAGTCGTGCCCATCGCCACCCCTTTTTCACTAAGTACCGATATAAGAGGAACGATACCTGCAGCGTTTGAATACAAAGGGATTCCCAATACAGTCGCCAAAGGGACCGCGTACCATTTGTCCGCTCCGGCATAATTTGCCAAAAAGTCTGCCGGAACATAACCATGGATAAAAGCGCCGACCGCTATACCGGCTAAGACATATACCCAAATCTTTTTTAACGTACTTCGAGTGTAGCGACCGGCATAGTTGAATCTGTCCCGCCAAGATATTTCCGATTGTTTTTTTGTATTTTTATTTTGATAACCAATATCCTCTATCAAGTTTTCAACTCCCAGTTTGCCGAGCACAATTCCGGAAACAACCGCGATCACAAGTCCAGAGCCTATATAAAGAAGAGCTATTTTCCACCCAAACATCCCAAGTAGCATCACCAGAGCCACTTCGTTTATCATCGGCGAAGCAATCAAAAACGAGAATGTAACGCCGATTGGCACGCCGGATTCGACAAACCCCAAAAAAAGAGGAATTGCCGAACAAGTACAAAACGGAGTAATGATTCCCAGCAAAGCCGCCAATATATTGCCCACAAACGGGTATTTTCTCGACAAAATTACCCGAATCTTTTCTTTTGGCAAAAATGATCTAATAACCGAAACTACAAAAATAACCACTGAGATCAAAATCAGGATTTTAATTGTGTCAAAAATGAAAAAATTAATGGCTTTGGCCAAAAGTGTATTGTGGCCGATCGGTAACACACTATAGCTTATCCAGTCGGCCAATAATTTTACAGGGTAAAAAATATCCATTATCCTCCAAGTTCGCTAATTTTTTTTGCCAAATCCACGAGAGTTTTTTTATTCAGGGAATAAAATTGATTTTTACCGCATCTGCAATTTGTAACAACCCCTGCTTCCTTTAGGGTTGATAAATGATGAGAAACCAAATTTTGAGGCAAGTTTAACAATTTTTCTATCTGGCAAACACAAAGCGGGCCTCTGCTGAGCGCCTCCACAATTTTCAACCTATTACTATCTGCAATAGCTTTCAACATATCAATCATTATTGATATGATAGCAAACTCTGACTATTGCGCAATAGACTTTGTTTGCAAAAAACCAATATCATCAATGCTGCTGACCTGAATACCAGCCTCAACCGGCCCCTGCGATTGCATCAAAGGGGCCATTTAATTTTTATAAAAGCAACATACCTCCGTTGACTTATTGAAATATTCTTGTACTATGATCAGATTCGCAAAGTTGCGAATACAAAACAGGGGGGATCGCCTTGGCGCACGCCGAAAATGATACCAAGTTTGTCGTTCTGACAAAGAACGGCAGGCCAGCAGGGTGGGAACTACGCAAAGGCGATAGAGTCGCCGAAAGCGGGCGGCTATATCCAGTCAAGAGCGCATGGGGTACACTTCTGCTCCACCTCCCCAGCATGAGACCCGGCTCATATAACAAGGATGAGCTGAGGACTGTGTTGGGCTGGGACGGCAACAGGCTAGAGGTTCTGACCAGAGCCGCCATCGAGCGGTTCGCAAGAGAGCACCCAGACGTAATGAAAATCCGTGGCAAAACCGTCGCGGTTCTCATCGAAATCGGCCTCGAAGAATTCGAGGCTGGCGAGCATATCTCGCCTTGTAAACAGACTCGGTGCACACCAGCGGCCCGAGCAAGCAAGACTCGAACTAGACAAGACCTCTCGGGGGTGTCGAACGAGAATTTGCTTGATCTTCTCGTAAGTTGCCTCCAGGATGCCGAGCAAGGCGGTTGCGCCGAAGCGGTTCGGCGCGAGATCCTCAGAAGAATGCACCACTAACAGAAAGCAATCTGCACGAGAGGTAGAATGATGGCCGAGAAAATGGCAAGGAGCGCTCTGCTGTGGTTAGTAGGAGGGTTCATAGCCCATCTTGCCAATATTGCCCCCGAAGCAATCACGTGGTGGGTGATGGGCGCCAGCTTATTGGTTCTTGCCACAAGTGGCACCATCATGCTGTTGCGAGCCTTCCGTCTGGAAATTCGCAAGCATAAGTAATCCGGCCCCGCGCCTTGGATCGCGACAGCGACACCAAGGCGCGGGGCCGCCCGTTCATCTTTTCAAACCAAGAAAAAACCTGTAAGATAAACTCGAGCTTTAAAAAACTAAGCAAAATTTTATGAAAAGAACACAGATCGTCGATACATTGTCCGAAGTTTCTAAAACAGTTAAGGTCTCAGGCTGGGTCCATGCCCGCCGAGACCACGGCAAACTAATTTTTATTGACCTGAGAGACCGAACCGGACTTTTGCAGGTCGTTTTTTTGCCCAATTCGCCCGCATACGACGAAGCAAAAAAACTCCGCAGTGAATGGGTAGTATCGATAACCGGCACAATCAACGAGCGACCTGAAAAAATGGTTAATTTAGAAATATCAACCGGAAAAGTAGAGCTCGAAGCTCATGAGCTGGAGATACTCAACGAAGCCAAGACAACTCCTTTTGAAGTTGATAAAGATACGTCCAAAGTCGATGAAGATCTTCGCCTGAAATACAGATACTTAGATTTGCGTACGGAGAGACTGAACAAAAATATTACCCTGCGCCACGAAGTTGTCAGGTTTTTCAGGGAATATCTATGGGAAAAAGGTTTTCGAGAAATCGAGACGCCATACCTCACAAAATCTACACCCGAAGGCGCGCGCGAATTTATGGTTCCTTCGAGAATTTATCCAGGAGAATTTTACGTTCTGCCGCAATCGCCACAGCAATTCAAACAACTACTCATGGTCGCCGGAATTGAAAGATATTTTCAGATCGCCCGATGCTTCCGCGATGAAGACCAGCGCGGCGACCGCCAGCCGGAATTCACCCAACTTGATATGGAGATGAGTTTTGTCGCACAAGAAGACGTCTGGGAACTAGTTGAAAAAATGATGATCGAAATGGTCAAAACCGTCTGTCCGGATAAAAAAATACAGCAAACCCCTTTTCCACGCATCACGTACAAAGAGGCAATGGAAAAATACAAAACCGATAAACCGGACCTCAGAAAAAATAAATCCGATAAAAATGAACTTGCTTTTATGTGGCTGGTTGATGTTCCAATGTTCAAATATTCTCAAACCGAAAAAAAGCTTGTCTCCTCGCATCATCCCTTTACAATGCCAAACGCCGAGGACATTGATCAGCTGGATACAAACCCAGAGAAAGTTCGCTCGTACGGCTATGACCTTGTCCTAAACGGGTTTGAGATTGCCGGCGGTTCGATCAGGATTCACAGTCGCGAAATTCAGAACAAAATATTCAATCTACTGGGTATATCAGAAGAAGAAAAGAAACGTCGCTTTGGCCACATGCTCGAGGCTTTCGAGTATGGCGCACCGCCGCATGGCGGTATTGCCCCGGGAATAGACAGGATTGTCGCCCTGTTAGCCGGCGAGGATGTAATCCGCGAGGTTATGGCATTTCCGAAAACAGGGGACGCCAAAGACCTAACGATGGGTTCGCCATCACCGGTGACCGAAAAACAACTCAAAGACGTCCACATAGAGCTTGCCAAAGAGGCAAAAGGTAAAGAGCTCAAAGGCAAAGACACCGAAACAAACGATTAAAATGGAAATTAAAGAGGGGAAAAGCAAATCACATGTATTAGCCAGTCTAATCAGCACTGTCGTAATTTTGGCACTCGGATATTTTGGGCTTTTATATTTTATGAGCCGGCCACTTTGTGATTTGCCGGTGTCTTACGAGATCGGTTCGCTCGATGAAAAGTTTAACATCAAGTCGGAAGATTTTGAGAAATCTATCAGCTCAGCTGCAAACATCTGGAATAGCAAAACGGGTCGAAGTGTTTTTTCTCCTTCAGACACAGGTGTAAAAATAAGTTTGATTTACGACGAACGCCAAGAGAATATAGACAAGCTGAACAGCGAATCAAACACTATTCTAGAAGACGAGAGCAGTCTCGATTCAATGGGCGAGAAATTTGCCAGACTGTCTGAAAAATACAAACGAGAACTCACAGAGTTCAATAAACAGGTCGAATATTGGAACGGTCAAGGCGGAGCGCCGGAAGAAGAATACAACAAACTAAAGCAAACCGAATCTAAGCTCGCAGAGACCCGAGCTACGCTCAATGAGATGTCAGCTGTTCTAAACGAAAAAGTCGAGGAACACAACGACCAAGTTGACGATTACAATCAGGAAGTAGAGGAGTCAAAAGGCAAAATTATCACCCAAGGGGAATATGATCCGAATAACAATACTATCAACATTTATACATTTGGCGACATAGAAGAACTTACATTTGTTATCGCCCACGAGCTGGGTCACGCTACCAATCTCGATCACGTGGATAACCCCAAGTCACTAATGTATTATTTGGTTCAGGATCAGGATATCAAAAATCCCACGCTCACCGATGAAGACAAACAGCAATTTATTAAAACATGTAACTTGAATGCCAATTTTTTCAAGCCTAATTGGGCAAATTTGAAGTCTATGCTACCAAGAACCGCGATTTTAAAATAATTATGGATCACAAAAAAATATTAGCGTTTGATGTAGGCGGCACGACGATCAAAAGCGCGATTATAGTCGGTAGGGAGGCGATAGGTTTTAGAGATACGCCGACTCCGACCAACCTCGGCGAATTTCTCGAACTTATAAAATTAACCATCGATCATTACCAAAAAAATAATCAATTTGATCGAATTGCAATGGGACTACCGGGATTAATAAACTACGCCGAGCAAATCGCCCTCGTCTGCCCCAACCTCCCCTACCTCAATAATTTTTCACCGAAGATTTTTAATTACGACATAAAGATTGCCAACGATGCCGATTTGGCGCTCGCGGGTGAGATGCATTTGAACAAAATTTCAACAGATTGCGCCCTTTTCACTCTGGGTACCGGTGTCGGAGGGTCAATTTCGCTCGCCGGCGTAAAACCGTTTGAAATTGCCTACTCCGGTGAATTTGGCCATATCAAAATCGGTTTGAACGGCCCTGAGTGCGCCTGCGGGCAAACAGGCTGTCTCGAATCATATATCGGCTCCAAAGCCCTTTTAGATGCGGCAAAAACAAAGATATCCCCCCAGATAGAAAACATCGAGGAGCTCTTCCGTCTTGCGAGGGATTCCAACCCAAAAGCCATAGAAATAGTTCAAACATTCTCTGATTATCTCGCTCTCGCGATCGCGAATATTATCAATATAACCGGCGTGCAAACCATCATATTATCCGGTAAAATCTCAAAATCATCAGATATTTTTATGAATATGCTAAAGCCACGGCTGATTGAAAAAATTGCCTTTGCTCAGTATCGAAATCTCGATGTACGTGTCGCGCTAGACAACGAAAAGAGCGCGCTGTTCGGCTCAACAGCTTTATTTGAATAATTCAAGCTTCACCTGAAATATGTCATTTCTGCCCCGACTCTCGACAGTCATTCTCGCCCCATCAATTCGCGGGGTAAACTACAGCGATTTATTCAGGCTTCGCCTGAAATGTGATTACGAGCTAAAGCTCGTAGATTTATGTTAAGGACAGGGGCTTCAAGTTGCCTGCCCGCTATCGCTAACGCTCAAGCGTTCGCAGGCGGGCGAAGCCCGCCCCCCTATCCTTAACAATCCAACCCCGGCACGCTTCGTACCATGGTGTCGCTTTGCGACGATATTTGTCATTGCGAGCCCAAAGGGCGCGGCAATCTTACTAGCGTAAAACGTATAGCGTATAACTATGGTGTTGCTTTGCAACGATTATATGAAGTTTTGAATTATACACTGTGATTATACGTTAATTAGTTCTTAAGGGCCTTTTTTCCTAGATAAATCGCTGATTCGCCAAGTTCCTGCTCTATTCTTAGCAATTGATTGTATTTACAAATCCTTTCACTCCTGCAAAGAGAGCCCGTTTTAATTTGACCGGTGCCCAGACCGACCACAAAATCCGCAATCGTCGAGTCCTCCGTCTCGCCAGAGCGGTGCGAGACAACCGAAGTATAACCCGCTTCGTTCGCCATATTTATCGCTCTGATAGTCTCCGTCACAGTCCCAATCTGATTCAATTTAATCAGAATGGAATTTGCAACACCTTTGTCGATCCCCTGTTTCAATCTTTCGACATTTGTCACAAACAAATCGTCTCCGACTATCTGAACCTTGCGACCCATTTTTTCCGTCATTAGCGCGTAGCCATCCCAATCGTCCTCGGCTAAACCATCTTCTATCGAAACGATCGGATACTTTTCAACCCACGCGTTATAAAATTCAACCATTTGCTCGCTTGTCAGTTTTTTGCCCTCTGTTTTAAGGTCATATTTTCCATCTTCAAATATCTCACTGGCAGCCGCATCAATCGCAATCGCAATATCTTCGCCAGTTTTATAACCAGCCTTTTCTATTGCCTGAACAATTAATTTCAGCGCGGCTTCGTTGTTTTCCAATCTGGGAGCGAAGCCACCTTCATCTCCTACCGATGTGTTGAGATTTTTCTCGGCCAGTATCTTTTTCAAACAGTGAAATGTCTCCGCTCCATAGCGCAACGCCTCGGCAAAACTCTTCGCACCGATAGGCATAATCATAAATTCTTGCAGATCAGTCGAATTTTCGGCGTGTTTGCCGCCGTTTAGAATATTCATCATCGGCACAGGCAAACTCATCGGATGACCCGTCTTGGCAATTTGAGAAAAGTATCTATAAAGGGGCAACCTTGCTTCTTGCGCACTAGCGCGGGCAAATGCCAGCGACACTCCGAGAATGGCATTTGCGCCCAGCCTTCCTTTATTCTCGGTCCCGTCAAGCGCAATCATAGCCTCGTCCAATGAATCCTGATCGTGATCTTGACCGATCAAGGTCTTTGCAATATCCTCATTTACATTTTTAACCGCTCGCAAAACACCTTTGCCGGAATATCTTTGCTCGCCATCTCTTAATTCAACGGCCTCGTGGCTACCAGTCGAAGCTCCGGAAGGCACCGAAGCGCGCCCAAATGCGCCCGACTCAAGATTAATATCAACTTCAACTGTTGGGTTGCCGCGCGAATCCAAAATTTCCCGTGCAATAATTTTTTCTATTTTCGACATTAGCACCTCCAGATTACAAGTGAACTTTAACACGTTTGGGGATTAGGATAAAGACTAAATAATGCAAAACTTATAACGAAAAACGTATAAACACAATGTAAAACTTAAAATAAAAAAACTATCGTCGCAAAGCGACACCATAGTTATACGTTTTACGTTTTACTTTAACTTATTTGCTTTTCAATCTAAACCGTAATACTATCAAACTAATAATTAAGGAGGGTCTATGGACAAGAATAAAAAAAGCTACCTCAAAGGTGCAGCCACTGGTGTTGCCCTCGGAGCGTTGGCCGGAGCTGTCGCAGGCATACTTTTTGCGCCTAAAAGCGGAAAAGAAACACGTGAGGATATCGCTAAAACGCTTCACGAGATCAAAGACAAGGTTGCCGATCAGCTGGAGAAAGCTGGTGATTTTACCAAAGAAAAATACTCCGATGTTGTAGAATCCGTCGTAGCAAATTACGAAAAAGCCAAAAAGATTACGACTAAACAAGCTACCGAAATCAAAAAAGATCTTACTTCCGGTTTTGACAAGGTCAAAAAATCAGCTAAGAACTAACCTTTATTTAGCTTATATAAACCTGCTAGCAGACTAAGCCCCAAACCTAGCAGATATAAATCCGAAAGCTGGTTGTTTTGTAAACTGCCAAGATCCAGATAGTCAAAAGATAGATACAAAAAGTCGATAGTAAATTTGACTATTAGAAACAATGTGGCGGACGCCACGGCGTATTTGTTGGATATTTTTTCGCGGATCAAACTCCACGCTTGGACGCTATAAAATAAAACCCAGAAAATTTGACCCAAGTCCAGAATGTTGAAGCCGTTATTTATCATTTTTAGCGGATAATATGCAATAGCCATCGGCCCAAGCACAGCGCTCGGTAAAACTGCAAACGCCATAAGCCACCCAGCAACAGGAACCTTTTTGGCTCTTTTGTACCAAACAATCGCCAATAGCAGCGGATAAACCGGACACACCAAACAAAACGGCCATGCCCATATCGGAATTGAGAAAAGTTTGTCGTAATCAACTATCCAAGCACCCACCGACCAAAATAAATCCAATACAAAAAAATAATACATTTAACTATTATATTCCTTCCTTGATTGATAGAGCAATCTTTGGCACAATGAACCCATGAATGAACACCTGTCGAAAGCGGTAAAAGTAACTGCCGCTAAATTAAAGACTGAAAAAAAGCTTGATGAATCGACTGTTAAAATCAATGAGTCGGTTGCAAAAGCGGCTTTTTATTACGAGAAACTTAGAAACGTCATCGAATATCAAGACGAACATCTTTTTTTAAAAAACGCGATCAAGCGTATTATCAAACGCCACAAGGTTTTTGCCAGCCCCGATATTCCCCAAAAACTTTTGCGCGAGCTTGTTTGGGCCGGGTACTTCAAAAATAATTCTCTGCCAACCAGATACGAAGAGGACATCGACCAGATAATCAAAAAGTACGACTTTATCAAGAAAAATGTCAAGTCGGGATTTCTGGAAAGCAAGAGAATAAATTCAATTTTCCTAGGTCTTATCGCCTGCGACATTGAAAATATTCTCTCCCCTTCAGTCGCACGAACAGAATTTGTCGATTTTACCAAAGACTTGATAAAAGACAATATCGATTTGCCTCCGACACAAATAAGCCTAAGTGAACTTGACGTCCAGATAGATATTTCCATCGAAAAGATATTATTTAAGGCCGATTATGATCAGCTTTTCTTCAAACTTTTTGCGCGATTTTATCGAGAATGGCCGGATATCGATAAAGATCAAGCAACCGAACTATCAAAAAATTTTGCTCGCGTTTTCAATCTCATAGATTCGTGGATCGCCAAAAACAAAGTCAGCAAAGTCCAAAGATATACAAAAAAACAATTACCGGTATTTTTTGTTTTATGGAATATAATGTCGTTTAATTCCGATCCCGAGGGACTTTTTGAGTCAAAACAAAAGATCAAAGAAACGGCGCGACTTTTTATAAACGCTCGCAATAAGGAATTAGTCGGCAAAGTAATGCGCGCAATCACCAAAGGAATAGTGTTTATTCTTTTGACCAAGACTATTTTTGCCATGCTGATCGAACTCCCCTATGAATCACGCTTTTTAGGAGAAGTGAATTATATGGCTCTTGGGATAAACATCTTACTCCCACCGCTCATTTTGCTTATCGCCGGCTTTTTCATCAAAACTCCCGGCAGGCGAAATGATGAAAAGCTTGTTAATATGATCGAACTGGCTGCTTTTGAAAATAAGCTTTCGACAAAAAAACTCTCTTCGCTCAAAGAAAACCGCACCAAAAACTATGTTTTATTCAATACAATATATTTTGTCCTCTCGATCGTGATTTTGGTACTCGTCGGTTGGCTCTTGTACGCGGTTCATTTCAACCCTGTCAGTATTGCACTATTTTTTGTGTTCGTCTCACTGGTCAGCTTCCTTGCCTTTAGAACGCGGGCCACAGCCAAAGAGCTGGAAATAGAATCGACTGAGGATGGTCTTATATCCGGCGTTGTCAGTTTCCTTTTGCTGCCATTTGTTTCAATAGGTAAATATCTATCCGACAAATGGAGTGATTATAATTTTATGCTTTTTTTCTGGGATTTCGTTGTCGAAGCGCCGCTTAAGACCGTAATTATGGTTTTCGAGTCTTGGCTGTCTTTCACCAGAGAAAAACGCGAAGATTTTGAATAAAATGTGCTAAGCTTATATAAAGGAGAAAAAAATGCAAACCTTAAAACCCATTGGCGAACTAATAGGCTCGAGTTGGAGTACATATACAAAATATTTTTCTCAATATGCAAAGATACTAATGTGGTATCTTGTCTTCTCGGCCGCCTCCGTAGTTCTTTCAATCATCGAAATTAATATCGGGGCAGTTCTAGCTGCAGAAATAATAATCTCCATTGCTCTGATTATCAGTACATTGATCTGTATTCCCGCCTTGTTAGTATATATCGCCAGCGAACAAAAGATGTCCATTTCGGATGCGTTCAAACAATCAAGGCCGAGAATTTGGGCCTTTGTTTGGATCGGAATTTTGTCCGCACTTGTCATGCTCGGCGGATTCTCATTGCTTATGATCCCGGGTATTTACTTGATGGTTTGCTTTTCTTTTGCTCAATACTTGGTGATTTGCGAAAAAAAAGGCGGAATGCAAGCCCTGTGGGAATCGACAAAACTGGTTCAAGGTCAATGGTTAGCAGTTTTCTTGAGAATTTTGGTCTATGCCGTAACACTTATAGCCCTTATGCTCGCAGTTACGTGGATAGATGATATCGCAAACGCTCAAGGTTATATAATCAATATCGTGACTTTGGCGATTTCGTTTTTGGGTCCGCTGTTTATGGTTTATTTCTACCAAATATTTAAAGATCTCAAGTCTATTAGCAAAACCGAAACCGCCAGTATTCCATCCAGGACAAAAATCATATATTCCGTTCTGTTTGCAATAGGCATAGTTATACCGGCGACGATGATCACAATCGGCGCGATTGCAGCAACCTTCTACGGTAACGGCGCAGGTTCGGGCGATTTAACGAATATCGAGGGCATGTACGGCGAAAAAACAGAAAGTCTGTATGGGCAATATCTCCAGTCTGCTATCGCCGAACAATCAAGCCAAAGCGTCTCGCCGTCCAGCACGGACTAATTTTTCTATTTTTTTCTGTTAACTACGATCGTAGGATAGACACATCCGAGGTTCTTTGAGTTTCTATCACATATGCAAGAGGCGCGATATGGGAGACCTAGCGTTGTCGGTTTCGCCAGATACCTTAGTCCTTGGCGATTCGATCCAAGTCAAGATCGAGCCTGACATGACTGCAGTTCTCGGCCTGCCAGGCGAATGGCTTACGGTCAAGATCGTAGCTATACCAGAATCGCGCTTGTACACGGTCTGGAACGACTCACTGCCGCGTGACGGCACTACTGGCTATCAGCTGCAGGAGACGCACAATGGCTGGCGTTTCTGGCGGGAGACGCTGACCACCAACCACACATCAGCTGCCATCGTTCGTGCAGGCGACAGCAGTGTGCCGGCCAGACTTAAGCTGACACATCAGGCCGCCGATCCGACGCACAACGGCCATTGGTAGCCACACAACCTCCCCTCGGACCCACTCAGACCTCGCGTTGATCACTTCGATCAGCACCACGCGAGGTCTTTTTTCTCACAACAATCGTCACTTACTCCAGATATGCTTAATATATGATTCCTGTATGTGCAAAAGGCATAGTAGCGCAAAATGCAAAATGTAAAACGTATAAACACAGCGTAAAATTCAAAAATTAATACATAACCGTCGCGAAGCGACACCATAGTTATACATTTTTCGTTTTACATTATACGTTAATTAGTACTTCAACAATTTCACAAACACATCTGTCGGCAGGCTCACGCGGCCCAGCTTTGCCATTTTACGTTTACCCTTCTTTTGCTTTTCCAACAGTTTTCGCTTTCGGGTCACATCTCCGCCATACAATTTCTCTGTCACATCTTTTCTAAAAGCTTGTATCCTCTCTGAAGCGATAATCCTACCGCCAATAGCCGCCTGAATCTTTACCTCAAAGTTTTGTCTCGGTATAAATTCTTTCATTTTCTCCACCATTTGCCGGCCAACCTTGTCGACAAACCCCTTAAAGACTGTTCTTGAGAATGCATCAATTTTTTCTTCGGATATGTAAAAGTCAATCTGGACCAGATCACCGGCTCTAAATCCAATAAAATCATAATTTATCGACCCGTAGCCTTGCGTTGCACTTTTCAGCTGATCGTAAAAATCCACGATCACCTCGCCAAGCGGCATTTCGTAGTCTAAAATCACTTTCTCTTCGAGATGGCGAATATCTTTTTGCTCGCCACGACGCGACTGCAGAAGTTCAATTACACGTCCCAAATATTGTTTTGGCGTGATCAATTCCGCCTTAACCCACGGCTCCAGCGTCTCTTGCCCCTCTCTCTTATATTCGACGGTTGGCGTGGTAACGACTAGGTCAAGGTCATACTCCCTCTCCAGCCTTTCCTTAACAATTTCAAGGTGGAGCATTCCCAAGAAACCGCACCTAAATCCAAAGCCAAAAGCGGTCGAATTAGCTGGCTCATAAATAATTGACGAGTCAGATAATTTGAGCTTTCCCAAACTCTCCCTCAATCTTCCGTAGTCCTCACCGCTTGTGCAATATATTTCAGCATACACCATCGGACGCGGCTCCTTGTAGCCGCTCAATGGTTCAACCGCCAAAGAATCTTGTTCGCTGGTAACCGTAATCGTATCGCCAACTCTCGCCTGCGAGACATCCTTAAACGTCGTGACAACAAAACCAATTTCGCCAGTTGAGATAGATTCTTGCGATCTCAACCCCAGCTGAATCGCCCCCACGTCGGAGGCGATCGTCTTCTGATCCTTAAAAACAAATTTTATTTGGTCTGATCTGGCAATTTGACCGTCAAAAACTCTAACATAAGCGACAACCCCCCTGTAATCATCAAAGTATGAATCAAAAACCAGTGCCCGCGCACAGTCAACCTGTGATTTTCTCGGCGCCGGAACAGTTAAAATGATTTTTTCGAGCAGTTCACGCACTCCCTTACCCGTCTTGGCCGAGATAAAGCTAACGTCGTCGGGGTCGCAATTTATGATCTCCGCTATCTCAAAAGCCACCTCTTCGGGCCGTGATTCTGGCAAGTCGATTTTATTCACAGCCGGAATAATCACCAGTCCGGCTTTTTTGGCGAGCTCCAGATTTGCCAGTGTTTGCGCCTGAACACCTTGGGTGGCATCCACCAAAAGAATCGCTCCTTCAACCGCCTGCAAACTGCGCGACACCTCGTAGGAAAAATCAACATGCCCCGGAGTATCTATGAGATTTAGCTCATACGGCTTATTATCGATAATCCATTTCATTCTCACCGGCTGAAGCTTAATAGTGATGCCGCGTTCACGCTCAAGATCCATGGAGTCAAGCACCTGATCAAGCATTTTTCGCTTTTCTACTGTTTCGGTCAACTCCAAAAACCGGTCTGCCAACGTTGACTTACCGTGATCTATGTGAGAAATAATACAAAAATTACGAATATTCTCTGTTTCCAAGTCTTCTCCAAATTACAACGGCTTTTTCGCCTCAAGCGTCATTATGCCGTCCTGCAAATATACACTGATTAGCTCCAGAGAATCAAGATCGCCGTAGTTGTCACTGATCGCTTTTTGCACTGCTCGCGACAAACCAACGGCCAGCACTCTAGGCGCGCTAATTTCTCCAATCTTGACACTCAAAAGCTCAAAGATTAATTTCCCGTCCGATATTTCGGGCATAAACTGAAATGTCATATTAGACCAAGAAAGAAAATTCGCTTTACCAGATAAAAAAATCCCCTCCGTACTGATTTTACAGCCCAAGCCCTCGTTTGATCTCACGGCCGCCAGTTTGGCGCAAAATACCGCCTCGGGAATTACAACATCAACTATCCCCCCGCTCTCGATTTTTGAAAAATTCTGGTCCGAGACGATATTCGGCCTAGTTGCCTGAGACGTAATCTCGTTTGAATGTAATTTTGACCCTGTTACAAACAGTACTACCTCCAGTACCACAAATAGCAGCACAAATGCCACCGCCAGACTCGCGCAACCGCAGCCGGCCGATTGCTTTGCCTCATCCAAATCTTTGTAAAACTCCCCAGGGCGGAGTTTTTTCTTTTTCATTTAGCTTCTAACTTCCTTGATCTTAAACAACCAAGCGAGCGACAAATATACTAAGCCTCCGGCTAACAGTGACAAAATTGTTTGCAGCAGCAAATATCTGACTCTATTAATATCAAACGCGCCACTAACCAATATCTTGGCAAGCTGCATCACAACCGACGTTACCAAAGTTAGGCTAATTATCGAAGCGACATAAGAAAATATGCCTTTGAAATTTATTTCAAATTTTGTCCTAATGTAATAAACCAAAAGAATCAGATTAAGCCATGAACCAACACTGAACGCCAAGGCAAGACCGGCGACAGTGCTGCCAAACGGAATTATTTGTCTTGAAAAAAGATAGCCAAGAACAACGCTAGTTACTATCGACGCAACGCTAATTTTCATAGGAGTCCTTGTGTCGTGCATTGCATAAAAACTGCGGGCAACGATAGGTATAAGACCCTGCGCCACTACCGAAAGGGCAAAAAAGCCCAATGCCGCCGAAGCCGCCTTGGTATCGGACCATCCAAAAAAACCGTAACCGAGTATTAGCCTGATAATTTGCGCCCTGAGTACAAAAATCACCGCAGTCGAAGGTATCAAGAAAAATAACGCCGCTCTCACGGAGCGGTTAAAGACACCCACAAATCGCTCTTTTTCCTCTTTTATATCAAGCGACAAGCCGGAAAGAGTCGGGAAAGCAGCTGTTGCCAAAGAATTACCAAAAATGACCGAGGGGACAGTCTGAATGTTATCGGTCAGATTATATATGGCGATCGCCCCCGGAACATAAGAAGCAAAGCCAGTAAAAGCAAAAAGCAAAATCTGATTGGCCCCTAGACCGATCGCGCGCGGAATCATTAATCTGATAACACGTCTGACACCAGGGTTGGTAAAATCAAATCTTAATCCCGGTTTAAGCCCGACCTGCAAAACAGAGGGTAGCTGAACGAGCATATGTAAAAGTGCTCCCGATATAACACCGATAATCACGCCCTTTACACCGAGCGTGTCTGCAAATAGAATAACACCTGCAATTATTGCCAGATTGTAAAATAGCGGTGCGATAGAGTAAGCCAAAAATCTTTTACGCGCGTTTAAGACACCACCAAAAAAGTAAGAAAGGGTGAAAATAAACGGCGAAACGAGAAGCCAACGCGCCATATTAACGGTCTCGTCCATCTTCTGGGATGAAAAATTCGGTACCAGAAGTTTCATCAGTCCGCTCATCGCAAAAAACATGATAATTAGAGCGATCGTAACCGCTAGCAGACCAACCGAGATTGTCGCCTGTGCCATCTCATTTGCTTCTTTGTCCCCTTTTTCCTTGATATATTTTGAATAAACAGGCACAAAAGCCGCTGCTATCGAACCCAAAATCAGCACATTAAAGATCAAATCGGGCAATCTGAAAGCTGCATAGTAGATATCAAGCCTGTCGGTCGGTATCTTCTGCGCCAAAAAGTGGTCTCTGATAACCCCAAGAACGTTGGAAGCAGCGAGTGTTATCATCAAAATAAGGCTCGCTCCCCTAATTGAGCTCTCCTTAAAAAATACCTTCTTTATTTGGCTGAACATAAACTGATCTTAGCATTTTGTACCCTTAAACGGAAGGGAGATGTCAGCGTATAACTAAAAACGAAGAACGTATAATCACAATAGATTAACGTATAACGTAAAAGGCAAAACGTATAATCACAACGCATAATTCAAAACCTACAAACTATCGTTGCAAAGCAACGCAATAGTTATACGCTATACGTTTTACGTTATGAATCAATTTGTCATTGCGCGGTTTTGGGGCGATCCAAAACCTAAACCTCTGTTTAACATTTTAACCCGGAGGACGCGGCAATCTAAAAACAATTGTCGCAAAGTGACACCATAGTTATACCTTTTGCATTTTACGTTATACGTTATTATGCCTCGTCCATAGAGGCTCGGGGGCTTGACAAGTTATATAAAATGCTATATAATGGACGATGTAAGGTTGAGAAGGAGGGAAATGTACTAATGCTTCTCGCTTACAAGACTTGCTCCTTGATCGCGGACAGACCCAAAGTCGAAACCGAGTTCTTACGTCAGGAAATTCCTGCGGTAGGAGATAGAGTTTTGGCCAAAAAAAGAGCGTACACGAGCGGCTCATATAATAAAATAATTATAGCCGATTGCTCGAGTGAGTACGCTCTTTTTTGTTGATCAAAATTAGTCAGTTCTTTTGTTCTCGAGCGTAACAAAACGGCGAAATTCGGGATGAAAGTACAGATCAATCTCGCCTATCGGACCGTTGCGATGTTTTCTAATCAAAATTTGCGTCACACCCTTGCGGTCGGTATCCGGATCGTAATAATCTTCTCTATATATAAACATAACAACATCGGCATCCTGCTCAATCGAACCGGATTCTCTAAGGTCAGAAAGCATCGGTCTCTTATCCGGCCTCGATTCAACCGCACGCGAAAGCTGCGAGAGCGCGACAACCGGAACCTTGAGCTCACGCGCCAGGGCTTTCAAACCGCGCGATATCTCCGAAACCTCTTGCACCCTATTGGAATCACCACCGGAATTTTTTGAATCAATTAGCTGCAGATAGTCAACGATAACTATCCCCAAGCCGTTTTCCGCCTGCAAACGCCTTGCTTTCGCCCTGATATCCATCACAGTCATCAAGGGGCTATCATCAATATATATCGGTGATTCGCTCAACACGCCCATCGCGTAATTGATTTTTGAAAAATCATCTTCCCGTAAATTTCCCGTTCTCAACCTCCAAGAATCTATTCCCGCTTCAATAGTTAATAGTGAATCTACCAGTTGATCTCGGCTCATTTCCAGAGAAAAAATACCGACCGGCACTTTTGCATCGCGGGCGCAATTTAGAGCAACGTTTAGTGCCAATGACGTTTTACCCATAGATGGTCTGGCGGCCAGGATAACCAGATCGGACTTTTGAAAGCCGGCTAACAGATTATCGAGATCCCGAAATCCGGACGTGACACCGCGAAGCTGTCCTTTATTTTCGTGAAGCTCGTTTATTCTTTCAAATGTTTCCGCCAAAACGTCTTTGATTGGCAAAAAATCATTTGTCACAAATCTTTCCGAAACCGAAAAAAGCGCCTGTTCCGATTTGTCGATTATTCCGCCAACATCGCCTTTTTCGTCGTAGCTATCCTCGATAATTCTGGTGGCTGTTTTTATCAACCGGCGCAAAACGGATTTTTGGCTGACAATTTCGGCATGTTCAATAATGTGGGCGGCTGATAATACCTGATTCGCAAGAGTGGTCAAATAAACCGCCCCACCGGCTACATCAAGCTTTTTAGTTTGACGCAATTCCTCGGTCAAAGTGACGAGATCAACCGGCGTTCTTTTTTCGTTTAAGGCTAAAATGGACCTGTAAATTTCTTTATGATCATCGCGATAAAAATCCTCCGGTTGCAAGATATTTGAAATCTTGAATACAGATTCCTTGTCTATAAGTAGTGCGCCCAAAACAGACTGCTCCGCCTCGACATTTTGAGGCGGCAATTTGGTAAGCTCGTTTGCCTTGGTTTGTATAGCCATTTGTTTACCGATTACGCCAACTCAAAAATTTCACCTATATCCGCTTCCATGTCGGCTTGTTTTGCAATGACACATTCGACTTTTTTAGGTTTATCCAGAACCGAGTCAACATTTTCGCATATCAGTCGATAATTATTCTTACTGGTGATTGTATCTTTATGAAACGGATATTCAACCGAGATCACAAGATTTTCACCGTCCATCGACCAAATCGCGCTACCCAGAAGAATAGCTAAGGGTTTATTTTTTTGCCCTACAAGCTCCAGTATGGCAATTTTGGCTTCACTCGACAGCACCTTGAATTTCTTCGCTGCAGGCTGTTTCGGCTCTTCGCGATCGTCGGCTTCCTCGGGCTTTTTAGTACCGGTTGTCTTTGGTGTCGGTGACACCTTGTACATTTCCGGTCGAGTAGAAGATATTTCGCTTCTATCCACTATCTCGATCGCGGCCATTTCAAGCGGCAGAACCTCAAGACTCGAAAGTTTCGAATCGCCAACTGCCCGCAAAAAAATCCTGATGCAAAAAACCGTTTCGCGAGCGCTTTCGCCATGAGCCACCTGAGCGATCGCCTGCTCTCTCAATCTTGAAATGACATTGTTTAAAAATTGTTCAAAATTTGTTCCTTTTTCAGATAATTCGCGCAAAAAATCCAATGCCTCGTTTAGTTTTTTGTTCTCCAAAAAATCCAGAAAATTATCGACCTCTTCTTGGTGTGTGAGGTTTAGGATTTTTCGCGCTTTTGCGAGCGAAAAATCCTTCTCCTTTAGATGACCTAACAATTGATCGAAAATCGACTGCGCATCGCGAAACGACCCTCCGCTGGCTCTAAAAACAAGCTCCAGAAGTTCATCATCGACTTTGACCTTTTCTGCAGCTGCGATTACCTTTAAATTTTCTTTGATCATCACCTCGTCGCCAAAGCGAAAATCGAATTTTTGACAACGCGAAATTATCGTCTCCGGCACTTTGTGGATTTCGGTTGTCGCAAAAACAAAAATACTGTGCGCGGGCGGTTCCTCGAGGGTTTTTAACAGCGCATTAAACGCCTCGCGCGTCAGCATATGTACTTCGTCAATAATATAGACTTTCTTCCTGCCAACGCTCGGCGAAAAACCAATCTTTTCTCTAAGCTCGCGAATATCTTCAACACTCCTGTTTGAGGCGGCGTCAATCTCGATCAAATCAATAAAGTGACCTTGTTCTATGGCTTTGCAACTGACGCACTTGCCGCACGGCCGGTCGCCCGCATCGATTTTTTCGTCCAGACAGTTGACCGCTTTGGCTAGGATTCTGGCGATACTCGTCTTGCCTACCCCTCTGGGACCGGTAAACAAATAAGCATGCGAAACTCGATCGAGCTTTAGGGCGTTTCTCAGTGTAGTCGTGACGTGCTCTTGACCGACTACTTCCTGAAATGTTTGGGGGCGATATTTGCGATATAGGGTCATAAAAATCCTCAAAAACTTTGCATCTTTGACTTTATACTTAAATTCAAAATTGCACAAAGGAACGAGATAGTCAAAGCCAAACCAACGTATAACGAAAAAGGTAAAACGTAAAACCACAATAAACTAATGTATAACGTAAAACGAAAAACGTATAACTATGGTGTCGCTTCGCGACGATATTTGTGATTTAGTGTTTAGAACTTATTTGCTCAAACGTCATTTGTAAAAATGCGATTCTATCAAGTTTCTGCTAATCTTTTATTAATGAGCAAAAACATCGTTCTACGCGACCAAATAGCAAGAGACTTATCGAAAGAGCTGGACATTTCTCTGGTTAAATCGAAAATGCTTATTTTAAAGCTGGAGTCTATTATTGCTTATGAGCTCAAATCCAAATCGCGCATTAAAATAGCTCATTTTGGAACATTTGCAATCAAGACTCGCGCTAGTCGAACGGTCAAAACCGTTCGAGAGCAAAAAACAAAAATTATACTCGAGCAGGAAGCGATTAGGTTCATTGCCGCCGAGCAGTTTAAAAGCCTGCTGATGGGTAAACCCGATTCGACAAAATTCAAGGGGATCGAGCCCGCTCAACCGGACGAAACAAAATCGGAGAATTCAAGCGAAAAAATAAGTATTAGCGTCACCAAACCCTCCGAACCGGACAATGCGCAAGTACAAGATGAAGAAATTCCGGTCAAATTTGTGGCGCACGAAAAATCAGCTGAAACGATCAAAATCCCCCTCGAGGAGACGCCCGAACCCAAAAAAAATGAGAGCACCAAAATAGTTCCCATAATCACAGAAAAAAAATCCCCCGTGTCTATTGCACCAAAACCAAAAACACCGAAGCCGGCCAAAACCGCGCCGGCTCCGATCCGGCAGCCTGAACCAATCAGCAAGCCGAGAATCGTACAATTAACCGAGCCCGTGACCCATCCCGCCGTCTCGCGAGCCAAGACTAGCCCAATACCTCAGATTAAAAAACCATCCAAACCAGTTGAAAAAATTAAGTTTTCACCTCTTTCGATATATTCGCGCATTGAGCGCGCCAAAGTTGAGACCGAGATTGCAAACCGCCTTGTAAAATTGGCTAAAACCCTTGAATCGCAAAAAAACGCAAAAAGTGACGACCGAGAAATAAAAATTGCCGAGAAGATATTTGCAAATTTTATATCTCAAGCATCAAAACTCCACATAAAATCGCTTGACTTCTCCATTTCGGCAAAAAAGCCCTCCAAAAGTGATCAAACCGCGATTTGCGCCGGTAGGCCGAGAATATGTCTGGGCAAAATACCAACGCTCTTGCTGCATCAATTTACTGAAGAAATTGCCGATATCGAGAGTTTTGAAACACCCCAGCTGAGATTTGTAACTATTAAAAAAGCGGATAATATAAAGAAGGCGATCCTAGAGGTCCACAGTTTTCCGACTCACGAGGGCGCAAGTATCCATGTAAAAGTCTTATGAATAGAAAAATAGTACAATTCACATTCGTTATAGCAGTGGCGGTTTTTGTTGGCTGTGGTCTATTGGGTTTTGGAATATATAAAAATCAGCCGACCGCCGACAGCTTTTCTTCGACCATCCCCGCCGGTCCGAGTTGGGCGGCAGACAATACTCCGGAAGTGCCTGACAAGCCCGCTATTGCCGGGGATGCAACCGACGACGGAATTACTAATTCGATGGATATAAACGCGCTCCTGTATCGCTGGGGTGAATCAGACGCCGATTATAAGACAGCCGCCGGCAAAACTACTGTTGGAAGCTATGATATTGTCGAAGTTGTCAATAACTGGCACTGCACCGAAGACCGGAACGGGTGCGGAAGTTAACGCAAAATTAAAAACGAAAAACGTATAACCACAATTCAAAATTATTAAGTACTAAGTAAGAATTGTAAGTCAAAAGACACTAAGTTTAGTCATTCCTGACTTGCTGTGCCCTGCGTAGCCCTGCCTACCGGCAGGCAGGCTTGGCGAAGTGGGGTCATTGCGAACCCGCGCAGCCACTGGCGAAGTGAGTGTGGCAATCTCGCATCATATTCTTTTATTGACATTCCTGTGAAAACAGGAATCTTATCTTATTCGGGCTTCGCTTTAGTTAATAAAGAAACAACCAACAAGAAAGCAAGCTCCAAACAAATAACAAATCTCAATAATCAAACAAAAAATAATAAGCGTTTGTTTGTATATTTGAATATTGAAGTTTGTTTGGTCATTGTTTCTTGGTTATTGTTAGTTTTAAGCATTTTCGACACGCTTCATACCATGTGTCGCTAGCGCGACTTTTTTAAGTTTAAAAACCATAAATCCTAAAATTTCTATGTTTACTCTATAAAACAGCGAAGGCCACGGAGCTCCGAGTGGAGACGTGGCCTTTGGTTGGGTCCCGCTAGGCGGGACCCCGGAGTAATATGGGTGGATGAATGTCGGAGGTGGACAAAGGCGCGAACCCTGTCCACCCCCTTGGGCCTGTGTGCCCAAAGATGATCGCGTCCCGCCCGAAGGTGACTCGGGCGGGGTTGATGAAAAACTGCCTTCCAGCGGCTACGGGGGCTTCCCGTCATCATCCCGCTGTCGGCAGGGTGCGCCCCCGACCCGTGGTCGGGGGTACTTCCCTTGGCTCCGGTTCGATTAGGCGACCTGCAAGGTCGCCTCCCCGACGTCAGATTTCATTCGGTCGTCCTTCCGGCCCGCCTCCTGGCGGGCGCGAGGGGATCTGGTAACCCGTCTCGTCCGCGCTCCCCTCAGAGAACGGAGTCTCAGGCGGGATTCCGTCAGATGGGCGTTGGGCCGGTAGTGCGATGCAAAGTGCAATCCAGCCCTCATCATCGTCGCAGGTGGCCCAACGCCCGTCCGTACGACTCCACGACGACTGATCGAACGCCCGGCCGAAGCACGAGACTCCAGCAAGGTCGCCAGAGTGTAGCTACATGACCGAGCGTCGCCACTTGAACGCACTGTTTGCACTCCTGATCGCCCCTACAGGGCGATCGGCCACTAACGTCCCACGAGATCCGACTCCTTCTCTTACACATCTGGCTGGAGTCGGTCTCGAGAAAGATGATACGTCCCCCGTTCGGAGTCCCCACATACCGCAGACTAGTGAAGTCACACCGAATCTGCCTTGTGAAGCCCTTACATCAAACAGCAGAAAACCTTGGCCGCCATCAATAGGCGGCAATTTGTCTCCGCAAAGCAACATCAGAACAGCCGGAACAGGCAAGACCCGAACTCGTCCTCCTTGGGAGAAGGAATACCGTTCGAGTAACCGCCGCCATCTCCTCGCGGAGACAGCCGTTTACCGGCCGGCCTAAGGCCGCCCGGGTCTGACGAGACGACTAGATTGTCACATCTAGCACGGCGGTGTGTCTGCCAACATCAATCAACCCTCCTTTCCCAGATCATCCACCATTTCAAGGTTCGTACAAATACGACTGGGTTCATAATATTACTTTTTTTAAAAAATGCAATAGATGCGTTACAGGGTAAAATCGTTGTTAATGTATAACTAAAAACGTATAGCGTATAACTATGGTGTCGCTTCGCGACAATCGTTGTTAATGTATAACGTAAAACGTATAGCGTATAACTATGGTGTCGCTTCGCGACAATATTTATTTTAAACTTAGTGTCTTTTGACTTACAATTCTTACTTAGTAATTATTAATTTTGAATTGTGGTTATACATTATTCGTTAGCGAAGGTTTTCTTCAGTTCCTGTTCGAACTCATCTGTCAAGTCCACTTTTGACCTCGTCTTGGCAAACTTGAAATCGCCATTTTGTTTATATGCGAGAACCAACAGACTTTCGCCCGAAAAGCGTTCAACAATTTCTTTTAATTTTAAAATTTTGTCCTTTTTAGTCGTTTTGGGCAAAATAACATAAACCGTCCCATCATCTTTGAGCGCAAACTGCCCTTTTTCAAAGGCATGTTTCAGTTTGTCGGTTATATTTTTTGTCTCCGATTCTTCGGTAAGGTCAATTTCAACAATTTTGTCTTCTACTGGGTCAACGGTTACAACGTGACTAGAGGCAAATTTTGTATTGACAGAGGCAAATTCCGGCGCAGCAATTTTCGCCGGATCAAACTTTTCCGTTCGCTCGGCCAATACCTTGACCTCCCCGTCTTTTGTCGAAATCTTGCCGGTGACAAGCACAATATTATCCGCCACCCAAAGGTCTGCTTCAGCCTCTAGGGTTTTCGGAAAAATAAGCACCTCCGATTTACCGGAGAGGTCTTCTATAGTCGCAAATGCCATGGCGGCGCCGGATTTTGTATTGATCTTTTTTATCGCCTGAATAATTCCACCGACTTTGACTTTTTTGCCGTCCATCGACAAATTAAGGTCCGTCAGAGAATGGCTGACCGCCATCTTGAGTTTCGCGCCGTTTTCTTTGAGCGGATGCTCGCTGATATAAATTCCCAGTAGTTCCTTTTCCCAAACAAGTTTATCAGCCTGCTCGGCCGGTTTGACCTCTGGCAGATCGAGCTTGCCGATTTCGATATCGCCCGAGAGAACCTCACCGAACAATCCGATTTGCGAGGATTTTATCTGCTTGGTCGTATCCTGAATCCTCTTGGTGATCGTTTCCATACCTTCTAATACTTGGTTTCGCTCAATCAGCGAATCCAGCGCGCCGGATTTTGCCAAGGCCTCCAAAATCTTTTTGTTTAACACCGATCGAGTGGTCTTGGCGGCATCAGCCTGATCTACCGTCTCTTCGACATCCGTTTTGCTAAGCCGGTCAATAAAATCTTCAAAACTCTTGTACGGACCGTTTTTTTTGCGCTCGCGAACAATCACTCGCGCCGGATTTGTGCCTATATTTTTGATCGCCGCAAGACCAAAGCGAATATCGCCCGTCTCCTTGACCACGCCAAAATCGACAAAGCTTTCGTTGACATCGGGCGGCAAAACATTGATACCCATCTTATTGCATTCGTCAATCTCGATCGAAATCCTATCAATATCGTCCAAATCGTTAGTCAAAAGCGCCGCCATAAAGCACTGCGGATGATTCGCCTTGAGATACGCCGTCTGGTAAGCGATCATGGCATAACAAACCGCGTGCGACTTGTTAAACCCATAGGCCGCAAAATCTTGAAGCATCGAGAAAACTTTTTTGCCGTCCGATTCGCTGACCCCGTTTTTTTGCGCGCCCTTGATAAATTTTTCTTTCATCTCGGCCATCAGCTCGGCAATTTTTTTACCCATCGCTTTTCTAAGCTTGTCAGCCTCGCCGCCGGTAAAACCGGCCATATCGCGGGAGATCTGCATAACTTGCTCCTGATAAACCGGAATACCGTAGGTAACTTCGAGAGCTTTTTTGGTCATTTCGTGCGGATATTCTATCGCCTCGCGACCGTTTTTACGAGCAATAAACGTGTCGATAAATTGCATCGGACCCGGCCTGTAAAGCGCCACCATGACAGCCACATCATCGAGCGTGGTCGGCTTGAGCTCTTTGATATAGCGCTTCATACCGGCGGACTCCAGCTGAAACACTCCCGTTGTCCTTCCGTCGCCCAATAACTTGAATGTTTTTTGGTCGTCCAACGGAAGGTTGAAAATATCTATCTTTTTGCCGTCCACCGCCTCGATAATTTCCAGCGCGCGCTCAATGGTCGTAAGGTTTGCTAGCCCCAAGAAGTCCATCTTTAACAGTCCCAGCTCCGCCACCGGATACATCGAATACTGTGTCACCTGTTTGACACCCTCTTTTTGCGCCTGCTGCAGTGGCACATAACAGGTCAACTCGTCCTTGGTAATAACAAAAGCGCTAGCGTGCTGGGAGGCGTGGCGCACCGTCCCTTCGAGCTGTATCGCCATATCCATTAGTCGCTTGGCACGAGGATCTTTTTGGTAAACTTCTTTGAGTTCAGCCGAGTCCTTGACCGATTTTTCCAGCGGAATGTGTTTGCCTTGCACCGGCGGCGGCACGATCTTGGAAATCGCGTCCACCTCGGCATAAGGATAACCGAGCACACGGCCGACATCGCGCACAGCAGCTCGCGCCGCCATTGTTCCAAAAGTAATAATGCCGGCAACCCGTTGCTCGCCATATTTTTGCACAATATAATCCAAAACCTCGCTGCGGCGGTGATCGGCAAAATCAAGGTCGATATCAGGCATTTCATGGCGATCGGGATTCAAAAATCTCTCAAAAAGCAGACTATACTTTAGAGGGTCGGCATCGGCGATATGCGTTAAATACGCCACCAACGATCCCGCCGCGCTACCGCGACCCGGACCGACCATGATCCCTTGCTGCTTCGCCCAACTGACATAGTCGGAGACAATCAGAAAATAACTCGAGAAACCCATACTGCAAATTACCGACAATTCATATTCAAGACGTTCGTTTATTTTTTTGAGCTCTTCGGCAGACGCGTTCGGGTAACGATCTTTTATCCCGTTTCGGCACAAATCTTTGAGATACTCGGCATCTGTTTTACCCTTGGGTAGTGGAAAAGTCGGCAGCAAGTTTGTTTCAAATGGTATTTCGAGGTCGCATTTATCGGCAATCTCTTTTGTGTTAGTCAGCGCCTCTGGCACTTCTTTAAACACCTTCGCCAAATCCTGCGGATCGCGCAATGAAAAATCGCCGTTGTAAGTCATTCTGTTTTTGTCTTCGACCAGTTTGCCTGTCTGAACGCAAATCAACACATCGTGAGCATCACGATCCTCTTTTTTTACGTAATGCGTGTCGCACGCTACGATCAGCTTGGTACCGGTCTCGCGCGAGAGCTTAATCATCCGTTCGTTTACAATTGCCTGCTCCGGAATTTGCTCGTGGTCTTGAAGCTCGAGATAAAAGTCGTCTTTGCCAAATATTTCTTGATATTCACCAAGAATTTTTTTTGCGCCATCGATTTCGTTATTTAAAAGCTGTTTTGAAATCTCTCCGGCAAGGCACGCCGAAGTCGCAATGATGCCTTTGGAATACTTTTTGAGAATTTCTTTATCAACGCGCGGCTTATAATAGAAACCCTCGAGATGCGCAATACTGTCGAGTTTCATTAGATTGCGATATCCTTCGACATTTTTGGCAATCAGTATCAAATGGTACGGGCTTGAATCAAGTTTTGAAACTTTGTCCGTCAATTTCCTCGGCGCAACGTATATCTCAACACCCACCAAAGGTTTAATGCCCTCCTCGCGAGCCGCCTTGTAAAATTCTATTGCGCCGTACATTGCTCCATGATCGGTTAGCGCCAAGGCTTGCATGCCCATTTCTTTGGCGCGTTTAACCAAAGCCTTTGGGGTTCCAAGACCATCCAAAAGCGAGTAGTGGGAGTGGACATGCAGATGTACAAAATCCTTATTTTCCATTTTTTTAAATTATTTTCTTTGTCATTCCTGACTTGCTGTGTCCCGCGTAGCCCTGCCTACCGGCAGGCAGGCTTGGCGAAGTGGGGTTCAGGAATCTTGGTATTGTCATTGCGAGCGAGCGTAGCCCCGTGAAGCCTTAAGTGTAATGGGGCGAAGTGAGCGCGGCAATCTCTTCGCATCGTTCTTTTTACACTTTTCATTAACATTTTGATTTTTAAGATTTAATTTTTAATTTTACGTTGTGGTTATACATTTTTCGTTTTACGTTATACGTTATTCACTACTTCCTCTTATTTAGAACATAGCATTTGGGGACAAAAACGCAAAAGGCCCCGCCATACTCGTCGTATGGCGGGGCCTGATGGGCTGGACGGGAAAACAAAACTACTCGAACATCCTCTTAGCGACCTTGTCGGCCGCCGATTCACTGCGTGGCTTGTCGAAGTGTTGGCGAACAGCATCAAACAAGCTGTTTGCCCAATTCTCCGCAGCCAGCCCCGCGGACTTGGCCGCCCACAACAGCTCTGTGAACAACGAAAGAGCCCTCGCCATGTCGCTCTGCGTAATCTCGCAGGGCAACTTGACGAGCTCGCCCACGACAACGAAGTCGCGTGTGAGCTCGCCCGAGATGTCGTCAGCCGTGCCGGAGGCGACCTTCAACATCTGCCGCCAGTCGCCATTCTTGAAACGGCTTGGCGACCCCACCGGCAACGGAGTCCCGTCGCCAATCGTGACGCGTACGAAAACGAACCTGCCCCCTTCCTCATCTGCCCCGAGCACGAGGTCGAGGTTGAGGGCGGCCGCAACCCACTGCTCCAGCCAGCTGCCCTCGGCAGCTGCAACGTCACGCTCACCCTGCAGCCACCGGACAGCATCCATCACCGCGGCCTTGATCGTGGCGATAACCCCAAACCGCCCCTCCTCCGCCATCTTCCGCAGACCGGCCGAAAACCTGATCTCCCTGTTCTCCACGTAACTGTCTCCCATCATCTGTCAAGATACTCCCCTTCGCGCGCTGGCTTGGGGGTTTACTTGCGCAATTGCCCTCGACCACGACCAACCCTCTCAAACGTCTGGTCCACTCCGGCGCGCCCCTCAACGATCCAACGGGGAGTCTCCTCACCGTCGCTAACACGCCCCTCCGCCATCTCCGCTGCCTCTCGAGCAAGCTTGAGGTAGTGCCTGAACACATCCTCAAGCTCCTCCCGAAGGTAAGCCACGCCATCGATGATCTCGCAGTCCTCAGCGAGAAAATGATAAAGCTCCCAGCTGGCCGCCTCTCGCAGAACATTAGATACTTCCTGGTAACTGCCGAGGGTATGCAGCTCAACGGGGATCTTGAGCCAACGCCGGCGATTGAACCGGACCTTGGCGGTAACATCATTCGCCCGGTCACCAACACAGCGCTGCCTCCGTCTGCTTGGACAGATGGCAAAGCAAACCTCAAAGTGTCTGCTAACAAACCTGTCCAACCAGCCGCCAACTGCAACAGCGGCAGCTAACTGGTTTTCATCAAGGAGCCACTTCAACCGCTTAAGAATGGCCCCCTTGACTAAAGACATGGCCTCGGGCTTTTTGGCCTTCAGCTGCTGCATCAATCGCTCCGAGAGTCTCGTCACGGCTACCCCCTTACGTCAAGATACTCCCCTTCGCGCAAAGGCTCGGGGGTTGTTGATTCCCTGTTAAAGGCATCGAGAGATGATACAACTTGCCCCCTTGAAAGTCAATCCTTTTTTTGCTAAAATTCTTCTTGCTGGTCAAATCTGCGCCAGTTGTTTGTTTTTTATCCGGTTTATAACCATGGCACATACAAAAGCAAAAGGTACGACAAAATTAGGTAGAGATTCCGAAAGCAAGCGCTTAGGCGTTAAAATTTATGGTGGCTCAGCGATTAAATGCGGCCAAATCATCATTCGCCAGAGAGGCACTTCTTATCTAAACGGCGAAGGTGTCAAACGCGGCGGCGATGATACGTTATTTGCCATTCGAGATGGAATCGTAAGGTTTAAAAAAGTTCGTTATACCAATTTTACAGGCAATACCAAGACCAAGCAGATTGTTTCTGTGGAGCCAAAGGAAAAACCGGTAGCCAAAAAGTCAACCGAAAAATCTCAGGTTAAGACCAAGATCGTGGCTGAAAAAAAGGAAGTCGCAAAAAAGAAAAAATAATCCAAAATTACACCTTTTTAATTTTGTTTTAATATTATGGATTCAACATTTACCCACAAACATTATCAGCTGAAAAAGAATATCCCCGACATCAACCCGGGTGATCGTGTTCGCGTCCATCAGAAAATCCGCGAGGGCAACAAAGAAAGAATTCAGGTTTTTGAAGGTCTTGTTATCAAAGCTCAGCACGGCAACGGCATCAACGGGACGTTTACCGTGCGCAGAATCGCCTCCGGTGTCGGAGTCGAAAAGCTGTTTCCCCTTCACTCACCGGTTATTACCAAGATCGAAAAAGTTCGCTCTGCCAAGGTTAGGCGCGCAAAATTGTACTACGTCAGAGGTTTGATCGGAAAAGCCGCACGCAGATTAAAAAAAGAAAAAGAAGATCTAGCTATCTGGGAAGACGTAATCGTTGATGAGGACGAAAAAACCGGCGAAACAGACGAGACCGAGGAGACAGCTACAGACGCGACCGAAGAAAAAGAAGCCGACAAAGCCGAAGAAGAAACTACCGAAGACGCTAAAGACGATGACAGTACCGAAACAAAGGACAAAAAACCGGCAGAATCTCAAAAAACCGATAAAGCAGAGAAAAAATCCGACAAATAAACCAGTTGAGAGTTAAAACTAAAAACAGCCCCACGTGGGCTGTTTTTAGTATAATGAGATTAAAATGGCGTACTTCAAAAAACAAACCGGCAACACCGGGGAAGATTTAGCGGCAAATTTCCTTAGAAAACGCGGTTATAAAATAATCTCAAGAAATCTGACCAACAAAATCGGCGAAATCGATATTTTGGCGCAAAAATGTAAAGTTATCGTTTTGATCGAGGTCAAAACAAAGTCAACCGACCGCTTTGGTGCCGGCTACGAGATGGTCAATTATTACAAAACCAAAAAGCTTCTAAATCTTGCCAAATCCCTCCAGATCAGATACCCTAAAAGCGTAGTCAGAATAGATATAATATCGGTTGATTTATCCTCCGACCCGCCGCA
>CAZIOI010000003.1:0-41019 GCA_964540855.1 uncultured Candidatus Saccharibacteria bacterium
TACCCATAGTTTCAATAATAGGAAGGCCAAATGTTGGCAAATCAACACTGTTTAACAGACTTGTTGGCCGTCGCATGGCTATCGTTGATCCCACGGCCGGTACGACCCGTGATCGTGTTGTAGAACGCATAAGCTGGGAAAATAAAGATTTCGTGTTGATTGATACGGCAGGACTAATAGTTGATTTTTACGGGTTTGATGAAGCCACTATTGAAAAAAAGGCTCAAGACCAAATAGCCAAGAGTATCGAGGAGTCAGATGTTGTGCTTCTGGTCGTTGATATGAAAAATGGGCTGGTACCGCAGGATGAGCAAATCGCGGCACTGGCTCGAAAATATTCAAAAAGAGTTATTTTGGTTTGTAATAAAGCGGACGATCCGCGCCGAGATGCCATAAGTGGAGAGTTTGCTCGGCTTGGTTTTGATGAATCAATCTGCCTGTCGGCTATTAGCGGACGAAAAAGTTGGGAACTTCTGGACTCGATAACGAAAGATTTCAAAATTACTCAGCAATTAGACCGAAAACTGAAGAGAGTTGCGATTATCGGCCGACCGAATGTTGGCAAATCAAGTCTATTGAATGCAATCTGCGACAAGGATATAGCGATCGTTAGCGATATCCCCGGGACTACGCGCGATTCTATAAAGGTTGAAATTTCTCTCGCCGACAAACAAGAAAGCTTTGAAATTATAGACACGGCGGGCTTACGCCGCCGTGGTCGAATTGAAAAAACGCTTGAGAGATATAGTGTTATGCGTTCGATATTTTCAATCTTAGATTGTGATCTGGCACTTTTGGTTGTTGATAGTGCGGAAGGTTTAACTCGACAGGATGCACATTTGGCGCAATTGGCGCTCAGGAATCGCAAAAAACTTATTTTGGTTATAAACAAAATTGATTTACTCAAAAATCAGACAACAGACGAAATATACAACCTGTTTAGATTTTCATTTTTAAATAAACAAAAATCGATTGCGGTCTCCGCTCAAACGAGACAAAACATAAATGTTCTTGTTCGTGAAATCGTAAAAGAACTTAGCTCTAGTTGATGTTATAGTCCACAGCCGCAAAGGCTTTAAGGTTATTGATCGGCAATAATCTAAACCAGACACGACTTACAATATTTTCCTCCGGAATGGCACCGATCTCGCGGGAGTCTCTTGAGTGATTGCGATTGTCGCCGAAAACAAAATACTCATCATCTTTTAGCATATAAACATAATCGTTGTCTTTGGGACTTAGGGTCTCTTCGTTGGATTTTAAATATGTCTCGTAGATTTTTTTGTCGTTTACATAAACGCTTCCATCTTTTACCTCAATTTTATCCTCGGGAAGGCCGACAATCCTCTTTATATAGTTAACACTTGGATTGTCGGGCGGATGAAATATTATGACCTCTCCTCTTTGGGGTTCTCTGAATCGAAATGATATTTTCTCCGTGATTAGATAGTCGTTATTTTGAAATGACTGCTCCATGGATTGCCCCTCGACAATATATGGCTGGATTACAAAAACCCTTATCACTATTGCCAAAACTACTATTGTGACTACGGTTTTTACAAAATCAAAAATACCCACTAACACACCCACAAAAACACTTTTTTGTTGGGATGTGGTGAGTTTTTCTTCGGTTTTTTCTTTTTCTTGTGGCTCTTGTTTTTCCATATTCTAAGATTCTACCAATTTTTATTGTTTGCGGCAATTTGCGAAATTCCGTCTTTCTTCAATAATCTTAACCCACTAGCCGATTTTGGCCTGCCCGCAGTTGCTTAAGCAACAGCTTATGCAGGCGGGCGAAGGGTGGTGGTCGTGGCTGGACTCGAACCAGCGGCCTTCTGAATGTGAATCAGACGCTCTAACCAACTGAGCTACACGACCCGATTAGATTCCACTAGGCGAAATTACCACAAATTGTTGACAATATAAACACTCCAGATAGAATCAACTTGAGGTGAAAATGAAAAATGAAGAATTTGTAGAGTCCCAGAAAAAAGCAATCGAGTTAAGGATTTCAGAGCTGGAAGGCGAGTTATCAGGGTATAAAAAATATTCCGAGATGGGTAGTTCTGATGACGAGAATGTCCAGGAATTTGAGGTTTTTGAAGAGAAGCTTGCTTTGGCAAAAAATGCTGAGAAAGAATTAGACGAACTCAAAGATGCTCTTGAGCGAATCGAAAACAATAAATACGGCAAATGTGAGGTCTGCGGCTCTGACATTGAATCCGGTCGGCTTAAGGCGTATTTGGCTGCAAAAACGTGCGTTACTCACGCAAAGTAAGCTATTTTTTGATCGCGTTTCTTGTCGCTATATTGGACGTAATCAGCAAGGCGATAGTGCAAAAATACTTTGCGCGGTTTGTTGTTTTAAATGACAATGTTGCTTTCGGGGTTGGTCTTGGAGGCTTGGAACTTGTAGCGACTTTCGCGATCACGGCTACACTGATCTTTTTTTTAGTTCTCGATAAAATACCGTCGGATTACGAGCTACCGTTTGCATTAATTATTGGCGGGGGAATCGGTAATATTATCGATAGAGTTGCTGACGGATATATTAGTGATTTTATTAATTTTGACCGATTTCTATCGTTTAACATTGCCGATAGCTTTATTACAGCCGGTATCGTAATTATTCTATATAGAGCCTTCAGACAGAGGAGCTAGCTGATAAGCTTGAGGTCTTTTAGTATGGCTTCAAAAGTCGCATGATCTTTCATGGCTATCTCGGCAAGCATTTTTCTGTTTAGGTTTTTGTCCGAATCGTTTAGGGCCTTGATGAATCTGCTGTAGCGGACGCCGAATTCTTTGCATTTTGCATTTATTCTAATTATCCAAAGACCTCGAAAATTTCTTTTTTTGAGTTTTCTGCCTCTGTAAGCGTTTTGGCCCGCTCTGACCAAGGCCTGTTTAGCAACTTTTACTAGATTTTTTCTGCCATGCTTAAAACCCTTTGTCTGCGCAAAGATTTTTTTGTGTTTTCTTCTAGAAACCGTACCTCTTTTAACTCTTGCCATTTCGTGTCCTTAATTATTTATACGGAAGAAGCATTTTAATTTTTTTAGCTTCCGATTTTGAAACCAGCATATCGTTTCCCGATTCACCGATTGTTCTGGCTGTTTTTCTTTTTACTAAATGCTGCGCTAGGGTTTTCCTTCGCATAACCTTACCATTTGAAGTGATTTTTTTGATTCTCTTGGCTGTGGTTTTGTTTGTTTTAAGCTTTGGCATCTTCGCCTTCCTTTTCGTTGTTCTTTGCTTTTACTAATATTGCGCTAAATCTTGTTCCCATTCTCGACGGCCTCTGGTCGAAATCCATCTCGAGAATTTGCCTGATTCTATCCAATTGTTCGATTGCCTTATCCGAATATATATTTTCCCTACCGCTTAAGACAACCGTCACTTTAAGCTTATATCCTTTAGAAATAAAACTTTTTGCTTTTTCAATCTTTGTCCTAAAGTCGTGGTCTTCGGTTGTTATTGAAAATCTGACTTCTTTGACTTCGCCAGCGCGGTTTTTAACTTTTCCCTTTTGCTGACTTTTCTCTTGTTCGTATTTGAATTTGCCGTAGTCTATGACTTTGCAAACCGGTGGTTTACCATTAGGACCGACTTCTACAAGATCCAGCCCGCTCTCTCTGGCAATATCAATGCCTTTATAGACAGGCATCTCTCCAAGAGCTGTTCCATCAGAATCTACAACAAAAACATAAGGAGACCTAATGTTTTCGTTTATTCTGTGTGATGGACTTTGCTGAAAATTCCTTGGGTACCTAATAGCTTATTCTCCTAAACAAAAGTTTAATCAACTTTCAGAAACAATTTTATCACGTTTAACGATAATATTCAAGCCGCTTAGTTTTCTAAAAATTGAAACGGGTGTTTTAGTGACCGACTCGGTACCGACATATATTGAAGTTCTCGGTGTGGTTTCTATTTTAACAGATTTGCCTTTAAAAATACTGTGTTCGTATCTGGCACCTTCTTTTCCGCTTAGAAGATTAAGTGCCGACTTAATAACGGATCTTTCTCTGACCAGTCTTTCCAATAATATGTAAAGATTGCTGGAAATTTCCGCTCTTGTAATTATGGCGTCCGCACTCCACTGATCAACTTTTATACTGAGTTTGATAGGACCTTTCGGCTCAATTTTGGCGCTTGTCAAAAAATATATATCCGGCTCGATAAACCCTATGTCAAATCGTGACAGCCTTCTCTGTTTGAGTGTTTCTACGGCGTCCTCTGGTCGTCTAAATCCCCATTTCTCAGAAAGCATAGAGGAGCTTTGAATGCAGACAATGCCCAGAGCGCACGTATGATTTGATTTCGCCCGCATTATTTCGCGCACGACCCTGTTGATGTGGTTTTCCGATCCCACCGCAACTATAGTGGAATAGTTTTTCATCAGAGCTATCTGTGTTAACTCTCCCGCTGAACGCGCAGGTGATGATTGGCTTATTTCACTGGCAATACCGAACTGTCTGGAAAGCTCGCGTAGCTTTTCCAGAAATAATTTATCGGGGTTATTTTTTGGGTTTTCCAGTATAAAATAGTACATCTAAAGTTATTTTTTTGAATCTTGGTCATCAGTTTCTTCACTCTCTGTCTCAACCTCTACACTAAAAGACTCTTTTTCTTCAGATGAAATTTTATCTTTTTTGTCCGGCATATTGCATTTGCCGATAAAAGACGCACCGGCATGAATCAACAGTTCGCTTGTGTCAATATTTCCCTTGATTGTTCCTGTTTGATTTAATTCAAGTCTTTGTGTCGCAATTATTGTTCCGACTACCAATCCGCTTACAATAATTTCGTTTGCTTTAACGGGACCCTTCACTCTTGCCGATTCTTCAATAATAATTTTTTGGTCCGAAGAAACCTCGCCCTCGACACTTCCAAATACTGTAATATCGCTAGAATCTTTAATTGTTCCAGTTAAATGGACGCTAGAGCCGACAATAGTGCCAACTTGCTGCTTCATAGTTTTTCTCCTTTCAATTATTCTTGATTGCACTTTAGCACAAAGACCTGAAAAATCAAAAGTGCCGCAATGCTTGATTTTTATGCCGTTCGTTGCTATAATCCCTACAGAAAATTTTCAAAATTATATGAAGAATATCAAAGTCATAAACGCACGCACTCATAACCTAAAAAATATTTCTGTTGAGATAGAAAAAGAAAAGATAACAACCGTCAGTGGTATATCGGGTAGCGGAAAAAGCTCCCTTGCTTTTGATACGATTTTTGCCGAAGGGCAACGTCGTTATGTTGATAATCTATCAAGTTATGCAAAGCAAGTTGTTGGTGTCTTTGAAAAGCCCGATGTGGATGCGATCGAAAATATCCCTCCCGCGATTTCGATAGATCAAAAAAGTGTCTCAAGGTCACCGCGCTCAACAGTTGGTACTCTCACGGAAGCTTACGATTATTTGAGGATGATTTTTGCTAGATTTGGCGAGCCATATTGTCCGGACTGTGGAGCCAAAATTTTTTCCGGAGACAAAAATACAATTCCGGATATTATCTGTGAATATATAAGGAGAAATTTCGACATTTATGCCGACCGAAAAATAAGGTTTTATGCGCCGGTCGTTGAAAATGTCTTTGGGTCGCATCAACAGGTTATAAACAGGTTTTCAAGATCAAAGTTTTTATCTGTGTTGATAGATAATAAAGAGATAAGTGTTAGCGAACTCAAAGATATCAAGCTTGCCAAAGATAGTCCGCATACGATAGAGATTTTAGTTGGTGAAATCGATGCCGGCAGGGAAATAGATAAGTTTACAGACGAAATTCTTAAATATTCTAAGCGTGCACTGGATTTGTCGGGGAGTGCTGTTTGGCTTTTTTCAACCGAAGAAAGAAAAAAATTTTCCAAAGAACCATATTGTGATAAATGCGAAAAATATTTCCCCGTACTTCAACCTAGGCTATTTTCATTCAATAGTCCGTTCGGCGCTTGCCTAAAATGCCAAGGCTTAGGGGTTAGCAAAGAAATTATTCCTGAGTTAGTGATCCCCAATAAAAAATTAACTTTTAACGAGGGGGCGATAAGACCATGGACGAGACTTGCCGGTCAAGGCGGAGTGCTTATGCGCTCATTGGAGTCTTTTGCGAAATCGAAAGGGTTCAGTCTCGACGTTCCCGTTGGACAGCTTAAGAAAAAAGATGTTGACGCTGTTATATTCGGTGAGGGTGAATTCGAGGGGGTCATATCCGTACTTGAAAGGAAATACAGAGAAACGGATTCAGATTATCTTCGTCAAGAAATTGAAAATTATATGGAGGAAAAAGTTTGCGACAAATGCAACGGCTGCAGGTTGAATGACTTTGCCCTTGCGGTTAAATTTATGTCCAAATCGATTGCCGAGATAAGCGACATCGAAGCTTCTAAATTGATCGAATTACTTGATGATATCAAGAATGATGTTCCGGAAGAGGCGAGGGGATTAATAAGAGAACTATATAGAAGAATAAATAATTTAATATCTGTCGGCGTTGGCTATTTAACACTTTCGAGATCAAGTGAAACATTGTCCGGCGGCGAGGCCCAGAGAATCAGGCTTGGCGCGCAATTTGATAATTTTTTAAGTGGCGTCCTTTATGTTCTTGACGAACCAACGATTAGTCTTCATAGCGACGACACAAAGAAGCTTATAGAATCTTTTAAAAAATTGAAAAGCGAAGGAAATACGCTACTGATTGTGGAGCATGATAAAGCTGTGTTGGAAGCATCCGACTATATCATCGATATGGGTCCCAGTGCCGGCAAACAAGGCGGGGAAATAATTGCGCAGGGCACGCCGGAGCAAATAATAGCTAACGATCGTTCTATAACAGGCAGATATCTTTCAGGTAAGGATGATGTGCTTGTCAAAAAAGAAAAAAGAAAACCAACGGCGTTTATTAAACTCGCTGGTGCAAATTTGAACAACCTGAAAAATATTGATGTGGATTTCCCCCTTGGTGTTTTCTGTACCGTGACCGGAGTTTCCGGTTGTGGTAAATCGACGCTCGTTTTCGATATTCTTGCAGAAGCTGTTGGCAAAAAATTAAGCACAAAAGAGATTACAAAAGTGGAGGGTATTGAGAGTGTTGCCGGTATTTCAAATATCGACAAGCTGATTAAAATTGACCAGTCGCCGATTGGTAGAACTCCCAGAAGCAATCTTGCTACATATACGGGGCTTTTCACTCCGATAAGAGAGCTTTTTGCAGCGACAAACGATGCGATTTTGAGAGGCTATAACGCGAGCAGGTTTAGTTTTAATCTAAAAGGCGGAAGGTGTGAGACATGCCATGGCGACGGTTTTATTAAAGTTGAAATGTACTTTATGCCTGATGCATATGTAAAGTGCGAAGAATGTTCGGGGCAAAGATATAACAGCGAGACGCTGGAGATAATGTACAAAGATAAAAATGTCGCGGCGATTTTGGGAATGAGTGTCAATGATGCTTGTGATTTTTTCTCTGATATTGAGGAGATTAAGGCGCGGCTCGATGTGCTTAAAAGAGTAGGATTGGGCTATTTACCGCTCGGGCAAAGCGCAACTACATTATCCGGCGGCGAGGCGCAAAGGATTAAACTATCTACGGAATTATCGAGAGCTTCGACCGGAAAAACGTTGTATATTTTGGACGAGCCTACAACTGGACTACATTTTGAGGATGTAAAAAAACTGCTTAACATTCTTCACGAGCTTGTTGGTCGTGGAAACAGTGTTCTTGTAATTGAACACAATATTGATGTTATTAAAAACTCTGATTGGGTTATTGATATGGGACCTAGCGGAGGGTCTGAGGGCGGTGAAATTATAGCGCAAGGAACGCCTGATGATATCAAAAAATCCGATCGTTCATTAACAGGTAAATATTTATAGCAGGACTCTGGATAAGAGAAGCGCTTTGTGCTATTATTTTCTCGTCCAACCATCTGAAGTAATTACTCCGTTATACGGGGAGGAAAGTCCGGGCACCATCGAGCATGATATCCTAGGAAACTAGGACGGGGGTGACCCCAGGGATAGTGGCACAGAAACAATACCGCTTGCCGCAAGGCGAGCAAGGGTGAAAAGAGTTGAGGTAAGAGCTCACAACTGCAAATTGGAAGATTTGCAGGCGCAAAACTCCTTTCTGGTGCAAGTTGAGTGGACCTTTATATAATAAGATGCTCAGTCTGTATAAAGGCCTTGACGCTTAGATAGATGATTACATAAACAGAACCCGGCTTATCGGGTGGTTGGGCAAAAAAATGAGAATTAACAAATATCTTTCATTGGCAGGTGTCGCGTCACGGCGAAAATCCGAAGAACTGATTACGTCAGGAAGGGTTTTGATAGATGGTGTTATCGCAAAACTTTCAGATAATGTCGATCCAGACAAGTCTTCTGTCAGTGTCGATGGGTGCAAGATAAAGCCGAAATCTCTTGTTTATTATGTTTTTAATAAGCCGCTGGGTGTAGTTTGCTCAACAATTAGACAGTCGGGCGAAAAAATAGTTCTTGATTATTTTTCGCAAAAAGATTTGATAATTTGTGGCAGGCTTGATAAGGACTCCGAGGGTTTGATATTGCTCACGAACGACGGTGATTATGCGAATTTTATTATGCACCCGAGTTACGATCACGAAAAAGAATATATTGTCAACGTGAGAACAAAATCCAAGAATCCGTCCGAAGCGTTTGCTTATGCTATGAAGCTGTTCGTATGTGGACATATTCTCGATTCAAAGAAGACAAGACCGGCAAAAATTTTTTTGAAATCACAATCCGGAAATAAGGCGGAATTTAGAATAGTTCTTAAACAAGGGATGAATCGGCAAATTCGTCGAACATTTGAGAAATCTGAAATCATAGTGGAGTCGCTACAAAGAGTTCGGATAAATAATATAAAATTAGGTGATCTGCAGTCGGGTCGAAGCAGAAAAGTTGACAAAAGTAAATAAATTGGTTACAATCACGTCACGATTGAGTAGCTCGGGGAGTAGGGTAAGGAGGAGCCAAGGGTTGGTTTCAGCCCTTTGTTTATGCGGGTTTTTATTATATGTAGCAAATTTATGGGGAGGATATGAGTAAAACACTAAATCAACCTAATCTCTTGACGAAGCAAAGAGTTAAGTTTACTAAAGATCATGTTCGTGTCGAGCTGCCAAACCTGATCGATATACAAAAAAGTTCTTACAATTGGTTATTTAAAGAGGGGATCCGCGAGCTCTTGGACGAAATTAGTCCTGTTGATGATTTTACAAACGAGGCGATGACGCTGGAATTTGGTGACTATGAGTTGGGTCAGCCAAAGGTTGACGAAATCACTGCCAGAAACAAAAATTTGACCTACAAGGCACCGTTGATGTGCGATGTGATTTTATCTAATAAAATCACCAACAAAAAGAAAGCATCCAGAGTATTTTTGGGTGATTTTCCCGTGATGACAGATCGAGGAACATTTATTGTCAATGGAATAGAGAGAGTCGTTGTTTCTCAGATAGTTAGATCATACGGAGTCATTTTTGTCTCAGAGGATATTGCAGGCAAAAAGTTTTTCGGTGCCAAGCTTATCCCTAACAGAGGCGCGTGGCTTGAATTTGAAACATCGAATAAGGGTGTTATTAGTGTAAAAGTTGATAGAAAAAGAAAAATCCCTGTCACTACCTTCTTGAAAGCTCTTGGTGTGACAAGTAATGAAAAAATAAAGGATTTGTTTTCTTCGGTTGATGATGATACTGACTTGAAGTTTATTGATCAAACACTTGCCAAGGATCCTGCAAAAGATCAGCAATCAGCGTTAGTTGAGGTTTATAAAAGAATTCGACCGGGTGATCTGGCGACTCCGGAAGCGGCAAAAGTCTTTTTGGATGCATTATTTTTCAATCCAAAACGATACGATCTGGGTCGTGTCGGTAGATATAAGGCAAACAGAAGATTGAATCTAGACGTCAAAGACAATGTTGAAGGAAGGATCCTGAGGCTGGAAGATTTAATCGAGATAATCAAAGAAATTATTAGATTAAACAATGATCCGATGGGCGAACATGATGATATTGACCATCTTAAGAACAGAAGAGTACGAGCCGTCGGAGAGCTTGTACAATCAAGGTTGAGAGTCGGTTTCTTAAGGATGGAAAGAATTATCAAGGATAGGATGAGTGTTGTCGAGCCAATGAACGCCACTCCCGCACAGTTGGTGAATTCACGTCCTATCGCCGCAGTGTTGCAGGAATTTTTTGCATCATCTCAGATGTCGCAGTTTATGAATCAGACAAACCCCTTGGCAGAATTGGAACACAAGAGGACACTCTCAGCGACAGGTCCGGGTGGTCTTTCTAGAGAAAGGGCGGGATTTGAGGTTAGGGATGTCCATCAATCTCACTACGGAAGAATTTGCCCTATCGAGACGCCCGAAGGTCCGAATATCGGTTTGGTAGGATATTTAGCTTCATATGGAAAAGTCAATGACTATGGATTTATTGAAACTCCTTATTTGGTTGTAGAACACAAAAACTCCAAGGCGAAAGTAACTAACAAAATAGTTCATTTAGATGCATCGGATGAGGAGAAAACGATAATCGCGCCATCTTCGACAAAATTAGATAAGGATGGTTGTATTCTCGGTAAAAATGTTCCGGTCAGAAAATTCGGTGAGCCCTCGATCGGTTCAGTTAGCGAAATTCAATATGTTGATGTTGCTCCTCAGCAGATTGCGTCAATTACGACATCCCTGATTCCGTTCATCGAACACGATGATGCTGTTAGGGCGAATATGGGATCGAATATGCAACGGCAAGCGGTGCCGCTTGTTAGACCCGTTGCCCCTGTTGTAGGCACCGGTATGGAGGGTGACGCAGCGATTTCAAGTGGTCACGCAGTCACCAGTGAAGTTGACGGTGAAGTCGTGGAAGCATCAGCTGATAAAGTTGTAATTAAGGGCAAAGATGGTAAATCCAGGACTCACAGACTAGAGAAGTTCGTTAGATCAAATCAGGCGACATGCACAAACTATAAAATAAACATCGACGCCGGTACAAAAGTCAAAAAAGGCGATGTTATCGCCAATGGTGCGGCGGTTGAAGCCGGTGAATTGGCTTTGGGAAGAAATTTACTGGTCGCTTTTATGAGCTATCGCGGTTGCAACTATGAAGACGCTATTATAATTTCCGAGAAATTGGTCAAAGAAGATGCTCTGACATCAATTCATATTGAAAAATATACGATTGAAGTGAGGGACACGAAACTTGGACCCGAAACAATAACTCGCGATATCCCGAATGTTGGAGAAGATGCTTTATCCAACTTGGATGAGAGCGGTGTTATCCGACAGGGTGCAGAAGTTGAGGCCGGTGATATTTTGGTCGGGAAAATTACGCCAAAAGGAGAAACGGAATTAACGGTTGAAGAAAAACTTTTGCGTGCAATCTTTGGTGAAAAAGCTAAAGATGTGAAAGATTCATCTTTAAGATTGCCGCATGGCGAAAAAGGAAAAGTTATAGAAGTTAAAGTTTTCTCCAAAGAAGCCGGTGATGAGTTATCTGAGGGAGTGAGCCAGATGGTAGAAGTTTCGATAGCTCAACTTAGAAAAATCTCGGTAGGAGACAAACTTGCAGGAAGACATGGTAACAAAGGTGTTATATCGACTATTTTGCCCGAAGAAGACATGCCTTATCTTGAAGACGGTACTCCTGTAGATATAATTCTCAACCCACTTGGCGTTGTTTCCAGAATGAACCTTGGACAGATACTGGAGACACACTTAGGCTTGGCAGCGCATAAATTAGGTTACAAAGTTGCAACACCGATCTTTGATGGTGTTACGGTTGATAAAATAAAAGAAGAATTGGCAAAAGCAGGTTGTTCGCAAGACGGTAAAATGACCCTGTACGATGGTAAAACAGGCGAAGCGTTCGAGTCCAGAGCGACTGTCGGGATAGTTTATATATTGAAACTTGCCCACCTTGTTGATGACAAGATGCACGCTCGCTCGGTTGGTCCATACTCGATGGTTACGCAGCAACCGCTTGGAGGAAAAGCTCAATTTGGTGGTCAAAGATTTGGAGAAATGGAAGTGTGGGCGCTTGAAGCGTATGGGGCGGCTCACATACTTCAAGAAATGTTGACGATCAAATCTGACGATGTTGTTGGTCGTGCTAAGGCTTATGAGTCAATAATAAGAGGCGAACAGATAGAGAAACCATCCGTACCGGCCTCGTTCAGTGTTCTTGTTAGGGAAATGCAAAGCCTTGGTCTCTCAGTGGAGATGATTGATTCCAAGTCTGGAGAAGCGAAGATGTACGGTGAAGCTGAGAAATTGGTCGCAAGCAGAAAGGCTGAAGAGAAGAAGCAAGGCTCACACGATGAAATTGAACCGGAGGAAAAAGAAGAAAAGGAAGATGAGCAATTAACGGAAATCTTCGCCGGTCAAGAGGATGAAGCGATAGAGCAAGAAGCAGTAGAAGGAGACGAAGATGGAAAATAGAATGAATTCGACTCAAAATAATCAAAAAGATACATCGCTGAAGGAATTCGATATGATTCGTCTTTGCGTCGCCAGCCCCGATGATATTGCAAGATGGTCATATGGCGAGATCACCAAGCCGGAAACAATAAACTACAGAACGCAAAAACCGGAGAGAGACGGGTTATTTGACGAGCGTGTATTTGGTCCGATAAAGGACTGGGAGTGCTATTGCGGAAAGTATAAGAAAATCAGGTACAAGGGTGTTATATGTGACCGTTGCGGTGTTGAAGTCACACGCAGCTCGGTTAGACGTGAAAGGATGGGGCACATTGACCTTGTGGTACCGGTTGCTCATGTGTGGTTTTTGCGCGGAGCAGGTGGAATCATTAGTACAATTTTGGATATCAGCATTTCGGATATTGAATCTGTTGTTTATTTCGCATCATATGTTGTGCTGGAAGTTGATGAAAATCTAAAAACCGCCGCTCTCGAACAACTCCAAAAGGAGTTTGAAGACGCAAAAAAAGACGAAAAAATCAAAAACAACCCGCTTGCCCTTCAGAAAGTAGAGGCTGTATATAAGGCTTCTAAATCGGAAATCAATGGTTTATTCGTCAAGAAAGTGCTTAGTGAGGGCGAGTATGCGTCTATTTCTATGAAATACGGACAGATAGCGCGCGTTGGTATTGGTGCCGAATCTATATTGAATCTTCTTAAGGCAACCGATGTATCGTTGGAAATAGCGAAGATGAGTGAAAAGATAGAATTACAAGTAGTTGCTAACAGGAAAAAAATCCTCAAAAGATTGAAAATGTTTAAAGAAATGCAACAGGCCGGAATCGCACCCGAGTGGCTTGTTTTGACCAGGATTCCCGTTATCCCTCCGGATTTAAGACCGATGGTACAACTTGATGGCGGTAGATTTGCAGCCTCAGATTTAAATGATCTTTACAGAAGGGTCCTAAACAGAAATAACAGGTTGAAAAAACTAATAGGTGCGGGCGCTCCCGAGGTTATCTGCAGAAATGAAAAAAGAATGCTACAAGAAGCCGTGGACGCACTAATTGATAATAGTGCACGCCGCGGTAGGGCTGCCGTAACCGGAAATCAAAGAAAATTGAGAAGTCTTTCGGATATTCTACGCGGTAAGCAGGGTAGGTTTAGACAGAACCTTTTGGGAAAAAGAGTCGATTATTCGGGACGAAGCGTGATTGTTGTCGGACCTAACCTTAAACTTTCGCAATGCGGTCTTCCCAAGGTTATGGCCTTAGAACTTTTCAAGACATTTGTTGTTGCAAGATTGATTAAGGACGGTCATGTTTTCAACGTCAAAAATGCGACAAAAATGATCGAGAAAAAGGACCCGATAGTCTGGGATATTCTCGAAGAAATTACAGCAGAAAGACATGTTTTATTAAACAGGGCCCCGACGTTGCACAGGCTTGGAATTCAAGCTTTTAAGCCGACCCTCATTGAAGGAAAAGCGATACAGATCCATCCTCTGGTTTGCCAAGCTTTCAATGCCGACTTTGATGGCGACCAAATGGCTGTGCACGTTCCACTAAGTCAGAAAGCGGACGAAGAAGCTGATAACATTATGCTTTCAGCTAAAAATCTACTTAAGCCTGCTTCCGGAGAGCCGATAGTAACGCCTAGATTCGATATGATTCTCGGTTGTTACTACATTACGGATATGCAAACCGTAGAAGAGGAGAAGGTCAAAGTTTACTCCAGTAAAAACGAAGCTATCATGGCTTTGCAAACAGGATTTATAGGTTTGAGGACAAAAATCAAGGTAAAAGTTGATGATGAGATTAGGGAATCCGATAGTGAGATTGTCGAAAAAGGTGATTACAGAATCATCGAAACCTGTGTCGGGAGGATTCTCTTCAACAACATATTGCCTGCCGAAATTCAATTTATCAACAGCACTATTGATGCTAAACAGATGAAGCAAATCGTGACAAAAATATTCAAGATTTTAGGCACCGAGATCTGTGCGCAATCACTCGATAAGATAAAAACCCTGGGTTTTGAGTACGCAACAATTGCAGGAGTTTCAATCGGGATAGATGATATCAGCATTCCTCCAGAGAAGAAGAAGATTGTATCTGAAACAGAGAACAAGGTTGAAGAAATCGAAACTCAGCTGCGCCGTGGACTTATCACCCCCGAAGAAAAGAGTGTAAGGGTTATTGATCTATGGAATGAAGCTAGAAAAGTAATTGAGACAAAGATGGTCGCCGGTTTCAAACGCGACAATCCGGTTTTTATGTATGTGAACTCCGGAACTAGGGGTTCTGTCGCTCAACTTACGCAAATGGCCGGTATGAAGGGTTTGGTTGTGAATCCGGCGGGTGAAATTATCGAACTTCCGATTATATCGAATTATAGAGAAGGTTTGACTGTGTTCGAGTATTTCATATCCTCGCACGGGTCTAGAAAGGGTAGGTCAGACACCGCTCTGAGAACCTCTGATTCAGGTTACTTAACGAGAAGACTGGTTGATGTCGCTCAGGATGTTATTGTTGTAGAACATGATTGCGGCACAAAGAATGGACTCGAAGTTATCAGAGCCGAATCAGAAGAATTCGGCGAGAAATTCTCGGAAAGACTTGACGGAAGAACGGCGTTTAATGACATCAAGATTAAAAATAAGGTCGTTGTAAAGGCGAACGAAGAGATCACAAAGGAAATTGCACTGGAAATTGAGAATAGTGATCTGGAAACCGTTTTTGTTCGCTCTGCCGCTTACTGCAAAACCGATCACGGTATCTGTCAACTGTGTTATGGCCGTGACCTTGGAACCGGTAAAATCGTTGATCTCGGTGTGGCTGTTGGAATTGTTGCGGCACAGGCTATTGGTGAGCCCGGAACTCAGTTAACGATGAAAACCTTCCACCTTGGTGGTGTCACGGGAGAAGATATTACCTCCGGTCTACCGAGGGTTGAAGAGCTTTTTGAGGCTCGCAAACCAAAATATGAAGCTCCGATTTCCGAAATTGAAGGTGTTGTTAATATCGTAAAAACAGACGATTTGACTACACTGGAAATCGTTTCCGATGAACCAATGTCGGAAGTGCTAGAAATTCCGGAGGGCTATGAACTATCGGTTAAGGATAAGGAAAATGTAAAAGTCAAAAAGGCTGTTGCCATAGCTAAAGATAAAAAAGCCGTGAGGGCAACAATTGCCGGAATTGCTACCGTAGAAAAGGACAAAGTAACGATTCGCTCTAAGGATAAGATCAAAGTTTCATACTCAATCATCAAGGGAATGCCACTTTTGGTCAAAAACAAAGAAAAGGTATTCAAGGGGACGGTTTTGGCGGAAGGTCATCTTAACTTATCCGAATCTCTCAGATTGCGTGGCGTGATGGAAACGATGAAGTACATTATCAAGGAAACAAAAGCAATTTACTCCTCTCAAGGTCAATCAATCAATGATAAACATCTCGAGATTATTATCAAACAGATGACAAGTAAATCAAGAATTTTGGATGAGGGTGAGAGTGAATTTGTTCCCGGCCAGATAGTGGACAAACTCGAGCTAGAAGGCGAAGCGGTCAGATTGAATAAAGCAAAGAAAAAGAAAATGGCGATTGCAGAGCCAATAATAATGGGAATAACGAGAGTTGCACTTAAAACGGATAGTTTCCTTTCGGCTGCGAGTTTCCAAGAAACAACCAGTGTTTTGATAGCCGCAGCTATCAGGGGATCGGTGGACGGTCTGAGAGGCTTGAAAGAAAACGTAATTATTGGTAAACTGATTCCTGCTGGAACTGGTTTTACCAAACCAAAGCGAAAGAAATAGAAAAATATGCCAACAATTAATCAATTAATCAGATCGGAAAGATCGTCTCAGAGCAAGAAAAGCAAAACACCGGCTCTTGCGAGGAATTTTAATTTTCTCAAAAACAAGCCCAGTTTGATTAGGGAATCAAACCCTTTTAAGAGAGGTGTTTGCGTGAAAGTTACGACTATGACGCCTAAAAAACCAAACTCGGCCTTGAGAAAGATTGCAAAGGTCAGACTTTCGAATGGTCAGGAAGTGACTGCATATATTCCGGGCGTTGGCCATAATTTGCAGGAGCATTCGGTGGTTATGCTTAGAGGCGGTAGAGTGAAGGATTTGCCCGGTGTCAGATATCACATCATAAGGGGCAAGCTTGACACGCAAGGTGTAAGTGGACGAAAAAGAAGTAGAAGTAAATATGGAACGAAGAAAACCGAAGGAACAAAGCAATGAGAGGAACATCCAAATACAAAAAATCAATAATTTTGCCTGATACGAAATTCAATTCGACCACTGTTACCAAGTTTATAAATCTCATAATGGACAGCGGAAAGAAATCGATTGCGAAATCGATAGTATATGGTGCGCTGGAAATAGCTGCAAAAGAGGTTAAAAGAGACGAGTTGGATGTTTTTAACCTTGCTCTTAATAATGTTGCTCCTTCGGTAGAGGTTCGTGGTAGAAGGATCGGCGGAGCGAACTATCAGATTCCGGTAGAGGTAAGAGAGCCAAGGCGTACCGCCTTGGCAATGCGATGGATTATGGCTGCCGCAAAGGATCGAAAGGGCGAAGCGATGGCGAAGAAGCTTTCGAGGGAACTTGTTGACGCTCTAAACAACACAGGCGCAGCGGTTAAAAAGAAAATCGATACTCACAAAATGGCGGACGCCAATAAAGCGTTTGCTCACTTTGCTAAGGTACGATAGCTATTAGGTTAAGAGGGGTGATTTTTTAAGTTGGAGAAACCATGGCGAGAGAATATACACTGGAAAAAACTAGAAATATCGGAATCATTGCTCATATAGATGCGGGCAAAACTACAGTTACCGAAAGAATTCTTTTTTATACAGGCAGAAAGCACAAAATAGGCGAGGTTCACGAGGGTCAAGCTGAGATGGACTGGATGGAACAGGAGAGGGAACGCGGAATCACCATAACTTCAGCTGCTACAACCTGTTTTTGGGCGCCAAGATCAGACGCTGATAAAAAAGCCAGAATCAATATTATTGACACGCCGGGTCACGTTGACTTTACGGTTGAAGTTGAGAGATCTCTAAGAGTTTTGGACGGCGGCGTTGTCGTCTTTGATGGAGTTGCAGGAGTCGAGCCGCAGTCCGAAACAGTTTGGAGACAAGCCGACAAATATAAGGTCCCAAGAATTTGTTTTATAAACAAACTTGATAGAACAGGAGCCGATTTTTATCGCGCTAACGAATCAATTTTACAGAGACTTGGATCTCGCGCAATTCCGGTTCAGATTCCTATTGGTTCGGAAGACGGTTTTAAGGGATTAATTGATCTGGTCAGAATGAAAGCATTTATTTTTTCCGAGGACCTTGGGAAGGACAGTAAACAAGAAGAAATTCCTGCCGAAATGCTTGAAGATGCCAAAGCATGGAGAATCAAATTAGTCGAGAAAGTAGCTGAAACAAACGAAAAATATCTTGAAAAATATCTGGAAACCGGCGACTTGGATGAGCAATCTTTGATCGAAGGCATAAGGGCGGCGACAATTGCCAACGAGATTGTTCCCGTATTGACTGGCTCCGCCTTAAAAAATAAAGGCGTGCAACTTCTTTTGGATGCGGTAGTCGATTATTTGCCAAGTCCTCTTGATGTTCCGGCAATTAAAGCGACTAAACCAAATTCAGATGAAGAGGTTGAGATACACACATCTGATGAAGATTCCTTTTGCGCATTAGCTTTTAAGGTTGCAACCGATCCGTTTGTGGGGCGCCTCACTTTTGCTCGCGTTTATTCCGGCGTTTTAGAAGCGGGCAGCTATGTGGTGAACGCGACCAATTCCGAGAAAGAAAGGGTTGGTAGGATATTGAGAATGCACGCAAACCACAGAGAAGATGTTGAGACGGCGTATTCAGGAGAAATAGTTGCAATTGTCGGACTAAAAAACACTACAACCGGCGACACGCTGTGCGCGCAAAATAAAATTGTTCGTCTTGAATCGATTGAATTTCCAGAACCGGTCATTGAAATCGCAATTGAACCCAAGACCAAAGCAGACCAAGCAAAGATGGGTATGGCCCTGTCAAAGCTCGCAGAGGAAGACCCGACTTTCAGGGTAAAAACCGACCAAGAAACGAATCAGACGCTTATTGCCGGTATGGGCGAACTACATCTTGAAATTATTGTTGATAGGTTAAAAAGAGAGTTCAAAGTTGACGCGAATGTTGGTGCACCACAGGTTGCCTACAGAGAGACTATCACTGCATCGACAAAAGCTGAAGGTAAATTTGTACGCCAATCAGGCGGCCGCGGACAATATGGACATGTACTGATTGAGGTTTCACCAAAAGACAGGGGTGAAGGTAATGTATTTGTCAATAAAATTTTCGGTGGCGCAATTCCCAAGGAATTTATTCCGGCCGCTCAGAAGGGTATTATGCAGGCTCTTGATAAAGGTATCATTGCCGGATTTCCGGTTATTGACGTAAATGTCGTACTATATGACGGTTCTTACCATGATGTTGACTCTTCGGAACTGGCATTTCAGATTGCCGGATCAATGGCTGTTCAAGAAGGTGTTAAAAAAGCCAGCCCTGTTCTACTTGAGCCGATTATGAAAGTGGAAGCGGTTACTCCGGAAGAGTTTATGGGTGACGTCTTAGGAGACCTTAATTCCAAAAGAGCGCAAATCGGGACGGTTGAAGACAGAGGAAACGCTAAGGTTATTCCGGCTTATGTTCCCCTGGGAGAAATGTTTGGTTATGCAACAAGTCTGAGATCTATCACTCAAGGAAGGGCGAATTATACGATGGAATTCGACAGATATGAAATTGTACCCAGGAATGTTGCAGATAAATTAATCGAAAAGAGATCAGGCAAAACAAGTTGACATCAAACTGGTAATAAGGTATATTGAACAAGAGCGATTTTTGTGTATGTAAAATAAAAAGGAGATAAAAATGGCAGAAAAATTTGAAAGATCAAAGGTCCATGTAAATGTTGGTACCATTGGTCATGTTGATCACGGCAAAACTACATTAACTGCGGCCATTACTCAAGTATTGGCAAAAAAAGGTCTAGCATCGGCTAGAAAATTTGAAGATATTGACAATGCCCCCGAAGAAAGAGAACGCGGTATTACAATTGCCACATCTCATCAAGAGTATGAGACCGAGAAGAGGCACTATGCTCACGTTGACTGTCCGGGACACGCTGACTATGTAAAAAATATGATTACCGGCGCCGCCCAGATGGATGCGGCTATTTTGGTAGTATCCGCCGCTGATGGTCCGATGCCTCAAACAAGAGAGCATATTCTTTTGGCGGACCAAGTTGGTGTTCCAAGAATTATTGTTTTCTTGAACAAAGTTGATATGGTTTCCGATCAAGAACTTCTTGATCTGGTTGAAATTGAAGTCAGAGACCTTCTCAAGAAATATAATTTCCCGGGTGACGAAGTTCCGGTTATCAAGGGCTCGGCTCTCAAAGCGATCGAAGGTGATGCGGATGCGGAGAAGTCGATTATGGACCTTGTAAAAGCGTTAGACGAATACGTACCCGATCCGGAAAGACAAACTGACAAGCCGTTTTTATTGCCTATTGAGGATGTTTTCTCAATCAAGGGCAGAGGAACTGTTGTAACGGGTAGAATTGAGAGAGGTATAGTAAAAGTCAATGAAGAAGTAGAGATAGTTGGTATTAAGCCAACCAAAAAGACCGTTGTTACCGGAGTTGAAATGTTCAGGAAACTACTCGACGAAGGTAGAGCCGGCGACAATGTAGGCGTTCTTATAAGGGGTATAGAAAGAACCGATGTTGAAAGAGGACAAGTGCTGGCGAAACCCGGATCTGTAAATCCGCACACCGAATTTGACGCTGAAGTTTACATCCTGTCCAAAGACGAAGGTGGACGTCACTCAGCGTTTACCAAGGGTTACAAACCGCAGTTTTACGTCAGAACAACCGATGTCACAGGTGAAGTTACCGCTTTGCCGGATGGCGTTGAGATGGTTATGCCCGGCGACACAGTAAATCTCTCGATCAAACTCATTGCTCCGGTTGCGATGGAAGAGAAGATGAAATTCGCCATCAGAGAAGGTGGAAGGACCGTAGGAGCTGGTGTTGTAACTAAAATAAACAAGTAAGAATAGAAAAAATTAGCACATTAAATTATGCCAAAGGAAGAAAGCCAAAAAATCAGGATCAAAATACGCGGATACGACTATAGAATCCTCGATAAGGCAGTAAAACATATAATTGACACTGCCGAAAGATCAGGGGCAAAAGTAGTCGGACCGATCCCGCTTCCAACAGAAATTGTCAAAACAACTGTCTTGAAATCGACATTTGTTCACAAAGATAGCAGGGATCAGTATGAGATAAGGGTACACAAGAGGCTTGTCGATGTTATTGAGCTTACATCGCGCACGATTGACCAGCTTATGAACATCGAGCTTCCTGCCGGTGTTGACATCGAGATCAAAACATAAGATAATCAGATGCATCCCAACCGAATCCGGTTGGGACCATCTGGCTGTCTTAAGACGGTCAAAGCCCAAATAATCACTTTTTGTCAAAGTGCATTTTGGGCCTAATTTATTGGAAACATGAAGATATTCGCAAAAAAAATAGCAATGACACAAATTTTTGATGACGCTGGAAGGCACAGGTCTGTCACTGTTTTGTCATTGGCAAAAACTGTTGTTGCGGGTGAAAGAACGAGTGAAAAGGATGGTTATGATGCTTTGATTCTTGCTAAAGTGGGAGCTAAAAAAACATCAAAATCACTATCCGGACAATTTAAAAAAGTTGAAAACATTGCAAAGGTTTGTGAGTCGACCCAATCGACACAAAAACAAGAAATCGGTACTGTTTTGGATGCAACGATATTTTCCGAGGGTGAAAAGATTACAGTTTACGGTGTTTCTAAGGGAAAGGGTTTTGCCGGAACTGTAAAAAGACATAATTTTAATACCGGTCCAAAAACTCATGGTTCAAACAACTACAGAAGGCCGGGATCAATTGGTCCGACATATCCGCAAAGAACAATTCTTGGGCGAAGGATGGCCGGACACATGGGTAACGAAAACATCAAGCTCAAAAACGTAGAAATAATAAGGATTGAAAAACAGGAAAATAGAATTTGGGTTAAAGGTTCGATCCCAGGAGCGAATAAAACAGAAATTATTCTTGAGAAAAATGATTAAATTTCCGCTATACAACATAAAGGCTGAAAAAGTCAGCGAAATTGAGCTTTTGACAAAAAGTGAAAATTTGGAATTGAACAAAAAGCTTGTTTCGCAAGTTCTCAGAGTCGAGGAAAATCATATTAAATCCAAAAATGGAAAAGCAAAAACTCGTGCTGAAGTATCCGGCGGAGGAAGAAAGCCATTCAAGCAAAAAGGTACAGGTAGGGCCAGAGCAGGGTCCAATAGATCACCGATATGGAAAGGTGGCGGTGTGACTTTTGGTCCAACCGGAATTTCAAGAATTTTAAGATTACCTGCAAAGATGAGGGCATTAGCATTATTGCAGTTAATCGCGCATAACAAAGAAAACATCAGCGTTGTCGAAGATTTTACGATGAAGTCTCAAAAAACGAAAGACGCATCTGCTTTCCTGCAAAAGGTTGCCGGAGCGCAAAGAGTTATGATAATTAGTTCAATTGAAGAAAGCGAATCGGTCAAACCGTATAGAAATATTTTGTCTGCCGAGCTTCATTCGACAAACAATCTTCTTCTATCTGATTTGATGAAAAAAAGAATGTTTTTATTTAGCAAAAAATCATTTGAAGAGATTTCAGTAAGGCTTAAAAATGTATAGCATAAAACCTCACATATCGGAAAAATCCGTTAATATGTCAACCGCCAAGGAATTCACAATGACAGTTCCCCTTAGTTATACCAAGACAAAAATAGCGTCTGTTGTGAGAGAAGTGTTTGCAGTCGATCCGATTTCTATAAGAACGATGACTATGAAACCTGTTATTTCAAGAAAATTAAAAGGTTTTCAAAAACAGAAATCCTACAAGAAAGCAGTCATAAAACTTGCAGACAAACAGGTAATACCCGGTTTCCAAGCTTTTGCCGATGAAATGAAGAAGTCGCAAGAGACCAAAACCGAATCGTCAAACGGCGTAAAGTCAACTGTCAAAAAAATTAGCGATAAAAAGTAATGTTAAAAGTAATCAAAACAATCACATCCGGCTATATCGATCAAAGCTTCGAATCGAGGAAAGATATTTCGAAGCAAAGGCCACCCAAATCTCTTCTTAAAAAAGTCAAGAAGTCTGTTGGTCGCGACCAATTCGGTCATATTAGCTCGCGCCACCGCGGCGCAGGTGTGAAGAGGTTATTTAGAATAATTTCTACTCTGGAAAAGTTTTCAGATCAAGAGGTAAAAGTCGTCAGTATAGATTATGATCCAAACAGATCTGCAAGAATTGCTCTTGTAGAGTTGATTAATGGTACGAAAAAGTATATAATTGCTCCGGAAAATCTTAAAGCCGGCGATAAGATCAAGGCTAACAAAAACGATGATTTTGAGATTGGCGACAGGTCACGACTTTTGGACATTCCGGTCGGTTCGCAAGTTTGTGATATTCAGATTTATCCGGATTCAGACAAATTTTTTGCTCGTGCAGCAGGTGTTTATGCAACGATTCTTGCTGTCGAAGGTGAATATGCTCTGCTAAAGCTTCCTTCGGGCGAAACGAGGAAAGTAAATATCAATTGTTATGCGACAGTCGGTCAAGTCTCAAACTCTGATCACTCTAATATCAGGATTGGTAAAGCGGGACGAACGAGAAAAATGAATATAAGACCGCACGTTAGAGGTAAGGTAATGAGTCCGAGAGCACATCCGCATGGTGGTGGTGAGGGCGTTAATCCGATAGGTTTGAAATATCCCAAAACCCCGTGGGGCAAGATTGCAATCGGTAAGAAGACCAGGGGCGCGAAAAAATCTGACAAATTTATTGTCAAAAGGGCAAAGGAAAGGTAAATCTGATGAGATCACTTAAAAAAGGCATTTTTGTAGATGAGAAGCTGATGGAAAAAGTTACAAAACTTGATAAAAGTGCTGCAATAAAAACGTGGTCACGCGCATCTATGATTGTACCCGAAATGATTGGGTTCACGATCGGTGTCCATAATGGCAAAGAACATACGCCTGTAAAAATCAATGAAGAAATGGTTGGCCACAGACTCGGTGAATTCTCACCGACGAGAAAGTTTAGAAGACATGGTGGAAAGATGGCTAAGGAACAAGAGAAGAAGGGAAACGCTTAAAATGATGCAAGTAACCCGAGTAGCAGCTAGAAACCAGAGTGTGAGCCCCAAAAAAGCTCGCCTAGTTATAGATTTGGTTAGAGGAAAAAATTTAGAGAGCGCAATCGATATAGCCAAATTTACTAACAAAAAAACAGCAAAGATAGTGTTGCATCTTTTGGTGAGTGCCGCTGATTCAGCCTCGAAAAAGGGTTTTGAATCTTCGGAACTAGTTGTTTGTGAGGCTGTCTGCCAAGAGGGTAGAAAGCTGAAAAGAATGTTTATCAGAGCAAGAGGAAGGTCGACAAGATTTTTAAAAAGAAGCTGCCACATAAAAATTGGCTTATCTAAAATAGAAAAGACAGATAAGATTAAAGGCGAGCTAAAAGATTCAAAACCGCGAGGAAAATAATATGGGTCAAAAAGTAAATCCAATAGTTTACAGAATAGGCGTTTCCAACGAGTGGAAAAGTAAATGGTTCGCAAAAGGCGACGAATTTGCAAAAAATATCCTCGAAGATTACAAGGTGAGGGATCTTGTGAACAAGAAAATGGGACCGCAAGCCGGAATATCCGATATTGTGATTGAAAGAGGTCTCGGAAGGCTTAGTATTATCATAAAAACCGCCAGACCCGGTATCATTATTGGTCGCGGTGGAAAGCAGCTAGAAATTTTGCGCAATGAAATAGTAAAAATTATTGATAAAAAATTTAAATTGGAAGTTGTAGAAGTTAAGAAAGCGGATTTGGACGCGATGGTTGTTGCCCAGACGGTTGGTATGCAAATTTCCAAAAGAATGCCTTTCAGACGTGCTTGCAAGCAAGCCCTGCAAAGGACAATGTCTGCGGGTGCTTTGGGCGCGAGGATCAAAGTTGGCGGAAGACTTGACGGTGCGGAAATCGCACGATCTGAGAAATTTCAAGATGGTTCGGTCCCGCTCTCAACTCTAAGAAATGAAATCGGTTATGGTATGTATCACGCCCCTACGACATTTGGAATAGTCGGAGTGAAGGTTTGGATAAATCTGGGTGAGAGAGGGAAATAATGCTGATTCCAAGAAAATTAAAATTCAGGAAACATTTTAGAGGCAAAATGCCGGGTGATGACATTCGTGGCTCCGAGATTAATTTTGGCAAATATGCAATCAAGGCCTTGGAGAGAGGCTGGTTGACATCTAGGCAAATCGAAGCTGCAAGGCGCGCAATGACACGTTATTGCAAGCGTGGTGGAAAAATTTGGATAAGAGTATTCCCGGATAAGGTTGTAACAAAAACAGCGGATGAGGTTGGTATGGGTGGTGGCAAAGGCGGCCCTGACCATTTTGTATGCGTTATAAGACCCGGAAGAATAATTTTTGAACTTGATGGTGTTGAGCCGGAAACAGCAAAAGAAGCGATGAGGTTGGCCACAAGTAAGCTTCCGTTTAAAACCTCGTATTTGATAAAGGAATAAAATGCAAAAAAATGATAAAGAATTTGAAAATTTGAGCAAACAAGATATCCCTTCTTTAGTTCAAAAAAGAAAAGCTCTTGAGTCGGAAAGAGTTAGGGAGATTGCGCAAAACATTTCAAAAACCCAATCTGATAATAAGAAAATAAAGCAGATAAAAAAGCAGATTGCACAGATAGAGACACTGATATCAAAGAAAGCATACGAACAGGATTAGGAGAAAGATGGCACAAAAAAAATTAATTGGAAAAGTAGTCAAAGTTAAGGATAAAACAATATCTGTTCAATTTGAAAATTCCGTAAAACATCCAAAATACGGGAAGATTTTTAAAAAGTTTAGTAAAATGCAGGTTCATGATGAGGGTTCAACCGCCAAGATTGGCGAGACTGTTGAAATTATTGCAACGAGACCTGTGTCGAAGACAAAATCGTTCAAATTAAACAAGGTGATAAGCTAAAATGATTCAGCAATATACAAGAATAAAGGTTGCGGATAACACTGGCGCAAAAGAAGTCGGTTGTATTAGTGTTTACAAAAAAGGGTATTCAAAGTTTGCAGAAATTGGCGACATGGTAACAGTGTCTGTAAAATCGGCAACACCACGTGGAGCGGTCAAAAAGAAAGAAATTCATAAGGCGGTTGTGGTTAGACAGGTGAAGCCTCTTATGAGAAAAGACGGTACTTCAGTCAGATTTGATGAAAATGCGGTTGTCCTGATAAATCCGGATAAAACTCCAAAGGGGACACGTGTTTTTGGTCCGATCGCAAGAGAATTGAGAGATCGCGGTTATATGAAAATTATATCAATGGCGAAAGAGGTTATTTAAATGACCAGAATAAAGAAAAATGACACAGTTTTGGTTTCTACAGGTAAGGATCGTGGAAAAACGGGCAAGGTTGTGAGTGTTAATGTCCAGAAAAATTCGATTCTTGTTGAAGGTGTTAATAAGTTTAAAAAACACGCGAAACCATCGAACAAATATCCTCAAGGCGGAATTATTGATGTAACACGACCAATAAATATTTCAAATGCTCAAATCATTTGTTCGGCTTGCAAGAAACCGACAAAGATAACATATAAAAATACAGGAACGGAAAAGAGGAGAGTGTGCAAGAAATGCGGGGAGGTTGTAGATGCGTCTTAATGAAATAGCGACAATCGCGAAAAAGAAGGAATTTGCCAAGAATAATGGTTTGAATGTTATGAATGTGCCCGCAATCGAAAAGGTAACTATTAATATTGGACTGGGTAAATTCAGAGAAGACAAGGAAGCTTTAAAGAATATTAAGAAAGAAATTGAGGCTGTATTCGGTCAATCGCCTAAATGGACAGCTTCTAAAAAGTCAATTTCCGGATTTAAGCTTAGAGAGGGTCAGCTCGTTGGGTACTGCTTAACTCTCAGGGGTAAAAGAATGTGGGACTTTTTGGAAAGACTCATTAGAGTCTCTTTACCCAGGCTTAGAGATTTTGACGGAATAAGCACCAAAAAGTTTGACAGCCAAGGAAATATAACGATAGGTATAACGGATCAGACCATATTTACTGAGATCAAACCCGATGAAATTAAGCAAAATTGGGGGATGAGCGTGACATTAACGATAAAAAATGCCAATAACCGCGAATTAGTAACGAGCTATCTAAAAGAGGTAGGCTTCATATTCAAGGAAGGAGAATAATGGCAAGAAAAGCGCTTATATTAAAATCCCAGCAAAAACCGAAATTCTCCACAAGATCCGTTAACAGGTGTGGTAAATGTGGCAGACCAAGGGGTTATATGAGAAAGTTTGGTCTCTGCAGAATTTGTTTCAGAGAACTTGCTTCAAGGGGCGAAATACCGGGTGTAATAAAATCTTCATGGTGAGGTGATATGACAGACACGATAGCCGATTTAATAAACAGAATTAACAACACGAACGTTCTTGGCAAAGAATCGTTTATGATTCCATTTTCCAAAATGAAAATGGCGGTTTTAGCTGCTCTGAAAAGAGAGGGTTATATTTCTGAATTTGCCGATGATAAGGAAAACGCCTCAATCGAAATTAAGATTGTCGGTTCCAGAAAAGCAATTAAGAAAATAAAAAGAGTCAGCAAACCCGGTCGCAGGATGTACGCCAAATCTACTAATATTCCAAGACCCAAAAACGGGTATGGTATTGTGATCTTGTCAACTCCCCAAGGAGTTATGAGCGGACGAGAGGCTGTTAAAGCAGGCGTTGGCGGCGAGATAATTTGTGAGGTTTTCTAAGATGAGTAGAATAGGCAACAAAGAAATTAGCATACCGCAGGGCGTGACCGTAACAATCAATGGTCGCATTTCTGAAGTAACCGGCCCAAAAGGCAAGCTTGAAGTTCCGATTCACGAGCTCGTTAGAGTTGAAATTTCCGATCAAACAGCTCGGGTAACGAGAGTCAACGAATCAAAGCTGGCAAAATCAGTTCACGGACTGACCAGAACACTCGTTGCTAACGCTATCGAGGGAGTCGAAAAAGGTTATCAAAAACAACTGGAAATAATCGGTGTTGGATACAGAGCTGCGGTTGATAATAATGTTTTGTCTTTAAAGGTAGGCTATTCTCACGATGTTTTGATCCAACCAAAAGATGGAATTATGTTTGATGTCAAGAAAAATGTCATTACTATAAGTGGCATTGACAAGCAAAAAGTTGGACAGGTTGCTGCGGAAATAAGAAAAATTAGAAAACCGGAGCCTTATAAAGGCAAGGGTATCAAATATTTAGATGAAAAGATTATCAGAAAAGTTGGTAAAGCGGTTAAGGGAGCAGGAGCCTAAGATGAAAAATTTTAGACATATTGTCAAAGTCAGCAAGTCACAGCAAGGTATATTTGCACAATTAATCGGTGAGAACAAAGATACGATTGTTGGCAAAAGATATATGTTCGTGCACGATAAGAAAATAACTCCGGTTAATCAATCACACGAATCAGGGAAGGATTTTGCCGGTCTTGTGCTCGAAAAAAAAGTTAAAGAGATAACATTTGATAGAAATTCAAATATCTATCGCGGTAGAATTAAATCATTCGCCGAAGGAATGAGAGAACAAGGGCTGATTTTTTAGGAGAAATATGGAAGAAGAAAAGAAACATTTTGAGGAAAAAGTCATAGAAATTGCCAGAGTCAGCAGAACTGTTAAAGGTGGAAAAAGGATTGGCTTCAGAGCTCTTGTGGTTGTGGGCGACAAACAAGGTAAGGTTGGCATCGGTCTTGGTAAGTCGGTAGAAGTAGCGGGTGCGATTAAGAAGGCTGTCAACCAAGCAAAAAAGGCGATGATAACAGTCAATATCAATGATAATGGATCAATAAAGAGAGAGATTGACGCCCGCTTTGGCGCAGCAAAGGTGATAATGAGACCTGCCCCGGAAGGCACGTCGATTATCGCCGGTGGTGTTGTCAGGTCTGTTTGCGAATTAGCGGGAATCAAAAATCTTGTCGCAAAGTCGCTCGGATCCAACAATAAAATCAATTGTGCAAAGGCTACTATTGAAGGTTTAATTGAGGCAGGAACATAATGTCTGAAGATTTAATTACAAAAACAGTCAAATCAACTAAAAGAGTTGGTCGCGGAAGGTCGTCGGGAAAAGGAAAGACCTCGGGTCGTGGTATGAACGGGCAAAAATCGCGCACAGGTTCATCGACTAAATTTTTTGAGGGTGGTCAAACAAAGCTTGTTATGAGACTGCCGAAAAATAAGGGCTTCAAATCAAAGACTGTCCAGAGAACTCTATCCATAACCGCGGCAAAGCTTATCGAATTGTTTGACGCCGGAAGTGAAATTAATGTGTCTGTTGTCGCCGAAAAGCTGGGCGTATCTTTGCAGATTAAAAAAAATATAGAGCTTGTCAAAGTAATCGGATTGGTTAAGGAGAGATTGGATTATAAATTTAGTTCCGATGTAAAATTTAGCAAAGGACTAGAAAAAATCCAAAGTAAATAATGGATCGTATTTTAAGTATAATAAAGCGGATTTTTTCGCTCAAAGATCTTAGAAACAAAATTATTCTATCTTTTGCTCTGATTATAGTGTTCAGGTTGTTGGCACACATTCCATTACCCGGTGTCGATACATCCGGACTAGCAAGTTTTTTTGAAAATAACCAAACATTTGGAATGCTTGATCTATTTTCCGGTGGATCTGTGAGCAAGTTTTCTATTGGAATGCTTGGTGTTGGTCCCTATATAACCGCATCGATTGTTGTTCAACTTTTGACAGTTGCCATTCCAAGCCTTGAAGAACTTCAAAAAGAAGGCGAATATGGTAAACAGAAGCTTAACCAATACACAAGGTATTTATCGATTCCTTTGGCAATCGTAGAATCCTATGGTTTGGTCAGACTACTTCAAAGTCAAAATATTCTTTCAAATTTATCGGTAGCCGATTTGGCATTGGTTCTTGTTGTCGCCACAGCCGGAAGTGTTTTTGCGATGTGGTTAGGTGAAATAATTTCCGAGCGAGGGATAGGTAACGGGTTATCCTTGCTAATTGCGGTCGGTATCCTCTCCGGCATACCATCACAGGTAGTGTCCACAGCCCAAGTCATAGATAATAAATTTATTGTTGGCGGAGAAATAATTGCCGCATTCGTAGCTATGATCGTGTTTATTATTTGGATGAATGAGGCCGAAAGAAGAATTCCCGTCAGTTATGCAAGACGCGTGAGGTCCGGTAGGTCTGTCGGTAGCATAGACTCGTATCTTCCGATAAAAGCTAACGCTGCCGGCGTTATCCCCATAATTTTTGCCACAAGTATGCTTGTTATACCTAGTGTTGTCGCTCAATTTTTCCAATCTTCCGGCTCACAAAAAATTAAAGATTTTGCTACCAGTATGACAACCTTCTTGTCAGGAGATCTTGTTTACGGGCTTTTATTTTTTGTGCTGGTTTTTGCATTTACATTTTTTTATACTTCAATAATATTTCAGCCCAAAAATATGGCTGAAAATCTTCAAAAACAAGGCGGCTTTGTTCCCGGGCTAAGACCTGGTGAGCAGACGGCTAATTATCTAGGGTCTGTGATTTATAAGATTACATTTCCCGGGGCGTTTTTTCTAGGCATAATTGCGTTATTTCCATTTATACTGCAGAACGTTACAGAAATCAGGACGTTGGCGATAGGCGGCACGGGCATTTTGATCATTGTTTCTGTTACCTTGGAATTAGTCAGATCGATAAAGGCGCAACTAGCAATGCGATCGTATGACGACATAATATGATAAAACCGCTTACTAAAGATCAAATATTATATGCGAAAAAATCAGGTTTTATTACCGGTCTTGTCCTCAGTGAAATAGGAAAGTTTATAAAGCCCGGCATAACAACTTTAGAAATCGAAAAGCTCGCTGTAAAAATTATTTCTTCAAATGGCGGAATACCTGCTTTTATCGGATGCAACGGATATGAATATGCGACATGCGTTTCGATAAATGACGAGATAGTTCACACAAAGCCCTCAAAAAGAATAATCAAACAAGGCGATGTTGTCAGTTGTGACGTAGGAACTTGCTTTAGAGGTATTAATACGGATGCTGCCAAAACATACATCGTGGGAGATTCAACAGATGATGTTAAAAGACTGGTAAAAGGAACGAGACAGGCACTTTCGGAAGCCATAGCAAAAGTAAAGCCCGGTAACAAAATTGGCGATATTGAGCAAAAGACGGGTGAAATCTTGAAAAAATACGGACTGTTTCCGGTTATGACACTTTCCGGACACGGCATAGGGGAGCAAGTGCATCAGGAACCGTCAATTATGTGCGATGGTGATTCCGGAGTAGGACCTGAAATTATCGAATCAACAATGCTTGCGATCGAACCAATGGCTACACTCGGCGATTCCCAGTTAGTTGCAGCCGATGGTGGCTGGACCGTTAAGACAGTTGATGGGTCATGGGGAGCGCACTTTGAGCATACGGTTTTAGTAACTCATAAGGGTTGCGAAATCTTGACAGTATGCTAATGAGATGGTATTATACAAAAGTCTTGATTGTGTAAAGGAAGAATGACAAATGACGATAAGATAGAGCTTGAAGGCGAAGTTATCGAGGCATTACCTAATGCCCTTTTTAAGATACGTCTTGATAGCGGTCAAGAAATTATTGGACACTTATCGGGGAAAATGAGGATTCATTATATCAAAGTAGTAGTTGGGGATCGTGTTAAAGTTCAGATGACCCCTTATGATTTAACAAAAGGAAGAATTGTCGCAAGACTAAAATAAAATCATGAAAGTAAGACCGTCCGTCAAACCTATTTGTAACAAGTGTAAGGTTGTCCGAAGAAGGGGCAAAACCTCAAAAGTGCGAATTTACGTAGTTTGCGAAAATCCTAAACATAAGCAAAGACAGGGATAAAATGATCAGAATAGCCGGTGTAACAATTCCAGAAAACAAAAGAGCTGTGATTGCCCTCACTCAGATAACGGGTATAGGCAAATCTTCATCTGCCAAGATTCTTGCATCAGTGGGGATTTCAGAGGATGAAAGACTTTCCAAATTGGCGGATACAAAGATCGATCAGCTTAGATCAATTATTGAAAAGGAATATATAGTTGAAGGTGATTTAAGGGTTGAAACAAATAGAAACATTAAAAGACTCAAGGATGTCGGTTCATACAGAGGATCTAGACACATAAAAAACCTGCCGGCGCGGGGTCAGAGAACAAAAACAAACGCTCGTACAAAACGTGGCAGAAAAATAACAGTCGGATCCGGAAGAAAGAAATCCGCAGAAAAGACATAAAAAATGGCACAAGCAAAAAAAACAAAACAAAAAAAGCAGCAAATCATTGTTAAAAAAGCCAATGTATATGTTAAGGCGACTTTTAATAATACGATCATAACGGCGACTGATGAGCAGGGAAATGTTTTTGCGTGGACATCGACAGGTGCTGTTGGATTTAAAGGGAGCAAGAAGTCCACTCCATATGCGTCCAGTCAAACAGCCAGAGTTTTAATAGACAAGATGAAAGAAGCGGGCGTTGAAGAAACAAATATATTTGTTTCCGGCGTGTCATCGGGTCGTGATTCGGCTATCAGGGCGTTCGGTACAGCCGGTTTCAGAATTGGAACGATTAAAGATGTTACACCGATTCCACATAATGGTTGTCGAGCTAAGAAACCAAGAAGAGTATAGGGTAGGATATGGAAAAAAAAGCAAACTGTAGAATATGTAGAAGAGCGGGCCTAAAACTGTTTTTAAAAGGCGAGAAGTGTAATAGCGCAAAATGTCCTTTTGCAAGACGAAGTTACGCCCCCGGGCATCTTGGAGCAAAAGCGAGAGTAAGAAGAGGCTCGGATTATTCCGTGCAGCTTTCTGAAAAACAAAAACTTCGCGCAATATATGGTGTAAGTGAGAAACAGCTTTCAAACTACTATGTAAAAGCGAGAAAAAATAAGACAGGGTCAGCTGAAATTCTTTTGCAAATTCTTGAGCAAAGGCTTGACAATGTAGTCTTTAGAGCCGGCTGGGCACTATCAAGGGACCATGCGAGACAGATGATAACCCATGGGTTGATAAAAGTCGCCGGCGGAAGAACAAAATCTCCGGGATACCTTGTTAGTCCGGAAGAAGTCATAGAGGCGGTAATTGATAAGGATCGCGTACAGAAGACGGAACAAGTTACATGGCTAAAACTCGATAAAGATTTAACAAAGGCAACCGTAACAAGTTTGCCGACTAAGCCGGAAATATCCGACCTAGTTAATGAACAATTTGTCATTGAATATTATTCAAGATAAAAGGAGAAAAATGAGTTATATATTACCCGACCTAAACCTTCTTGAGATTAAATCGTCAATAAGTGATGATTTAAAAACAGGTACGTTCACGATCGAGCCTTTATCTCCCGGGTATGGTGTCACGGTGGGAAATTCTTTAAGAAGAATTTTGCTTTCGTCGCTAGAGGGCAGTGCGGCAAAATCGGTTAAAATCGAAGGCGTAGAGCACGAGTATTCGGTTCTAAAAGGTATGAAAGAAGACGTTGTGGATCTGATTTTGAACCTCAAAGTTGCCAGATTTAAGTTAAACTCTGAAGAATCTGCCAAAATAGAACTTTCTGTAAAGGGACCTAAGGTTGTCACTACAGCAGATTTTAAGAAATCATCCGAAGCGGAAGTTGTTGATCAGGATCATTATCTTTGTACCTTGGAAAAGGGTGGAAAGCTGGATATGACTGTCGAGATAGACAATGGCCGAGGATATGTTCCGGTAGAAAAAAGGTCGGATGAAAAATCACCTATCGGCACTATAATTGTTGACAGTATTTATACTCCTGTGAAGAAAGTGAAATATACTGTAGAAAATGCGCGTGTAGGTGGACAGACAAACTATGACAGGCTTGTTCTTGAAGTTTCAACCGACGGATCAATCTCGGCAAGTGTGGCATTAAGCCAAGCTACCAAGATTTTATCCGAACATCTTGGCGTTATATCCGATGCATGCGATCAAATTGAAATGGAAAAGCCAAAAAAAGTTAAAAAAGCAAAAGCTAAAAAATAATGAAGCAAAGAAAAATATCCAGAAAATCGCAGAATAGCAACAGGCTAAACAGGAATATGGTTTCGTCGCTGTTTTTGTATGAGCAAGTGAAAACCACCACTGCAAAAGCGAGAATTCTCAAACAGGAAGCACAGAGGGTTATAAGCAAAATCAACTCTTCAGATGACGCGCTTATTCTGCAAAGGTATCTAAAAGGGTATCTTTATGGCGGAGCGGTTAAAAAGGCAATAGATACAAAGGGTATATTTGTCGCAGTGACAACTTTTAGGACATCCGAACGGTTTGGTGATGGTACGATGATGTCTCTGGTGTCATTAAAAAAAGCAAAAGAAGATTTGCCTAAAGGCAAAAAAGAGCCGAATAAAAAGGGATAGGATCCGATGGAATATACAATTGATGCCACAAATAAATCATTAGGAAGAATAGCGACAGAGGTTGCGACTATTGTTTTGGGTAAAAATGATCCCAAGTATGCGCCAAACGTTGTAACTAATAACATGGCGATTGTGAAAAATATTTCGTTGGCATCTATCATTGAGAGAAAAATGATTTCTGAAACTCATTATACGCATTCAGGATATTTGGGCTCTCTCAAATCTAAAAGTTATAAACAAATGTTCGAAGAAGATCCAAAATCGCTTTTTCTATTGATTGTCAAAAGGATGATTCCCGACAATAGACTGAGAGGCGATAGGCTGAAAAGAATTAAATTCGAATAACGAGGACAAATGAAAGAATATTTTTTTGGAACAGGTAGACGTAAAACATCGATTGCTCAAGTTAGGGTAATGACCGGTACCGGTAAAATAATTGAGAAAGAAACCGGCGAAACGTCTAACATAAATGTTGTAAACGAAGCCAATAGAGTGGTGGACCTTTTGGGTCTGCAGGGTAAGTATGATATTTCCTTAATATTAAAAGGTGGCGGTGTTTATTCTCAAGCAGGTGCTGTAAGGCTTGGTGTTGCACGTGCGTTTTCCAAGATCGATGAACAGTTTGAAACAGCTTTGAAAAAAGAAGGATTTTTGACTCGAGATTCGAGAGAAAAAGAGAGGAAAAAGCCGGGACTCAGACGTGCCAGACGTGCACCGCAATGGGCTAAGAGGTAGGACTATAATGGAGGGAGATTACAAAGGAAGGCAAATTCAACAGTCTATAACCAGGGCTGTTGAATTGTATTTGTCCGAAAGATATGATGAAACAGGGTTTTGTTACGTAAAAAACCTGACTATCTCAAAGGATGGCAGGCGCGTAACTGTTTTTGTTAAGTATTCGTCAGACCCGGGTGATGTGGCAATAAATCGGGCGCGGTTGACAGAGCTAATGATAAAACAGATGAAACTAAGGTTTGTGCCAAAGGTTGAATTTATTAATCTAACAGATGAAAGCTGATAAAGCATTATTTTTGAGCATTTGCATATTCCTACTGAGTATAGGAATTTGTATTGTTACTTTGTTTAACCAAGACCCAAGGACAGTCTCCGTTATCAGAGTGATTATGTTTTTTTTGTTTGCGCTTTTCTCTGTTTGGTCTCTGCCTGTGAGCATATCGTTGGCTATTTCTATAAAAAAAAAGAATATGGATTTATCTTTAAAAAAAACAATACGCCGCTTTGGTTTGGTTTCCTTTGCTATAGTGGGACTGTTATTAATGTCTTCTTTTAATATTTTGAATTTATTGAGCGCAATTACTTTTGTTCTTGCGTTGTTTTTCAGCGAGCTTTTCTTGGAGGGAAGATCTACCCAGTATCATGGTTAAAAAAATTCCTAAAAATTACTATATTTTTTCAGGGCTCATACTGCTGTTTGTTACAGTTGGATATATTGGTTTTAAAACAACATTCAAATCCGAAGGCAGAGCGATTTTAAAGACTATTGTGAATAATCAATATTTTAAAAAAAATATTGAATCTATTGTGCCTCCGGAAAAATCAACAAGTTACTATGAGCCAAATATTCTGGCAAAATCTGCGATATTGGTTAGGCAAACAGACAAATACCCTTTGTACCAGAAGAGTCAAGATGAATCTACGCCAATTGCCAGTATCACAAAGGTAATGACCGCGATCGTATCGCTTGAAAACTATAACCTTACCGATGTGGTGGAAGTGAATCAAGAGAGTACGGAAGTTATTCCATCAAAAATATTTTTAAAAACAGGTGAAAAAATAACGGTTGATTCATTAATCGATGGATCTCTTATTGCATCCGGAAATGATGCTGCCAATGCCTTAGCGGCCGCAAAATGGACGAAAGAGGAATTCGTTGAGCTGATGAATAAGAAGGCTGAAGAGCTTGGAATGCGCGGAACAAAGTTCTATGACCCTGCCGGATTAGATGATAACGGTCGCTCAACTGCGAGAGATATAGCGATAATGTTTTCGTATGGACTAAATTTTGACAAATTTAAACAAGCTATCAGTACAAAAGAAAAAAATATCTCCTCAGTAGATGGATTAGAGGTTCACCCGCTTAAAAATTCAAATCGATTGTTAACCGGCGAAATCAGTTTTGATGGCGAAGTGATCGGCGGAAAAACCGGAGTAACGGACTTGGCCGGCCATACTTTGGTTTGTGCGGTAAAGCGTGGCGAGACAACGGTGGTGGGTGTTATCTTAAACACGTATAGTGATTCGAAATCTGCCAGTGCTGAGGAAATGAAAAAAATGCTTGATTGGGGTTTCTTGTCCTATGTTCTCTAGATATTGACACACGCTCGTATAATTGCTAATTTCAACAGTAATGGAAAACAAATTGCAGCCACTGCACGAAGCACTAATTTATGTTGAGCAAAAGCAAGTCGTCAAGCTTGAAGACTTTAACGGATGGGGGAAAAATGCGGCTAGGGGCATAGTGGGTAAAATGGAGGCTATGGGATTGGTTGAGCGATCGGAGGAGAATTCCTCTACAATGATCAGACTTTCTCAATCAGGATATGCATTTTTAAATACACTTTTAGACAGTCTGCATAGTGATGTTGCGCATTGGGATGGAAAATGGCGCCTTGTTTGGTTCTCTGTGTCGGAGAAAAAAAGATCTCACAGAGACCGTCTTAGGAGGTATTTAGAGCAAATTGGTATGAGACCAATCTTAAACAGTCTTTGGATCTCTCCGCTTCCGGTTGCCAAAGATGTTTTGAAGCAAGCGGAAAAGTTAAACCTTTTAGAGAATATAGCTGTTGTTGAAACGGAGAAAATTGCGGGAATATCAGATCGTCAAATTCTTAGATCGTGGAACTTTGAAGGGTCTAAGGATTCTTTATATGGATTTATTAAAAAGTACAGTGAAACTAAATATGAGACCCTTGATTCTTTTAGCGCAAAAAAAATTATTTTTGAATACGCTTTGATTCTAAAGTGTGAGCCCAAGCTTCCTATCGAATTATTTCCCTCGGATTGGCCGAAGTATAGAGCGGACCAGATATACAAAAAAGTAAAAAAACAGATAGCGTAACTACGGTTCTAGCCAATTATTTTTTTCACTGCCTGAGAAGCTGCTTGTTGCTCGGCTTTGTTTTTTGATTCGCCTTCGCCGGTCGCAATAAGCTCATCTTCGATATAGACTCCAACGGTGAATTTTTTGGCGTGATCCGGACCGTCTTGACCGAGCATTTTGTAAGAAGGAGTCACCTTTTTGGTTTCTTGAATTTTTTCCTGAAGATAGCTTTTACTGTCTATATATGACTTATTTTCTATGATCTCATCCAGTTTAGAAATAACCAATTCATTTATAACTCGCGACGCTTCATCCAGACCGTTTTCCAGATAAATATTTCCGATAATGGCTTCTAATGTATTTGCCAATATTAAACTTCTGGCTTTGCCAATATTTTTTTTCTCGCCTTCGCTCAAAAATATACAATCATGTACACCGATTGACTCCGCGATATCGGAGAGATTCTTGCCCCTTACAAGCGCGCTTCGAAGCGCTGTCAGCTCACCTTCGGGATAATCGAAGTTTTCAAACAAATATTTTGTTACAACTAATTCCAATACCGCATCGCCTAGAAATTCCAGTCTTTCATTGCTTTCGAGGTCTTTGGATCTGTTTTCATTGAGATAAGATCTGTGAATAAAAGACCTGTTAAACTTTTCGGGAACATCGAATTTAACGGATAATTTTTCCGCTAATTTGTTAATTGCTATTTGCTGTATTTGATTGCTCATCTTGATATTTGTCGCTTTTTCTATAAACAGTTCCCAAGACCCCATTGATAAATTTCGAGGATGTTTCCGATCCAAAGGTCTTACCCAGCTCAATCGCTTCGTTGATAACGACTTTTGGTGGCGTTTCAAAATTCAACAATTCACATATCGCAAGGCGAATAATATTTCTGTCGATTAGTGCGACCTGCTCGATAGGCCATTCCGGAGCTGTTTTTTCAATCGTTTTGTCGATCTCGTCTCTCATTTCAACCGTTTTTGTGACTAACTCTTGTGCAAACTCAAAATTTTCCTGATTGTCTTCATCTTTGATTTTTTTGAGCTGTCGAGATAGGATCTCTCCGGCATTATCGCCTGACTTAAAATCGGACTCATACATAGCCTGCATGGCGACTATTCTGGCATAATGCCTATTCATCCTTGAACTCTTTCTCTTGCTTGGTTTTTTCTTTCTTTTCTTCCTTTATCTCGGTTACTTTCTCTCCCTTGTAAAAACCGCATATCGAACAAACTGTGTGCGGCTTAATCTTAGATTTGCAATTTGAGCAAACAAACAAATTGCACGGCTTGAGTGCATCGTGACTTCTTCTATTTCCGCTTCTAAGCGAGGTTAACCTTTTTTTCGGTTCGGCCATTATCTTCCTTTCAATTTATTTTACCACAAAGTTAACTATTCTACCTTTTATGAACACAATTTTCAAGATCTCTCTGTTATTTAAGGCGGCACTAATTTTCTCTGCAGTGCGAATACTTTCGACTGTTTGTTGCTCGGAAAGTGTCGATTTGATATTTTGAATATCTACTTTTTTGCCGTTTATTTGAATAACATATCTCTCATCCGTGTTTTTTGCTTCTGATGATTTTGGCCACATATTTATAAAAATAGATTTTCCGGGGTTAATCCTTTGATATAAGAACTCGCATGTGTGTGGCGCAAATGGTGAAAGTATTATCAAGAACTTCTTCCACTCATCAGTGCTTAATGATTCTAGGCTGACTTCATTTGAAAATTTCATAAAATCTGAGATTGCCGTATTAAAAAACATCTTCTCTATCTTTGTTGCAATGCCCGATATCAAGCTGCCGAGAGCGGATTCATTTTCTGATTGATCATTTGAAACATTCCGATTTTCAAATTCGTTTACAATTTTTTGTAAGAATTTGTATGTTCCGCTGATACCGCTTTTATTCCAGACGGCAGGTTGATCAAATGGCCCGATAAACATCTCGTACATCCTAAGAGCGTCTGCCCCGTAGGTTTCTATTATATCGCTTGGATTTATAACATTTCCGCGAGATTTAGACATCTTTTGTTTGTCGGGGGCCAAAATCAAGCCGACATTCTTCAATTTCAGAAATGGTTCCTTGGCACTGACAGCGCCGATATCAAAGAGAAACTTGTGCCAAAATCTTGCATACAAAAGATGTAATACGGCGTGCTCCGCTCCACCAACATAAAAATCAACGGGTAAATAATTTTTTTCGGCTTCTTTTGATATAAGTTCATTATTGTTATTCGGATCTGCAAATCTTAGATAATACCAGCATGATCCAGCCCACTGCGGCATTGTATTGGTTTCTCTGCTTGCCGGTCCTGAGCATTTGGGACATTTTGTAGCAACCCACGAATCGATTTTGCTAAGCGGCGATGTACCATCGCCCGATGGCTCGTAATTATCTACATCCGGCAACAAAACGGGCAATTGTGATTCGGGTATCGGAACGGTCCCGCACTTATCGCAATGCACTAATGGTATCGGCTCTCCCCAATACCTTTGTCGTGAAAAAATCCAATCGCGAAGTTTGTAGTTTGTCGCGAAATCGCCAAAGCCGTCTAATTTGAGTTTTTGAGTGATTTTTTCTTTCGCATCATCAGATGTAAGTCCGTTAAAATCACCGGAGTTTTCAAGTTTTCCATATTCAATAAAAGCCTTTTCTTTTTGCTTTGTAGGACCAATGACCCATCTAATTTCAATGCCATATTTTTTTGCAAACTCATAATCTCTATCATCGTGTGCGGGGACTGCCATCATGGCTCCGGTTCCATAATGTCCCAGAACGTAGTCGGCGACATAAACTGGTACTTTCTCATCATTTATTGGATTTGTCGCGTATATTCCTTCTAAAATAATTCCCGATTTTTCCTTTTCGAGTTCAGTTCTTTCTAAATCGCTTTTGTTTTTTGTACTCTCAATATATTCAAAAACTTTGTCGTAGTTTTTGATCTGCTTGCCAAATTTTTGAATAATTTCGTGCTCCGGCGCAACGACCACATATGTACATCCAAACAACGTATCAACTCTTGTTGTAAAGACGGATAATTCTTCTTCAATATTCAGTTTGAAAATCACGTTCGTGCCGTAACTTTTACCGATCCAATTCTTTTGCATTTGCTTGATGGGTTCCGGCCAATCCAGACCGTCAAGATCTTCCAAAAGTCTATCAGCATATTTGGTGATCTTTAGAATCCATTGTTTCAAGTTTCTTTTTTCTACCTTCGTGCCGCATCTTTCACACGCGCCCGAGACTACTTCTTCATTGGCAAGTCCGGTTTTGCACGATGGACAAAAATTAATCGGTGTTACGGCCTCGTACGCCAGTCCTGCCTCGTACATTTTTAAAAATATCCATTGTGTCCACTTGTAATAGTTCGGATCAGTTGTATTTATCTCTTTTGACCAGTCGTAAGAAAAACCGATTTTTTTGCATTGCTGTTTAAACTTTTCAATATTTTGCGCCACGACTTCTTTTGGATTTTTTTTGATCTTTATCGCGTAGTTTTCCGCGGGGAGACCAAAAGCATCCCAGCCCATCGGGTGCAGAACATTAAATCCGCTATATCTTTTGTAGTGCGAAATAATATCGGTTGCCGTATAACCTTTTACGTGGCCAACGTGAAGTCCGTCGCCGGAAGGGTAGGGGAACATATCCAGAACATAATAGTTTTTTTGAGTCTTATCCTTGTTTTGCTCAAAAACTTTTTGGTCATCCCAAATCTTCTGTGAAGTTTCTTCGATGTTCTTAAAATCAATTTTGTTCATTTTATAAATCTTATGGTAATTTTTTTTTATAAACCTTCCGTGGTGCATGTCGCGTATATTCTCTTTGCTCGCGCAAATTAGAAAACTCGACTATCGCGTTTCCAATTTTTAAAAAACATCATATTGAGGTTTTATAAAGTGGATATACGCGATGGTGGACC
>CAZIOI010000004.1:0-36777 GCA_964540855.1 uncultured Candidatus Saccharibacteria bacterium
TAGTGTTTAGTGTTTAGTGTTTAGTGTTTAGTGTTTAGTGTTTAGTGTTTAGTGTAATTATGGGTTTGATGCCCATTTTTTTTATTACCAAGCGATTGATATTTTTAATCTATCTCCCCGCCGCCAAGCAGAACGTCATCGATATAAAAAGCGGCGATCTGACCCGATGTCACCGCGCGCTGGGGTTTTAGAAACTCGATTTTGACTTTATCGTCCGTTTTATGCAAAGTCGCCCTAAAAGCTTTTTGTGTCGAGCGAATCTTGACTTCGACCGCCATCCCGTTTTCAACCTCATCGCCCAGGAGCAAATTGTATTTTTTTGCCGTCAGAGACTTACTGAAAATCTTTTTTTCGTCCGCTGTCACAATAAGCCTGTTTAAGTCTTTGTCTTTGGCAAGTACGAAATATGGTCCGCCGGATAGCCCAATCCCCTTCCTTTGCCCGATAGTATAAAAAAATAACCCTCTATGCTCACCCAAAACCTCTCCGTTTTCGTCAACTATCTCGCCCAGGTTTTCGACAAAGTTCTTACGCAAATAGTCATCTTGTCCCATCGAGTCAAAAAAGCAGGCATCGTTACTTTGCTCGACCGATTTAAAAAAGCCAAGTCCTTCTTTTTTGGCAATCTCGTAAACCTGTTTTTTAGTTAAATTTCCCAGTGGAAAAACGATTTTTTCGAGTAATCTCTTTGGCAAAAAGGATAAAAAATATGATTGATCTTTTGTGTGATCGAGTCCTTTTTTAAGAACATATTCGCCCGATTTATCTTCAATTAGCGCATAATGACCTGTCGCGATCAGATCGGCTCCGATCTGATCGGCAAAATCGGCTAAAGCCGCGAATTTAACGTCCCTATTGCACCTCACACAGGGGCTGGGTGTTAGATTATCTTTTAAACTATTCTTATAATAACCCATAACATTTTTGGCAAATTGCTCTCTAATATCCAAAATGTGAAATTCGACGCCCATCTGATCGCAAACTTTTTTTGCCATCTCAAATGATTGATCGGACCTCATCATAAGCGACACTCCGATAACTTGTCCGGCATTTTTTTTTAATGTCGCCAAAGTAACCGAAGAATCCACACCACCCGAGAGACCAACAACGATTTTACTTTTTTTGCTTATTCTCTTGTCTGTAAATGTCATACAAAACAATCTTATCCACTTTAACTCTATATTTTTCAGGCAATGCCTTGAGCATTTTGCGGCGCAAATTCCCTTGGGTATCAAAAAGCCCGATTCCTATCAAAATCAGTATCCAATCGGGAAAGATCGGAAAAATTAAACCAATAAATCCGACAACAATCAAGATATATCCCGCGATAAGCCGCAGCACAAAAAGAACATCTTTTTCTACAAACCTTAATCTTTGTTGTAATTCACTCATCTCGTAATTCCAGTATAACCGGACAATGATCCGAACCCAAATATTTGTTCTCAATCCGGCAATCTGTTACTTGCCTTTTAACCAAACCCTTATCAACGACAAAATAATCAATACGCCAACCAATGTTCCTCTCTCTCGCCGAAAAAAAGTTTGACCACCACGTGTACTCGACTTTTTCAGGATACAGGTAGCGATAGACATCGACTAGACCATCGGACAAAAACATATCCATCCATGCCCTTTCTCCTGCCGTGAATCCGGCATTTTTTATATTATCTTTGGGCCTCGCCAGATCTTTTTCGGTATGGGCAACATTCAGATCACCGCACAATACAAGCCGCGTGGGATCAAATTTTTTGATAAATTCTTCAATTGCCGCATTAAATCTCATCTTATAGTCCAATCGACTCAAATCCCGCGAAGAATGAGGAAAATAGCAATTAACGATGTCAAATTTATCAAATCTCGCCGCAATTACCCTCCCCTCGCGATCAAATTCCTCATCGCCAATGCCATTTACCACGTCGCTTGACCTAGCTTTGGTATAAATCGCCACACCGGAATAACCGGGTTTTTCAGCACTGTTAAAAAAACTCGAATATCCTTCGATATTTTTGTGACCGTCGCCTATGTCCTTCTGAGCGATTTTAATTTCCTGAAGACAAATAACGTCAGGGTCTTCCGCTTTTATAAATTCAATCAATTTGTCCCAACCGGAACGCAACCCGTTGATGTTCCATGTTGCTATCTTCATATTAGTAATTTATTTCCATTATCGCGTAACCATTTCCTATGTAATTTATAATCATTCATTCGATCCTCAACAAGTTTCCAAAACGATTTCGAATGGTTCGGCTCTAAAATATGAGAAAATTCATGGATCACTACGTATTTTACAACATCGCGGGGTGCGAGAGCTAATTTAAGGTTAAAATTCAAGCTTTTAGCAGAGCAACTACCCCATTTTGAATCATATTGCTTGATTACAACACGTCTCGGCCCGATATCGAAATTATTATCCAAAATAATTTTTTTAATTTGTTCACGAAGCCTTGTCGATAAAAAATATTCAATATGTTTTTTCGTAATATCAGTCGGAATAAAAATTTTATCGACCGATGTTTCAATTTCACTCACATCATCGGTGCGAAAAATTTTAAGTGAATCGCCACAGATATTTATACTACTTCCATCCTCATATTTTTGGGGTTTAAAGTCGTCGTTTGCCAAATATTCTTGAATAGTTACGGCGTTCTTTTGAACATAAAAATCTATTACCCTAAGAGGTAATCTAACGGGCGCAATGACCCTGACCTCGCCTGAGCGCACAGAGAATTTTATCCTGCTTGTTCTGGCTCTTCTAAGAGTGTATTCAATCATTTTATAAACAAGCGGGGTGACCACTGACCACCCCGCACCTTGCTACTTGGATTCTTCGTCGCAACCGCAACATTTATCGCAGTCGTCGCAGCAAGAACCTTTGTCTTCTTGCTTCTCTTCTTCCGGAGCCTGTTTGTCTTGTTCTTCGTCCATTTTTCTCCTCTCTTTATATTTATGACTGTGGTAAAATTATATTGTTATTATGGCAAATAAGTCAATCCTGTTGGTCGAGGACGACCGAGCAATCAGGGAAATTCTTGAGTTAAAATTACAAAAGATGGGTTTTGGTGTTTTTGCGACCGAAGATGGTGAACAAGCAATCGAAACACTTAAAAATAACCGCTTTGACCTGATTTTGATGGATTTGATAATGCCAAAAATGAATGGTTTTGATCTTTTGAAAAAGTTGCACGATATTGACAATAAAACACCAAAAATCGTGATGAGTAATCTTGACGAAGCCGAGGACCGTCAAAAGGTTATGGGCTTGGGTGCTATTATCCTTTTATCAAAGTTTGAATTATCCATCAGCGGAATAGCTGATTACGTAAAAAATTATTTTGCGGACAAAAAATGAAAAAATTTATAGATGATGAGAAACTAGCCGAAATTCTGCAAAAACAAGACTATGTTAAATCAGAAAATTTAGATAAGGCAAAAGAGTTTGCCAAGAAAAACGATTCCTCGGTTGCCGACTATTTGTTAGCTGAGCACCTCCTGACAAAGGATATTTTAGGTCAAGCGATTGGTGAGTTTTTCCAGATTCCATACGCAGAGATCGCCGCTCGCCAAACCAGCCACGAACAAAATATGAAAATTCCCGAAGATGTTGCTGCAAAGCTTCGGGTCGTTTTGTTTGAAGAAAGTGATAAAAATGTCACTGTCGCGACCGATAATCCAGACCAAAAAGAAACTATTGAAACTGAAATATCCAAACTTTTTTCCGGAAAGAAAGTTAATGTTGCCTTTTCTTTCCCCGAAGATATCGAAAGCGGCATTGTTCAATCAAGAAAATCGCTTGAGACAAGATTTTCAAAAATTATTGAATCCCAGACGAGGGTCGCGCCTGAGATAATTGATGAGATTATTGAGGACGCTCTGGCCAATCATGCATCTGATATTCATTTAGAGCCACAAGAGAAAGATGTAATTGTTAGATTTAGAATTGATGGAGTTTTGCATGAATTGGGCAGGATTCCCAAAACAAACTTTGAAAATATCCTAAACAGAATAAAGGTTTTAGCTCACCTCAGAGTTGACGAACATTTTTCATCACAAGACGGTTCGATGCGCTATAGCCGCGAAGAAGGAAATGTTGATCTTCGCGTCTCAATTATCCCGACAATAGACGGCGAAAAAGTCGTAATCAGGATACTTGCTGTCTATGTTCAAGGCCTAACACTCACCGATCTGGGGATTTCAACTCAAGATCAGGATCTTTTAATGCGTTCATCCAAAAAACCATTCGGAATGATTCTGGTTGTCGGACCAACCGGCTCCGGAAAATCTACAACACTCTATTCCATTTTAAAAAATTTTAGTACCTCCGAGGTTAATGTGACCACCATCGAGGATCCGGTCGAATACAAGATCGCAGGTGCAAATCAAATCCAGGTAAACGATCAGACAAATCTAACATTTGCCAAAGGACTTCGTTCGATCGTGAGACAAGACCCTGACATTATTCTTGTTGGCGAAATTCGTGATAGCGAAACCGCCGAAATTGCCGTTAACGCCGCCCTTACCGGTCATCTTCTTTTTTCCACCTTTCACGCCAATGACGCAGCAACCGGAATTCCCAGACTTCTTGATATGGGAATTGAACCATTTTTGCTCGCGTCTACGTTACAATTAATCGCCGCACAAAGACTGGTTCGTAAAGTTTGCGAACATTGCCGTTATAGCGAGGAAGTCAAAATTTCCGATATAGAAAAAATACTACCAAACGCAAAAAAATATTTTCCGGAAGAAAAAATCACACTATTTAAGGGTAAGGGCTGCAACGTCTGCGGCGGCAAGGGATTTTTGGGAAGAACAGCACTGTTCGAATTTATTTCCAACACTCCGGATATTCAAGAGCTTATTTTGAAAAATCCTTCAACTAAAGAGATTTGGGAGCATGCATATAAGCAAGGTTCAAAATCTCTTTTTGAAGACGGGGTTGAGAAAGTTAAAAAGGGCGTGACAACTGTTGAGGAGCTCCTCAGGGTTGCTTCGCCCCCTCAAGTATAATGTTAGAAGAAATTAAAGAAGAAGAAAAACCAAAGGAAAATAATCCTGAGACCGCTCATCAAGATCAGGATGAATTGAAGACCAATCAAGAAGATACGGCTCAAGATAATAAACAAGTGCCAGACCGACAAAAGGACGGTGGCAATAATCAAGACAATAAAGAACCCAAAAAAACCGAACGGACAAATTCCAAGGATTCAAAAATCGAAAAAGACGATATAAGGATCAAGAAAAGGTCCGTATTATCGAATTTTGGACTCGGTCAAGAGCGTGATTATTTTATGGAAAATCTTTCGATGCTTTTGGCATCCGGCATGAACATAATCGCCGCGCTCGACGCCGTAAAAGGCGGCGTCCGGTCCAAAGTCATGAAACAAATCATTGACCAGCTCAAAGTGGAGATTGATGATGGTTCGCCGATATGGAAAGCCTTGGATAATACAAGCCTCATATCAAATCACTCTGTGGCACTCATCAAAATCGGTGAAGAATCAGGAAGGCTACCAGCCAACATCAAAGTTATTTCAATCCAGACTCAAAAAGAACGGCTTTTCAGGTCAAAATTGTTTTCTGCTCTTCTATATCCAGTGGCTGTTTTGTGCCTGACGTTTGTGATCGGTGTCGGTATCGCTTGGTTTATCCTGCCCAAATTGTCCACTGTCTTTGCTTCAATGCGATTAAAATTACCGATAACGACCAAACTTCTGATCTCTATGGGTACTTTTCTGGGTAAAAACGGCTTAATTGTCATTCCGAGTTTTATCGCGTTTGTCTTGATCATAAGCTACTTTTTGTTTGTCTTTAAAAAAACAAAATTCATCGGTCAAAAAATTATTTTTGTTATCCCAGGGGTCAAGGGCCTCATACAACAAATCGAACTTTCGAAGTTCGGCTATACTCTCGGCAACCTGCTGGACGCAGGAATGCCTCTAGTTGATGCCCTTGATTCTCTCAGAGAAATATCTTCTTTTCTCGAGTATCAAAAATTTTATGTGTTTTTGAGAAATATGGTAGAAGAAGGAAACTCTTTTCAAAAATGCTTTGAAATGTATGAAAACACCGAGCGGCTTGTGCCTTTTCCGATTCAACAAATGATTGTCACCAGCGAACAATCCGGTAGCCTCAAGGACTCTCTACTTTCGATTGGTGAAATATTCGAAGAAAAAACAGATATTTCAACTAAGAATCTGGCTGTCATCTTGGAGCCGATTTTACTCGTGGTGATATGGCTTGTTGTAGCATTTGTAGCCCTTTCTGTAATGATGCCAATTTATTCATTAGTCGGAAGTTTTTCGGCAGGTTCATGAAAACAAAAGCATTCTCACTGATCGAAATTATCTTGGTTATAGCCCTGATGGCGATCGTTGCGCAACTTTCGTTACCGACATTTATGTCAATGAAAACCAGAAATGATTTTGACCTCGCCGAAACACAAATATTACAAGGTTTAAGAAGGGCAAAAGCATTAGCTTTAGCGGGAACATATGATAGTAATTGGGGCGTTTATTTTTTAGGAAAAACTTTTATCACATACTGCGGCAATAACTTTTTGACACGTGACGAGACTAAAGACGAAGTCACAATTGTTAATGAAAATATGTCCCTACCCGACCAGACTGACGTTAATTTTGAAAAAAACACAGCCACACTTGTTGATGGCGTGTCACTAACGATTTCTGATAACTCGGTTACTGACAATATAACAATAAGCGAAAGCGGATTAATTGATTACTAAAAAAAGCAAATCATTTTCTCTTATCGAAGTGCTCCTAGCGATCGCATTGTTTGCTCTGCTTGTGAGTCTCTTAACAGGTACGATTATTTATGCAAAAACCTCCAATTTAACCGTTGCAAACCATACTCGAGCAATGAATCTCGCTAGAGAAGGAATAGAAGCGGCAAAGCAAATGAGAAACGGTGATTTCGCCAGTGTCGCCGATGGCACCCACGGCGTTGCTATCTCGGGAGGAGCGTGGGCCTTGTCGGGTTCTTATGATAGAACTGATATATATGAACGTTCAATTGATGTCTCAACAGTTGATTCAAACACAAAAAGCGTCTTGTCAACTGTAAAATGGGTGGATATAGGAACAAAACAAAAAGAGGTAAAGCTAGAATCACTGATTACCAACTGGAAGGTGGTCCAACCAAGCGACTGGACAGAGCCAGAACCGGAGCCGATAGACCTACCTGACGCAGTGAATGGCTTAAAGATTCAAACTCAAGGTGATTATGCCTATGTCATAAGGCTATCCGATGCTTCCGACTCAAATAAAGATTTTATTGTCGTTGATATTACCAACCCCGATATACCAAAGATCAAGGGGTCTGTTAATATGGCTGGCGAGCCAACTAATATTGCCGTTTTGGGAAATTATGCCTACGTATCAAGTAAAAACGATTCGCAGGAATTGCAAATCGTTGATATTTCTAACCCTGATTCACCGCGCCAAGTAGGGTCGTTCAACGCCGGTGGAAATCAAAACGCAAATAGTGTCGTTATTCAGGGAAACTATGCTTATATTGTAAGAGAAATATCTCTTTTTAATCCCGAATTTTATGTCATAGATATTTCAACCCCCGCCGTTCCCAGAGCAGCGGGATCAACTAACTTTTTTAACTCGTCTTACGATCTGACGATTTCCGGCGACTATGCCTACTTAGCCTCCGGCTTCGTGACAGCTTCGCTGAACCTTATTTCCATGGTTCAAATTATTGATATAAAAACTCCCAGCAGTCCATCTGTAAAAAAGACATATTCTATCTGGGATGACTGGGGAGGATCATACGCCATTGCCAGCCAGGGAAATAAAATAGTTGTAGGACAAGAAAGCCCTGGCAATAAAATTTACATTTTTGAATACAACAGCGCATCACCCGATTTAATAGTCAAAAAATCATCATTTTCAGTTGGGGGAAGAGTTTATGACGTTTCTTTCGGAGGCAATGATAAATACGTCTATCTGGCAACCAACGCATCAGACGGAGAATTTCAGATAGTGGATATAACAAATACCCTGTTACCTGCTTTGGTTGGTAAAACAGACTTGTCGGATCAATTAAACGGTGTCTCGTACAGCCCAACCAAGGATAGGGTTTACGCAGTTGGTCCAAGCGCGTCCGCAGAATTAATCATCATCAAGCCAAAATGAGAATAAAATCATTCAGTCTAATTGAAGTCCTGCTATACCTAAGTATGGTCAGTATAATAGTTTTGACCGTATCGGTGTTATTATCGGGAGTTTTATCATCTAGAATCAAAACCCAGGTTGCCATGGAGGTAGAGTCGCAGGGACAACAAATGATAGATCAAATCTCCCAATCAATCTCCGAGGCGGACGGTATTAGTGCGCCATCTGCCGGTCTTTCAAGCCAAATTTTATCACTTCAGGGCACGTCCGGAGGCAGTGTCCCGGCCACTTATCAGCTAGAAAGTTCTAATATCATCATAGAAGAAAGCGGGCAAACACCGCGTCCGTTGAACAATACAAAAATCGTTATTTCAAATCTCAATTTTACAAACTCGTTAAACCCCGGGAGCACCGCCCCCTCAATTAGAGTTTTTTTTACCGCCACGTCCTATAACCCGTCTAATAGAAATGAATATTTCTATCAAAAAAACTTTCAAACAACAGTCACATTGGACATATGAGAAAATTTAAATCTTATATTACACTTTTAAGCGTTATAATCGTTGGGACAATCGCAATGTCTATTGCCATATCCTTAATATTAATAAGTGTTGACAGTACGAAAACAACAATGGCTTATGAATCAGGAAAACGTGCAGAATACCTCGCCAGAGCTTGCGTCGAAACGGCACTTGTCAAACTATGGGATAATATTGATTACACCGGAAATGAGACCGTTAGTTTTACAGACGGAAGCTGTCAAATATTATCTATAGAAAACCCTTCGACTCAGGCACCGACAATCAAAACGATTGGCGCATATCACTCATCAACAAAAAGATTCGAAGTAAAGCTATTACAAGTTTCAACGCAAATCCAAATAGATTATTATCGGCAGGTGAACGGTTATTAGTTGCGTTTTAAAAAATTCTGGTACAATTAAGTAAGCAAAATAAAAAGGAGGGAGAATGAAAATTCTTCGTAGCAAGAAGGGGTTTACCTTGTTGGAGGTGTTGCTTGTTATCGCGATTATCGCGGTTCTAGCAGCCATAGTTATCATTGCCATAAACCCAGGCAAACAAATGGGTGAAAGTAGAAACGCACAGCGTCGTTCGGATGTAAACACAATCTTAAACGCCGTCTATCAGTATTCGATAGACAACAATGGTCAAGTCCCAACGGGAATTACGGCAACAGCAACGGATGTTTGTTTGACAACAGCAACTGATTGCACGGGCTTAGTTGATCTGACAGCCCTGACCACCAACGGAACATATCTTACCGCTATGCCGATCGATCCATCAGCAACGGGCAGCTCTACCGGCTACCAAATATCCAGAGATACGACAACCGGAAGGATTACCGTCGCAGCGCCTTCCGCAGAAGATACAACAATTACAGTCACACGCTAGATCGAGAGCAATCTAAACAAAAAACCCCTCACGGGGTTTTTTGTTTTTGTGCGATTTTTTTCTCCAAACCATTTTCTGTCGGAATATAATATTTTTTGTTTTTCAGTTTTTCCGGCAAGTGCTGTTGATCTACTTTGGTGTTATCAAAATCATGTGCGTATTTATACCCTTCGCCATATCCAAGCTCTCGCATAACATTAGTTACCGAATTTCTTAGGTGTTTTGGCACATCCAGATTGCCCATTTTTTTGATGTCTGACCTCGCCGATATCACAGCCTTGTAACACGAATTTGATTTTGGTGCGCAAGACAGGTGTATAACCGCTTGCGCCAAGGATACATCACATTCCGGCAAACCAATAAATCGGCAAGAATCAAACGCCGCTACGGCGACCATAAGAGAATGAGGGTCGGCAAGACCAATGTCTTCGCTCGCAAATCTTACAAGCCGGCGAGCAATATAAAGAGGATCCTCTCCGGCATCAATCATACGCGCGAGCCAATAGACCGCGCCATCAGGATCACTATCGCGCATAGACTTATGGAGTGCCGAAATAATATTGTAATGCTCCTCGCCGGACTTATCATATTTTAGTGTCTTAACAAGGTTCATTTTTCTGATCGACTCTTCGTCAAGATTGTCCGATCCCGAAGATAATAAATCTTCAAACAAGTTCAAAAGAATTCTCGCATCGCCATTTGCATTTTCAATCAAGAGCACTTGGGCTTTTTTGTCTAGTTTTAGAGCATACTTTTTGATCGCTTTTTGTAGGATTTTTTTTAAACTATTATCATCAAGCCTTTCAAGCTGTATTACTTTTGTCCTGGAAATTATCGGGGATATAACAGAAAAAGACGGGTTTTCGGTTGTGGCGCCAATCAGGGTGATCACTCCGCGTTCAATAAAAGGTAGCAAGATGTCTTGTTGGGACTTATTAAACCTATGAATTTCATCAATAAAAACAATCGTCTTTTTGCCTGCGATGTGCTGTTGCTGTGCTATTTGCAGTTCTTCTTTTAGCTGTTTTGCCGATCCACCGGTAGCGTTGAGATGAATAAAATTCGCTTTTGTGCGCTTCGCTATGATAGTCGCCAGAGTAGTTTTACCGCTTCCCGGGGGACCAAAAAGAACGATCGAGCCAAGGCTATCCGACTCGATTGCATTTTTGAGCCAACTATTATCAGAAATAATATGAGATTGCCCAAAAAAATCTTCCAGCTTGGACGGTCTAAGATCATTCGCTATCGGCATAAGTCCTCCAAATACACTGCTTCGCGCTAATACATTCAGGCATAATTATAAAATCTCACGACAAAAACAACCAAATTATACGATAATTTCATAAATATTAAATAACTGATAAAATCAAAACAAATGAATCAGATCGTCAATTATACCAGACTTACAACGTCTGATAGGTTATCTGATAGGTTTGCAACCTGTCAGGTTTATGAACCGGCAGATAGTGAAAAAGCCAAACGCGGAAAGCTCTTTTTGCACATCGAAATTATGGGGCAATGGCTTGCAAACTCCCAAATCGGTCAGACCGTCATCAACACCTTAATCAGGGAATACTACAAAGATAACGCCCCAAACGGTCTCGTAGGCTTTGAATCGGCAATAAAAAAGGTTAACGAAACTCTCGCCGGTATCGCTCAAGGTGGAGAGACCGACTGGATTGGCAAATTTTCCGGCGTGCTCGTCCTCATACAAGACACCGATATCCACTTTGCCCAGACCGGAACATCTCACAGCTATTTATATCGGTTTGACAAAGTTAATTTTGTAACTGAAAACAAAGATGCCGAATCCTCCCCCCACCCACTCAAAACATTCACAAACATAACCAGCGGTACACTAGAGCTATCAGACAAGATAGTTATAGCCAACAAAACTTTTTTCGATAATGTGAAACCGTCAGAACTGAAACTGATGATTTCTTCGGAAAGCCCGACTTTGACAGTTATTGAATGCGCCAAAATCCTAAAGAGCCGATCGACAAGAACCGCAAGCGCGATTATTGCCGAGCTCACAACAAAAAACGATTTGGCAGACATCCCTATAAATGAAAAAATTGAGACGATTTACATAGATCACTCGTATGTAACAATATTCGGCAAAATGAAAAAAACTGTTAAGCGTGTCGGTGTCGGGCTTTCACTCGCATCGTCAAAACTATCGCAGAAGCTTAAAACAACCACTAACAAAACTTTGAAAAAAGTTAGTGAGTACGCCGTCCAAAATAAATCCAAAGTCAAGCAAATATCAAAATCAGAGATCAGCACAAACCAACTTTTTAAATCAGTTAATTTAGCCCAACCCGATAGGTCGGTTGATTCGTCGCGAGCCAAAAATGAGACTCAGAAAATCAATAGAAATTTGATCAAGTTCAAAAATAAATTAAAAAGGCTTCTTATTAGAGCAAGGCTTTACCCCAAAAACAAACAGCGTCGCGCCGCATTTGGGTTAGCCATCGTTATCTCAATCCTGGCAGTTACGATAGCATACTCATCATACAAAAATTTTAAATCAAATAGACTCGCCGGAGAAGCTCGACAAACCGGCGAAATTCAAAATCTTATAAACGAAGCAACGGAGCAGATAGCATTAGCCAATAAAGACGAAGCTACGATTCTTTACGAAAAAATTCAATCTTATGACTTGAGTCATCTCGATAGAAGCGCGACACGACAAATCAGCGATAAAATTAACGATCTAAAACAAAAATATTTTACCCTTGAGGGAATAAGTATTATCAAACCTCAAAAATCGTTTGAAACAAACAGCCCGCTGATTGCCGGATCGCCAAGCGGTTTTTATATATTGGAAAACCTTGCTAAATTGTCGTTTCTAGATGCAGATACTCTCCAGATAAAAAAACAGTCTGAATTTTCAAATATTGGTGATGTCAAGCAAATATTTTATCTAGATGAAATTGCCACCATTGGCTTTTCTTCCGGCAACAAGATTTTCGCCAGCGATCCGATAAAACCCTCCTTTACCGAGAGTAACATTTCAACCGGATCATCAGTCATAAAAACGTTTGGGACAAATATCTACCTTAAAAATAGTGAAGCGAGCCAAATTTTAAAATCCGGTTTCACCGATGGTGAGTTTTTAGACCCGAAGGAGTATTTGCTTGAGCCTCAACCGAATAAAATAGAGGATTTCTCAATTGATGGAAGCGTTTACACCATAAACTCAGACAATAAGATCCGTCGATTTTCTCGAGGCAAAGAAGTGGCTGTGATTGAACCGGCAATCCAATCGATTACTTGGACAACGATCGAAACTTCCGCGGATTCGACAAATATCTTCTTGGCGGGCAAAGATAAATATGGCTATAGGATAGCTAAGATCAAAAAAAACGGCGATGTCGCAGGTCAGTTTGAAATCGAAAATACTACAATTGAAAACCTCGTTTTCTTACCGCAAAGAAATTTGGTCGTTTCAATCGACGAGAATAATATTGAGGTGTACTCCATATAAACTGGTGCAATATGCGGTAAATTATGGTACAATAATCGCGTGAAAATAGCAGGAATTGTTAGGCTGAAAAAGCAACAAAACAAGATTAAGCGAATTATAAAAAATAAGCGCCTTACGCCAAAAAAGGTTGCGCTGTATTTTTTTGGTGGCATTATCGGCATAATCGTCCTTTTGTTTGTATGGAATCTCAAAGACATCCCCACAGCCGCCAAATTGGCGAAACTCCACACAACAGAATCGACAAAAATATTAGATAGAAACGGCGGAGTTCTTTATCAAACCGGCGAAGAGAGACGAACCGTTATCGATAAAAAAGATATGCTTGATATTGTAAAAAATGCGACGATTGCGGCGGAAGACGCAAATTTTTACACTCACGGAGGAGTTGATTTCAAGGGCATAGCCAGAGCGGCTATTTCCGATGTTCTGCATCTGAGTCTTTCCCAGGGGGGCTCCACGATAACGCAGCAATTTGTTAAAAATGCGCTTCTTTCAAACGAAAAAACATTTTCCCGTAAGATCAAAGAACTCATTATATCGATTGAGATTGAACAAATTTACTCAAAAGAAGATATTCTCGCCATGTATCTAAACGAGATTCCCTATGGCGGTAATATCTATGGTGTAGAACAAGCAAGCCAAGCATATTTCGGTAAATCCGCCAAGGATTTGACACTATCGGAAGCCGCTACGATAGTAGGCATTCCGAGGGCACCAACATACTATTCCCCATACGGCACGCATACGAACAAACTCCTCATAAGAAAAAACTACATTCTAGATCGCATGGTTGAATTTGGTTATGCGTCCGAGGAAGATGCCGAGCGTGCTAAGACAGAATCGCCCTGTGAAGGGAATCTGGCTTTTAAACAAAAACGAGAAAATATCACTTCTCCCCATTTTGTGATGTATGTAAAAGAGAAGCTCGTCGAGATGTACGGCGAGAGATTAGTGGATAGTGGCGGGCTCAAGGTTACAACAACTCTAGATCCTGAAAAACAAAGAGTTGCTGAAGAGGCAATCGCTAATAACGCTAAAAAATTAGATAGATACAATGCCTCTAACGCCGCATTAGTTTCGCTAGACACCCAATCCGGGGAGGTCCTCGCAATGGTCGGAAGCAAAGATTATTTTGATATTGAAAATGATGGCAACGTTAACGTTACAGATTCGGTGCGTCAACCAGGTTCGTCATTTAAGCCTATAGTTTACGCAACCGCTTTTAAGAATAAATTCTTTCCCGGTTTTACACTTTTTGACCTCACGACAGACTTCAGTGGTTACAAACCTCAAAACTATAATGGCTCAACGCATGGTCCGGTTACAATCCGAACCGCACTGGCAAACTCCCTTAACATTCCTGCCGTTAAGATGCTGGGGCTTGTCAGTATTCCCGAGGCGCTCAAAACAGCGAGTGATCTTGGAATTACAACCTTGACAGATACCGGTCGCTACGGACTTTCACTGGTTTTGGGCGGCGGCGAAGTCAAGCCTATCGAGATGGCAGGAGCCTTTGCGACGTTCGGTAATAACGGTGTTTTTCACAAACCTGCACCGATTTTGAAAGTCGAAGATAGCAAGGGTAAGGTTTTGTACGAATACAAAAAAGACGAAAACAGTTTCAACGCGATAGCGCCTGAAGTCGCCTACGAAATATCTGATATTCTTGATGACGATAACGCTCGCAGTATGATATTTGGCAGCCAAAACTCACTTAATTTTGCCGATAAGCACGTTGCCGCCAAAACCGGAACAACCCAAGAATTCCACGACGCTTGGACTGTCGGTTACTCGCCCAAAGTAACCGCTGCTGTGTGGGTTGGAAATAACGACAATTCTAAAATGGCCAACGGAGCAGACGGCTCGGTGATCGCCGCGCCGATTTTTCACGAATATATGGTTAAGTTTTTAGACGATTCCGAGTTTGTCAGACCGGATACAATCAAAGACGTAACAGTCGAAAAATATTCCAATAAGCTACCTACTTCTTATTCACAAGAAAAGATAAAAGATATTTTCGCGCCTTGGCAAATACCGACCGAGAGAGATGATGTCAACGTTCTTTTGAGAGTTAACAGAACAAACAACAAGATTGCCACGGATAAAACTCCTGCGGAACTTATTGAAGAAAAGATGTTTTTCAATCTTCATAATGAGTGGGGCAAAGACTGGAAGAGCTATCAAAATTGGGAAGCCCCGATAAGATCATGGGCACAATCTCGCGGTATGTCGCTACCTGATTACGAAAAAGATAGCAGCTATTCAAATACACCTGGGATAAGTATCACTTCGCCCTCTGACGGAGCAACGATAAAAACTAAAACGAGTGTGACAGTATCTACAAGCTCAGATTATGATGTCGCATCGGTGACTTATCTCATAGACGATCAGATTGTTTCGACTTCCACATCATCGCCGTTCACCGGTGAAATTGATCCTTCCAAAGTGTCTAGCGGATCCCATAAGCTCACGGCAAAAATGGCTGATAAAAACTCTGTGAGCGCACAGGCTTCGATCAGTATAAACACAACCAGCGGTGAATCCGTTACAATAAGCGGTTTATCGGTTTCGTCCATCACAACCAACAGCGCGACATTTGCATTTTCGACAGACAAAACCGCTGATTCTACAATAAATATAGGAACAGCAAACGGCAGTTATGACCAACAAAAATACGGCGGGCTGCAAACCACTACTCACTCTCTTGTCTTGACCGGATTAAAATCGGCTACGAAATATTACTACAAAATCGACACAATCACGCTGGATGGTTTGACAGGCACTACACAGGGTAGCTTCACTACGCTTTGAGGGAGTTCTCAAGAAATTTATTTAGGTCATTCGTCTTTGGGCTCTTCGCCACAAGACCGGCTTTTTGGGCTGATTTAATAATCCTCTTGATCTTGGGCTGTAAACGCACCCTGCCGGACAAATCAATCTCTCCCAAAAATATATCTTGCGCATTAGTCTTTTTATTTATGAGTGATCCTGCGAGCGAAACGGCCACCGCCACGTCAGTCATAGGATCCTTAAGTTTGTAGCCGTCGGAGATATTTAAATATACATCATGTCCGGAAAGGTCTATTTTAGTGTGGCGTGCTAGTACCGCTAAGATCATCTGTAGTCTATTTCTGTCATACCCCACGGCATTTCTCTGCGGAATACCAAAGCTCGTCTTGTGAACCAAACTCTGGACTTCCAGCATATAGACACGACTGCCTTCGGTAACCGCAGTCCTCACGACACCCGGCGGAATCTCTTCGCCCAAACTCATTCGACCAAAATCCTCTTTTTCTATGAGACCACTTTCGCCTATTTCAAAAACTCCCAGTTCATCAGTCGAGCCGAATCTGTTTTTTTGACTTCTTAAAAATCTTTCCGATGTATATCTATCCCCTTCCAAGTAAAAAACTCCATCAACCAAATGTTCAAGCGTTTTTGGTCCGGCAACCTCACCATCTTTTGTTACATGACCAATAACGATAGTCGCCAGGGAAATACTTTTGACTTTTTCGATAATGGACAGCGCGCACTGTTTAAGTTGTAGGATACTTCCGGCGGAGGATGAAAGAGTCGAATCGTAAACGGTTTGAATCGAATCAATGATTAAAAGATCGAATTGATCTCTTTGCAGTGAATCAAGCCAAGAATTTATGTCCTGATTATCAATTATTGAAATATCTGACGAATTAATACCAATTCTGTCCGAGCGAATTTTGATCTGTTCCGGCGATTCCTCGCCGGCAATATACAAAACCTTCTTGCCCATACCGGAAGCAATTTGCCAAACAAGCGTTGATTTACCAATTCCCGGATGGCCGCCCAGCAAAAGAACAGAGCCCTGAACTATTCCGCCACCAAAGACCAAATCCACTGGCGCAATCCCGGAGCTCATTCTTTCGGTCTGCCCGGGCTTAACACTCGATAGCTTTTTGATTTGTGCGCTTTCAACCTCAGATTTTTTTTGCGTTGTATCGACTTTTAGCTCCTTGAGCGTATTCCACGAACCGCAAAAATCACACTTTCCCGCCCAACGAACATGCTCGCCGCCGCACTTATCGCAAACATATAATGATGAATTTTTCCTAGCCATCTTTTGACCTTTTTATATCTTCAATTACAAGATCGACTTTCTCCCTGTCTCGCCAGCGATTAATGCTAATCGTAAAAGCGACATCAACAACCATATTATTTTCAATTTTCCAACCATTTTTCTCGACATTGAACGCGATGCAATCGTGGTTTGAAATATTGTCAAAGAGACTAATCTTATAGTGATCGCCAGTTTTTCCAACTGCTTTGAGGTTGGCAACTTTCATTTTTTCAAGCGCAAAAGTCGGCCGATTATTACCGTAGCCAAACGGTTCAAGCGCTTCAATCGAACGCGCAAGACTTAGGTCTATTTGGCTGGAATCAATAAGCGCGTCGATCTGCAATACTCGATTAAACATTCCTTTGTCAATTTTTTTGGCTTGCGCGCAGATTTTATCTTCAAATTTTTTTAGGTTTTCTTTTTTGAGCGATAGTCCGGCTGCCCCAGGGTGACCGCCGAAACTCTCCAAAAAATCGCTGGCTGTAGATATAATCTCGGTGATATTTACGCCCTTGATCGACCTTGCGCTACCCTTATAAAATCCATCATGATCTGTCAAAACAATACTCGGCCTATAATATGTATCGGTGATTTTACCGGCGACCAGGCCAACCACACCCTCATTTAAGCCGTCTTGTTGTACGATAATGACATTGTCTTTCGATTTATTCTGGTTTTTGACGGCTTCAACTGAGCAAGCCAAATCTTTTTTTAAAACATCCTGTCTTTGCAAGTTTAGTTTGTTTAGTTTCTCGCAAAGAATTTTGATTTCACCATCGTCATCAGTCGTTAGGAGCTTGAAACTGCTCACCGGATCATCTATTCGACCCGTTGCGTTGATTCGAGGCGCAATCTGAAAGCCCACTTCATATGTACCGATCTTAGCCTGATCGAGCGCGGAGATTTTAATAAGCTCCCTAAGCCCCTTGTTTCTGGTCTTGCCGATCACTTGCAAACCATAACTCACGATCACGCGATTATCTTCAACCAAAGGTACAATGTCAGCAATGGTTGAAATTGCCGCCAAATCAATATCCCATTTTTCTTTGCCGGCGGACAATCCAAGCGCCCGCACAAAATTATAGGCAACACCACCGCCCGAGAGTGTTTTAAATTTGATCTTTTTGGATAATTGCGGATGAACTATCGCAAAGGCTTTTGGCAAATCCTCCGGTAATTCGTGATGGTCAGTTACGATCACGTCTATACCCAAGGAATTCGCATATTCGATCTCTTTATTGTTTTTTACGCCGCAATCAACAGTCAAAACTAACTTACAATCCGATTTGGCAAAACTATCAATTGCCTTTATTGACAGGCCATAACCCTCGCTTCGATGCGGCACATAATATTCGATTTTGACAAATTTTCTCAAATTGCGATAAATAATTGCTCCGCCGCAAATTCCGTCCGCGTCATAGTCCATAAACAAACCGATCTTTTGGTTCTCTACAATCGCTTTTTTGACCCTTACGACCGCGCGATCCATAGAATCAAAATCGTGAGGGTCTGCTAGATTCTCGTATTTTGGCGAAATAAAATTATCTTTACTTAAAATATCGCGCGCCGATAAAACGGCCGCGATCGGATCGGCAGGTAATTTGTTTAAAATATTCCAACTCGCGTAGCGCAAAAACCCTCCTTATCTGACTTGTAAAAACTACCACTGTAAAAATTACTTTTCAAGAATATGCTATTTTAGATAAACCTGTCCTTCAACGCCAAGGTTAGCATACTCTTTTAGATCACTTTTATTTTTTTCTAGAACTTGCTGCAGGGCATATAATTGATTGTCTAGCGATTGCGAGGTATCGAAAATCGCTCTCCAGCCTTCCGAAGTCAAAACCGATAGGCTAAATGTCAGATCGCTAACCTCCGCCGACTTTACGGTCAAATTCATCTTTTGCATTTCATCAACGCATTTAATATAAAACAGGATAAATTTTGTTCCGACCACCTGCTGCCCTATTTCAATATCAGTCAATGTCTTCTCTTGCAAAAAGATTTTGTCCTCGGGTTTTTCAACTCTTTCATAAGCATAACCGCTCGGGTCAATTTTAAAACACTCTTTCGAGCAAAAAATTAACGCGCTCTCCCTCTCCGAGCCGGTAATCATAATTTTATTAGGTAATCCTCTGACAACTTTTATTTCCTCTATCACAGGATATTTTCTTGTCAAATTTTTCAAAAAACTTCCGATATTTAACATTAAAATATTATTCCCCTCCAGATCAGTTTTAGCTTGAGAAATAATATCTATCGATCTTATGCCGTCAACCTGTACCTCCTTTATCCGAAAAGCATCGGATAAAAACAGGTAGTAACACGCACACACAATAACCACCAAACCGAAAAAATACTTAATTGGTTTAAAATTAACTTTTATCGGCTGTTTTTCGGCTCTACCGGTCTTAACGGCTATTTCTTTGCGCCGGAAATCGTTTGCACTCTTTTTTTTCGTCTGACGCATCATTATAAAAACTCAACTTCTTCTTCCAGCTCAACTGAAAATTTTTCAAAGACCGCTTGTTTCATTCGCTCGACAAGCTCGCTAACGTCCGAACTGGTTGCATTATTGGCATTTATGATCCAGTTCGCATGAAGTTTTGATACCCTCGCGCCACCAACCATCATTTTTTTCGCTCCCGATTGCTCCAGCAGGTAACCGGCTGTCATCTGGATATTTTCGCCGGTGGCTTTATCTGTTCCCGCGGGATTTCTAAAAATGCTACCCGAACACTTTTCGCCAATCGGTTGATGAGTCTGGCGAAATATTTTAGCCTCCGATACATCGCGCAAAATGTCCTCATTTTTTCTTCTGTGAAATTGAAAAATTGCATTTAAGACAACTGTCGGGGAAGCTGTTTTTTTGTATTTTAGTTTTGATTTTCTATAGCCGAAATCAAACCACTTATTCTTACAACTTAAGATTTTTTCATCAGACGCAATGAGCGTAGCTTGTTTTAGATAGTCTCCCATCGATGCGCCATGCGCACCTGCGTTTACAACGATCGCCCCGCCAACGGTTCCCGGAATACCGTAGAGCTTTTCCAGGCCGCTTAGACCGTTGGATGCCGCCTCCAGTATCATTTTCGACAGACTTACCCCGGAGTCAACAATTACTCTTCCGGATGTTTTATCGATATTTATAGAGTTTGTTTTGTTTACAATAATCAGAGCGTCAATCATTTCATCCGGAAAGATCACATTAGATCCATTTCCTATAACCCGAAAAGGCGCTTGGGCTTTTTTGGCGGCAAATACACTTTCGGATAGTTCGTCAAAATTTTTTGCAACAAATAAAGCCCTGACCGGTCCGCCGATTCCCATTGTTGAATACCTGCCTAACCTTTCGCCCTCGACAATTTGGGGAAATTCACTTTTTATTGTTTTAAGCCAACTCATTGCCCTATTATATACTATTAGTGAATCTTTTTTCTATCTTTACATCTTCCAATATTTTTTTTGCTATTTTGTACACATCGGTCGCGCCCATCGTCATCACAACAAATTTTTCACCCTTACACTTTTCTACAACAAATTTTTCCGCCGTGCGATAATCTCCGGCATAGATGACTTGCTTGCCTCTTGCGGCAAGATCACGGACCAAATCTTCACTAGATCGTAATTCGACAGTATCGCGTCCCACAATCTTATACACGGGCAGCAAAACAATCAGGTCAGCTTTACTTTCGGCAAAAACATTCAAAAAATTATTATAAAAATCATCAAATCTTTTTTGCTGATGAGGTTGAAAAACAACAATTATTTTTTTATCATCGTTCGCCTCGGTGAGCGCGCGAAGAGTACTGCTGATTTCTGTCGGATGATGTGCATAATCGTCGTACACCTCGACATTCGCCCATGCGCCTACAAAACTGAAACGCCTATCCGCCCCCATGAAAGTCGCAATGGTCGCTTGGATAAACACATCCGGAATACCAAAACTTTTTGACAGGGCAATCGCTCCCGCACAATTTAGAGCAAAGTGATCGCCCGGGATCGGTGATTGAATCTCGATCGTAGATTTTTTATTTTTTACGGAAAACTTACTGGAACCTTTGTCAAACCCTACTCGCGACAAGACAAAATCGGCGGATTTATCACGACCATATGAAATCAGATTGACCGATCTATCCGCTAACTGATGCCTATATTTGCCTACAAGCTTTTTTAAATTATCATCATCTGCACAATAGATTAATATCCCACCATCTCTAATATTTGATATAAAAGCCCCAAAAGCGGCTAGAATGCTTTTCATCCCTTGCTTAAAATAGTCCAGATGTTCCAGCTCAATATTGGTTACAATCGCCGCTTCAGAACAAAAATCCAAAAATGATCCGTCGTATTCGCACGCTTCCAAAACCAAATGCTCGCCGCGAACTGAGTAATTTGCCGTGGGATTAGATCTGGTCGATTCCGCACCGATCAAATATGACGGGTCATAGCCGGCGAAGGAGAATATTTGCGAGACTATTGATGATGTTGTCGTCTTACCATGCATTCCGGCAACGGAAATAACTGATTTATTCTGACCGATCATAGCGATCATCTTAGATCGCTTTATGATGTCAATATTAAGCCGATGTGCTTGATCATGCTCCCCTTTAGCCGGCGAGCTTGCGCCGGCCGCAGATGAATAAACAACCAGGTCGACATCTCGAGTTATATTATCCCGAGAGTGTCCGCCAAACTTAAGATCGCTACCCGTGACCTTTTTGCCCAAGTTATTCAAAACCTTACCAATCGCTTTCATAGAAACACCGCCTGACCCGATCAAATGAATATGGCTATACCTATCAAGCCGGTTGTCAAGTTCGTCATCTATTATTTGTTTTATCTTTTTCGCCGAATCCTTAACCGCCAAATGCACAGTTTGATTTTGCGAATCATCAGATAATAATTTATCTATCGTAGAAAATAGCTTTGTGCCATCATCGGATTGTAAAACGATTTTCGCCGCTCCTATATATTCGCAGTACAGAGCATTTATTGTTTGGTGAAATGCAACATTCGGTGAGATTGGCACCAACACCAGAGGTTTGTTTGCAGCCATTGCCTCAAATATCGCCGTTGCGCCGGAACGCGATATCACAAGGTTGGATTTTTTAATCAATTCATCTACTTCATTGCTATAAGCAATCGGTGTATACTTTTTTGATTGATCAGAGTCTAAGCCCTCTCTAAATTCCAGCGCTGTTCGCAAGTTATTTTCACCTACTATGTGAACAATTTTATATTTTTTTAATAACTTCTCGCCAACGGAAAAAATCATCTGATTCAAACTCACCGCTCCGCTACTTCCGCCGATAACCAGAATCGAATTTGTCACAACACTTTTACCGGTAGCAAAAAAACCTTGTTTTATGGGTATCCCAACTCTTACGGCTCGTTTTGCATACTTTGCAGGGTATGCCTCGACGGGAAATCCCACCAAGACCCTCTTGGCAAATTTTGCCGCAATGCGATTCGTTAGACCAAAAACAGAATCGGATTCATGCACAATAAGCTTAGTGCCGGTAATCGCCGCTGCAATACAAACAGGTAGAGCTACATATCCACCCTTGGAGAAAACCAGACTCGGTTTTTGGCTCACGATAAGATAAACGGATTGAAAAATTCCTGCAATTATTTTAAAAATATCGACAACGTTAGCCGCGAAATTCGATATACTCGCATTTCTCCGTAATTTTCCAGCTGTTATCGGTTTATGGACAAGTTTGATCGATCGAAAGGCTTTTTTCTCAAAATCATCTCCCAAGCCGACATAAATCAATTCAAAATCATTGGATAGGGATTTAGCAATCTCCACCAATGGGTAAACATGTCCACCCGTTCCTCCGCCGGTTAATATTATCTTTTTTTTAGGCATATTGATTTGAAACCTTGGATATATTTAAAAGTATTCCAACCAGCACAAAAGAGACTATCAAGGAGTTTCCACCATATGAGATAAACGGTAACGTAACGCCTGTCAAAGGTACCAGACCCAGCATAGCAGCTATATTAATTAATGCCTGGAAACAAATGGAGGCTGTTATGCCAACCGCCAAAAGCCTACCGAATTTGTCCGGCGCCCCCTTGGCAATTTTTATTCCCATCAAGAAAAATACTACAAAAGCTATAATTACAAAAATCGAGCGGGCAAATCCAAGCTCCTCACAAATAATAGCAAATATCGAATCGGTATGCGGCTCCGGCAAATATTCCATCTTTTGAATCGACTTGCCAAAACCCAATCCCCACAGACCGCCTTGGCTCACGGCGATAAATGCCTGATTTATATGGTAGCCGCTACCTAAGAGTTCGGAAGACGGATTAAGATATGTTAAAAACCTTTGCCAACGATACGGCTCCGATTTGATAAACACACCAAAGGCGGTCGCCATAAACAAAGCCATCGAACCAAATTGCCACGCCGGCGCGCCGGAAACAAAAAATATCGCTATCGCCGAAACAACGATTGTCGTCAATGTACCCAAGTCCGGTTGCATAATTACCAGTAGCGACACAACGGCAAGCATTGTAATAAATGGTAAAAAGAATTTTCTAAAGCTGTTTATTTCGTCCGATTTTGCATCTATCCACGCGCAAAGATAGATGATAAAGGTTATCTTTGCAAATTCCGAAGGCTGCAAAGTAGTAAAACCGAGGTTGATCCATCTGTGAGCGCCTTTCGCCGCATAACCGATAACCGGCAGAAATACCGCAATTAGCGCAACAACGGTTACAACCATCAGCGGTAAAGCGATTTTCTTATAATTTCTATAGTCAATACTGGAAAATATGACCATTGCCACGACGCCAATCACAAACGCCACCGACTGCTTGACGACATAGCTGTTAAGACCTTCTTTAACCTTCTCGTAAGCAACCACATCTGAAGCTGAAGCAATCATAATAATGCCAAAAAGACCCAACGCAACCGCAAGAAGAGCAACCTTAAAATCGGGCTTTGCTTTTTGTTTTAAATATTTGGCCATTTATCAACTAATCTATTAAAATACTCTCCTCTTTCACGATAATTTTTGAATTGATCAAAACTTGCCGAGCCGCTGGAAAATAAAACCTCATCCACATCTTTGTGATTTTGCGATATTTGTCTCATCGCATCTTCGAGAGTTTGGGCTTCGGTTATAAGGTTTTTGTCATATCCCCCGCCGGACAGAGCATCGTAAATCTCCCTGCCGGTTTCTCCGATAACATAAACTTTTTTTAACAGGTGATTTTTTGCTATGATTTGACCCATTTGATCGTAGTCGAGTCCCTTACTAGACCCTCCGCATATAAGCGCAAAATTTTTGTCCATTAGTTTCACGGCTTCTACGATTGAAGCGGGATTTGTCGATGCGGAATCATTATAAAAATTCATATCCTTATTGTGTCCGACTTTCTGCATCCTAAACTCGGGCTTTTCAAACTTTTCAGCTATGTCTTCAATGTGAAAATCGAGTTTTAGCGCAAAACAAAATGCCAACACGCAAGAAACGTTAATATCCGGTGTCGCTAACTTTTTCGACAATACATCCAAATCAACGTTAAATCGCCTGTCTGAGCAACAAAAATCATTCCCGTCCGGCGAACAAGTCGCAGTGCCGTTTGATATGCTATAAGTCACTTTGATTCCGGCGGCGACATCTGCGAGTTCTTGCTGAGCAACCGGCATAATTACAATTTGACCTTGATTTTCAGAGGATACAATCTCCTTCTTCGCTTTAATATATTCGCTTTCGCTCTCATGATAGTTCATATGATCAACCGAAACCGGCAGAAATACCGCCACGTGCGGCTTAATCTTAATATCTTGCAGTTGGAAGCTCGACAGCTCGATAATTGAAAAAGATCGATCGGTGGTCTGGTCAACAAAATCCAACGGGCTATTGCCGATATTGCCACCCAAAAAAACTTGTTTATCGTTTGACGTTAAAACAGCTTTTAATAAATTCGAAGTTGTTGACTTGCCTTTCGTTCCGGTAACGCCGACTATTGTTCCGCGCGCTTCGGACATAAAAAGATTAGTCGCGCTTGATATTTCATTCTCGCCGAAAAGCTCTTTGATCGTAGATATTTTTACTCCCGGCGAACGAAAAATCACGTTCGGAGCAAACCTCATAGCCTCCTCCGACAAATTGGTTATCCGATAACCCAAATACTCCTTTGTCTGACCGATATTTTCTTTTTGGTCAAAAACCAAAACTCTTTCAAATTGTCTTTGGGCAAAATATCGAACTAAAGATTCTCCCTCCACACCCAAACCGAATACCAGGATTTTTTTATCTTTCAGATCGTCATTCTGATTATCCATAGATCAGTACCAATGATAAACCTACTGCGGTTGAGACAGCTGAAATAATCCAAAATCTCATCGTTACTTTCGTTTCCGGCCAACCTTTTGCTTCAAAATGATGATGGATCGGCGCAACAAGAAACACTTTCTTGCCAAAAGCTCTCTTGCTTATAATTTGAATTGCTGTCGTCACCGCCTCGACAATTAAGATAAGTCCGATAAGTGGTAAAGCGTAAACTGTATTGGTTAGAAAACTTATAACGGCCAACGTCATTCCCAAACTCATCGCTCCCGTATCCCCCATAAAAAACCTGGCAGGATAAATATTAAACCACAAAAATGCCAACAGGCTCCCCATTATCGTGGCGCAAAAAATTGCGAGAGAGTAATTGCCTTTCAAAAGACAAATGAACGTGTACGCACCATAGGCGAAGGCAAAAACGCCACCGGCTAAGCCATCAAGACCGTCTGTTTGGTTGGACGCAAAAGCCGTAAAGACACATACACATACAAACAATGGGATATACCAGTAGCCCAACACAAAAGACCCAAGACTTCCCATCGAAAACGCCCTCTCGAGCCAGTCTAATTTAAATGCAAACCATAAAGCGCCCGCCAACGAAATAGTCGAATACATCACTAGCTTTGTTCTAAACCTCATACCGCCACGCGATATTCCCACACCAAAAACATTCATCAGGTCATCTGCCGCGCCGACTATCCCGCAGCCGACCATGGTAAAGAGCGGCAAAAAAGTTCCGGTGCGGGCAAAATTCGCCACCAACGTGATAATCGCCGTTACGCCCCAAATCAGAACACCGCCCAAAGTAGGCGTGTTCTCCTTGGACTGGTGCATTTTAGAAAAAATCGGGGTTTTATTGCCGTCGTGATCAGTATCCCTGATTTTTTTGCCGATCCTGTTTTTGTACAAAAAATCGGTCAAAAACGGGGTCGAAAGCCATGCAATTACAAACGATATCGAAAAAAATACCATCACGCCGAACAGGTCAGATGCTATCATGCCAAATCTATCCATACACCCCTAAATTAATTTTTCGACAAACTTCTCAAGGCCCACAGAATGCGAACCTTTTACCAAAACTACGTCACCCCTTTTGATGACCGCTTCAGTATCTTCAATTAATTCTTCCACACTTGGATACCATTTATCAAGACCAAACTCACGAAAACTCTCTCCAACACCAATCGTAAAATCAGATGACTTGCGCGCATAAATCGCTATTTCTTGGTGTGATCTTTGGCTTATCGGAGCAATTTCCGCCATCTGCCCCAAAACCGCAACCCTTCGTCCATATTTTGCGCCTCTCAAATTATCCAACGCCGCCATCATAGACATTGGATTTGCATTGTAACTTTCGTCTATTACGACCACCTCTCGTCTGCCGGAGATTCTTTTTCCGCGTCCGACTTGCGGCTCGAGCTTTTCTATACCTTCAATCATCTTGGCAAAGTCACAACTGGCAAAATAACAGGCTGTCAAAGCCATCTTGATATTAATGACGTTGTGAAGTCCCAAGAATTTTGTCTCGGCTCGAATTTTCTTGTCATAAAGCTTCACTGTTAATTCTGTTTTATTCGGCAATATTTTTTTGTCCGAAATAGAAATCGGGCTTTTTTCCAATAAAACTATGTCGGCGCGCGTTGTTTTATCAACAACTTTTTTTATATCATCGGACGATACGATAACTTTTTGCACAGTCGCCGCCGCAAGCGACCATTTTTCCTTGGCAATTTTGTCAATTGACTTAAACATCTCAATATGCGCCAGTCCAACATTCGTAATAACGCTAATCTGCGGCTTAATAATATCCGTAATATCCTTGATATCTCCGGGTCGATCGGCAGCATATTCACAAACAACATATTTTGGGTATTTTGTTGTCGTCAAATATTTAAACGGAATCGCAAATGCAACGGCGATCCAATCAAAAATATTTTCGGGAGACTTTTTATAACCGAACAAATATAGCGGTATCCCCGTTTTCGTGTTCAAATTTGATTCAGATCCCAAAACATTTTTGCCCGAAGCGCGCAAAAGCTTTGTGATCATGTACTTAACAGTGGTTTTGCCGGAACTGCCGGTAACACCGATCACATACGGCTTAAATTTTTCCAGCAACTTTTTGGTAAAAAAGTCTAGCTCCGATTCGATAATGTATTTAAAAAAATCTTTCATTGTGTCGGTGTGAGTTTATAATAGCTCTTTAAAAGCCAGTCGGCGATCTCGCCAAAGACTGGCGCGGCCGAACTTTCCGCCCATTCCACATTCTTGGGCTTATTTAATTTTACCAGCATTACAAATTTTGGATCGTCAGCCGGCGCAAAACCCGCAAAAGATCCTATATGCTCGTTTTCCTCGTAACCGCCGGTATCTTTGGGGATTTGAGCCGTACCCGTCTTGCCTGCGACCTTGAAGCCGGCAACAGCGGCTTTTTTACCATGCCCATTTTCGACGACTGAGACCAACATTTGAGTCGTTTTGGATGCCGTTAGCTCACTAATCACCTGTTCGCCAGCTCCGGATTCAACTGTTTTTTGTTCGCCATCTGAGTCAATTATTTTTTCGATCAAATGCGATTTGATTGTTTTGCCCTTATTGGCAAGAACCGCATACGCATTAACGATCTGAAGCGGTGTCGTTGTAATGCCTTGACCGAAGGAAATCGTAGCTCTGTTAACATCTTTCCATTCTCTGGGCGGACTTACCTTACCCGCATACTCGCCTGCCACGTCAATTCCGGTCTTTGACCCGAAACCAAACTTCTTGAGATAATTTGCCAACGACTCATTGCCAAGCTTATTTGCAATCCAAATCATACCGACATTATCCGAGTTTTCTAAAACTTGCGTTACTGTTTCGTAGCCAAACGATTTATCTTGCGAGTTGTGGATATCATAGCCGTCAACTGTAACAAAATTCTTAAAACCTCCCGGCAGATCGTCTGGCTTACTGTCAGGCTCTACCTTAGCGTCCTCGACGGCGGAAGCCACAACAACCGGCTTGAAGATTGAACCAGGTTCCCACGCAAGCGAGGTAGTCGGATTTAAAAATATACTTTGTCCGTCTCCGCTAATTTCGTTAAATTTGTTCGGATCATAAGAAGGAGACGATGCCATCGCCAAAACGCTTCCGCTTTTTGCGTCCATTATTACGATCGATCCGCTCTCGGCGCCGTATCTTTCGATACCTTCTTTGAGTTTTTTTTCACTCATATATTGAATACTTCTCTCGATAGTCAGCACAATGCTTGACCCGTCCTTACCGGGGTTACTCTCCTCGAGCTTTATCACATGACCGTTATTATCCTTGAGACCTTTTAGCGTTCCGCCCTCGCCTTTTAGAATTCCATCATAAAACTCCTCGAGACCGTATTTCCCGTCTCCGTCATAGTTTACAAAACCCAGTACTTGCGCCATAAACTCTTTTTCAGGATAAAATCTCGAATATTGCGCTTCCAGATAAACACCGGAGAGGTTTTGCGCTTCTATTTTATCGGCAAGCGCTTTCTCCATGTGTTTTTTGATTGCCGGAATATACCATTTATCACAATTTATTTTGTCAAATATCTCACGCTCATTATCTCCGGTTAATTCGGCAAGCTTTTTAGCCGTGGTCTCCTTGTTTTCAACGTGCTTTGGGACAATGATCAAATTATAAAGCTCCAAATCCGTCGCTATCGAAAAAAGCCCCGATTTGGTCTCGTCAACAATATTTTGGCTGTCCTTATCCTTTATATAAATTTTTCCGCGCTTGGCCTGTTGCTCTTGTTCCGTGTAATACTGTTTTTGAGCCATCGCCACATACGTGTCGCGGCGAATCAGCTGTCTGTCGCAAAGCCTGACGAGAAAAACAAGTCCCAATATCAAAAAAAGCCACGAGACAACCTCCAGCCTTCTTAGCTCCAACGATTCCAGAGATTTTTGCTGCTTCATATTAGTTGGAGACCTGTTCCATACTCTTTTCGTTGGCCTTCTGCTGAATTATCGAGAGCGCTTTCAACCTGTTTGCTTCGACCTCTAGCCGTTCTTTTTCAGCCATTATGTCTTTTTCCTGCCCCTCCAAATCGGATACCTGAATCGTCTTAGTAGCAGATTGACTCGACTGGGATAGGTAAAAAAGCGAAAAAACCGCCAACAGTAAAAAAGCGATAATCTTAACGGAATTCGGTCCAAACAATAATTTTCTGGTTATAGATCGCTTTTTTTGACCCAAATTTGCGTCTCTTGTTCCAACATTAAACATTATATTTTCTCCACTATTCTTAACTTTGCACTTCTTGATCTAGGATTTTCCCTGACCTCCTCAACAGAAGCTATGATTGGTTTTTTATTAACTAAGCTAATAATTGATTCACCGGAATACTTTTTAAAAATGTTTTTGACAATTCGATCTTCGCCCGAATGGAAACTGATAACTGCGATCCTGCCACCCTTATTTAAACAATCTATTGCCTTTGGCAAAACTTCTTCGATAGCCGACAGCTCATCGTTGACAGCGATTCTCAATGCTTGGAAAACCTTGGTTGCAGGATTTATTTTTCGACTATGTGTTTTTATTGCGTCTGAAATAATTTTCGACAATTGATCTGTCGTCTCGATTTTTTGTTTGCGGCGTGCTTCGACAATCGCCTTGGCAATTTGTCTTGATCGCGTTTCATCGGCAAGCTTATAAAACATATCGGCAAGCTCTTTTTCGCTAAGACCGTTTACAAGATCTCGCGCTTTAACTTGCTCTCTTTGATCCAGCCTCATATCAAGTGTCTGCGAGCCGGAAAAAGTGAACCCTCGGTTTGTTTTATCGAAGTGATATGAGGAAACGCCAAGATCGAGAAGTATCTTGTCAACTTTTTTTATCCCCAATTTTTCAATGATCTTATCGAGATTTCTGAAGTCGTCTCGGACGATCGTCACGTTTTTTCGGCCTAAAAATGGATCTTGCGAACTAAGATCCAAAATTTCCGAGTCTTTATCGATGCCGATAATGCGTCCCGTCTCGCCAATATGCTCGCCAATCAGCCTCGAATGCCCCCCAAACCCGAATGTTCCATCAACGAATACGTCCCCCTGTTTTAGGGCTAAACCCTCAATAACTTCTTTGGATAATACGCTGATGTGGTTTGCCATGATTTTCAATGGTCTTTGTTTTGCATGGGTGATACGTTTGACGATGCTTTTCCAAATCCGGGATATCCCTCCTTCAGAGAAGCTCCCCCTCCTCAGTGCCCCGAAGAGCACCTTGGCGCACCACCCATACAAATCTTGCTCGCGGGCAGATGGCCTACAGCCAACACCTCACGCCCCTAGCCACGAGCTAACCTGTTTCCTCCGTTAATTGTTCTACTATTGCGCCTGCGTCCTTATCCGAATTTTTCGTCATTTCCAGCCAAGATTTGTTCGACCATATCTCGACTCTGTCATAGACGCCGGCAAAAACAACCTTGAAAGTGATTTTAGCATATTCCCTCAAAAAACTTGGAATCAATACTCTACCCTGATTGTCAAATTCCACTTCGACCGCGTTTGCCAAAAGCATTCTGGCGTAAACTCGGCCGGCCGATTTATTTACCGGCAGCTTACCGACACTCTCTGCAAGCGCGCGCCACTTGTCCTTGGGGAAAATAAAAAGACACCCGTCGAGCCCTTTCGTAATGATCGAGCCCTTTTCGAGGTCTTTTCTAAACTTAGCGGGGATCGCAACCCTGCCCTTTTGGTCAACCGCGTGTTCGTATTGTCCAATAAACATTTTTTCACCACTTTTCCCCACCTTCTTCCACTTGACCCATATTATCTCTTTATAAATCTATGTCAATACCAGACAAAATACGAACATCTATATTTCACCAAACGTGCCTGCCCTTCCGTAGCCCGCACTGTTCGTACACTATGAAATAGGTTGAACAGTAAGGGCGAAGGAGGGTCAATATGGAACAAAAGGCGAACAACAAACTAATGTAGAACGTAAAACGTATAGCGTATAACCACAACAGATTAACGTATAACGAAAAAAATAAAACGTAAAAATATAATTTTTAAATTCTAAGTTCTAAATTTTAAAATAATTTTTAATTTTAAATTAAGATTTCAGGAATCTTATCTTGTTATTCAAACTTTGCTTGAAAGATGGTTACGAGCTAAAGCTCGTAGATATTTGCGGTGGTCAGGGGGCTTAATTGCCTGCCAGCAATGCTAAAGCATAGCTTTTGCAGGCGGGCGAAGCAGCCCCCTAGACTATTGATTATTTAGGCTGAAGTTCCACCCTTCAGCCCCCCTGCACGCTTCGTACCATGGATTTTACTATTCTTTTTAATTTTTTCTTTATCATTTTAACTTTTAATCTTTGATTTTTAATTTGTGTCAATCTGTCATTGCGAGTGCTAACGAAGCAATCTCTACTGTGTTTGTCATTCCTGCCCCGTCAGCGGGGTAAACTCCAGCAGGAATCTTTGTCTATAAACGCAAACAGGGCGACTCCGTGAGGAGTCGCCCTGTGAGCATACGTCTTGTGTATGCGAAGAGGAGTGTGAGCGGCCGGATGGCCGACTCTGAGTTCATGATGGCCCGATGCGGGCCGCTCACACTCCTCGTTAGTTCCATGTTTTACGGCTATGGTAGCCGGAGCAGATTTACAGTCCCTGCTCAGGACTTGGAGTAGTAGCCGTGGCGAGCCTTTACCTCGTCACCGGCGGGGGTCGGCTCACAATACCGACACAGAGCCCACCCCCCTCCTTTCGGACCGCCCGACGGAGCCCCGCAAACACTGCAGGGCTCCTCGTCGTCGTAGTCCACATCTACTGCAGCCCAGTCCGGCCCCACCTCTGGGGCGGACTCAATGCCGTACTCCAGCCGCCGAGGCGACTGGATCACGGGCCAGTTATGCTGCTCGGCATCGAGCAGCCACTGACCTTCCGCCTCCTCCGGGCCGTTGTATTCCTTCGGGACCGGGCATACATCAAAGCCCGGTCCCGGGTGGTCCGGGGCATAGACCAGCGTGATGCTGGTCATCGCCCCAGTCTGGACATCGGCGAAGACCCATTCTGTCTGGGTTCCGCCAACGCCGGTTTTTCCCCCGTCGTGGGCGTGGAAATACGTCCACACGCCCACGAGGGTGACGATCTCCTCGTCGAACGCGAGGTGGCTGAAGAAGCCACCTCGCTTTACGACAGCCACTCCACGAAGGAGGCCGTGCTTTACGGCCTCCACTTTCTCTGTCTTTGTCGTCGTCATCAAAATCCCCTCCCGGGGTTGGCCTTAGGGAAATCCCCTCAGCCCAATGATTTCCCCTTAATGCTGATGCTCTAAAGCCGTCAGCAGGGGTTTGAATCGGGCGGGTCGCAGTACGTCTTACACGACCCAGCAGAGATAATATTAAGCATTAGTTTAATACCATCTTGCTGAGTCGTAGTAGTATTTTGTTACTTTATCTAATTGTCAAAGATGCTTTTTGTCTGTGTCACACTATCGGACTTATTTGGTCTTTTAGCGTAACGAGCTATGATACCACAATTTTGTAGATTTGTCAAGAGTGTGGGGTTAGCTTTGGGTTATTGTCGCGTTTACTGCTCTGGTGTTTTGAGAATATTTAAGGATAAAATGTGCTAGATAATTTATAACAACAATCGTTGTTATGTTTGTATTATTTTGATATCACAAAGAACACTAACTATATGCAAATGTATAAAATGCACACCGCAGATCAACCGATCAGGCTATCAGGCTATAAGTAGATTCTAAAAAAATTAGCTTTCACCGTCCGAACCGGTTTCTTCGGACCTAAGACCTTTTTCGCGTGCTCTTTTTTCGCGAGCATATTCACGCATTTGCGCTCTTCTAGCTTCTTTGTGATCTTCGTACCATTTTGCGTAGTATGCTTGCTGATCAAATCTTTCTTCTTCGTTTTCTCGAGTTTTATTAGTCCTTCCCTCTGCTATTAAATTAACCGTGGTACTTGTTCCAGCAGCACCATCAATGTTTTGTCTTAGCTTTAATATAATTCTCTGTAGAGCTTTTTCGACAGAATCTACGGATGTTAGCCACGGGCAAGAGACACATAAGTCTTCTAGTCTATCTCCTGTCAAATATCTAGTAAATAAATCCCAGTCCCTTTTTCCCTGCCCATCTCTTACTGCCTCACCTGATTCAATGATCACTTCTTTCGCTTGCCTCATCAGATCTGTTATAAAATCATCTTCTTGAATCGCTTCGCCGGTGTCATCCTCAACCTGTTCTAGTTTGATTTTAAATCTAAGCCTTTCAGCCATCTCTTCACCGGCGATCTCACCATCATCTTTATTTTCTAGTTGTGAAAATGGAATACTATGTCTTCGACTTATCACAAAACACTTATAGGCTTCCAGATTACGACCGACACTCCTAAAAACTTCTATTTTTTCAACTTGCTCGCCGGATTCAACCGCCATATACATCCCGACAACAGCCTCATGGAATAGCTCTTCGTAAGTAGCCATTCCGTTACGGACTAAATCATAACACCTTCTCCATACAGCCGAACGAGCAAGAGATTTAGGATTCTCAACGTGCGCAAGTTCCTTCACTCGTTCGAAAACGGTTTCATAAGTTAGAGCTGACTCAATTTCTTGTGTGTTTTCTACACTATCATCAAGAGAGTCTTGTCCAATACCCCCCCCCGCTGACTTCCTGCGGTTCTTCGCCGTAGGTTTCACCTTCTTTATGAGCCATATTTCCTCCTATAGATTAATACTTGAATCTTAAATTGTTCTTTTGCAATTTTCAAACTCTCAATTTCCTAAACACATATTCCTTAACCTCATCAATCTTGACTCGGTCTTGTTTGAGAGTGTCGCGATCGCGAATGGTCACAGTCCCTTTCTCGATAGAATCAAAATCGACTGTCACGCACCAAGGAGTACCAATCTCGTCCTGACGACGATATCTGCGACCGATCGAACCTGATTCGTCATAAAATGACCTTATGCGATAGCCGGCAAGTTCATCGCTAATCTTTTTGGCAATCTCCGGCAGCTTATCTTTCTTGACCAGTGGAAAAACCGCCACTTGTACGGGAGAAATTGATGGGTGCAGCCCAAGAACGACTTCGCCCTTTTCTCTGCCATCAGTTCCGTCCGATTCGCGGTATCCGTCAACAAGGGCTGCTAACAAAATTCGTTCAACACCCATAGTCGGTTCAATAACATAGGGGGAATATTTTTCACCTGTTGATTCGTCAAAATATTTCAACTCTCTACCGGAAAATTTTTCGTGCTGTTTAAGATCAAAATCCGTTCTGTTAGCCACTCCGGCTAATTCCGACCAGCCAAAAGGGAATTTGTATTCAATATCAACTGTCCTTTTGGAATAGTGCGACAACGACTCTTTTGGGTGTTCATAGTCACGCAGCTTTTTCTCATCTATCCCGAGATCAAGATAAAATTTTTTCCAAAGCGCAAACCATTCATCAAAAATCCTTTCGTCTTCTCCGGGTCTAACGAAATATTCTAATTCAGCAATCTCAAACTCTCGCAATCTAAAGATAAAATCCCCTGTTGTAATCTCATTTCTAAAACATCTTCCAATTTGTGCTATCCCAAAGGGAATCTTTTGTCTTGATGATTCTAGGACTAACTTGAAGTCTGTAAACATCGACTGTGCCGTTTCACCACGTAGATAAACAGTCGACTTTTGATCCTCCACTGGTCCGACAAACGTCTTAAACAGCAGGTTGAAATTCTTTGGCTCTGTAAATTCCTTGCCGCCACACTCAGGACATTGATCTTTTACCTTCGCCTTGCCGCCTATAAGTCGCCCGTCTGTCATATGGTCTTCGCGATAGCGTGCGTGGCAATTTTTACATTCAATGAGCGGGTCGGTAAACGAATCTATATGACCCGATGCCTTCCATACAGTCGGATGCATTAAAATTGTCCCATCAATTCCAACAATATCATCGCGCTGAGTAACAAAAGTCGCCCACCAGAGTCGTTTAATGGCATTCTTCATCTCAACGCCAAGAGGGCCGAGATGATATATTGCACTAAGACCGCCATATATTTCTGAACCCTGCCAAACAAAACCTCGCCTTTTGCACAGCGAAACTATTTTTTCCATCAAATCTTTTTGTTCTTCCATAATTGCTAACTCCACATTTTTTACACTAGCGCCCAACCTGAGATCGCCGCGTTCTGGCTTCGCCGAATCTCGCGATGACAAGAAACGTCATTGCGAGGAGTCTCGAACCTGTCGAGAGACGACGTGGCAATCCTTTACTTACTTGACCTAATTTACACCATACGTCAACAATCATTTGAACCTATACTCCCTCGGTAAGTGTTCCGGTATTCTACACAAAACCTCATGAGGGATCGTATCGGTTTTTTTGGCTATTTCGTCAGCCCAAATCTTATCATTTCCCTGAACGCCTATCAAGGCGACCTCATCGCCGACAGCGCACTTGATACCCGTCACATCCACCATCATCGAATTCATACAGATTCGCCCAACAATTTTCGCCCTTTTACCGGCAATGAGCACATCGGAATTATTTGAAAGAGCTCTTGAAATCCCATCAAAATAACCTATCGGCAAAACAGCAATTTTCATAACATCTTTTGCCTTGAAAGTTCTGCCATAACCTATGGTTTCGCCCTTGCCAACCAGTTTAATCGCCGAAATTTGGCTTTTTAGCTCAAGGGCGGGCTTTAGCACATCCTGATAGCCTTCAAAATCCCCGTATCCATAAATCCCTATTCCCAGTCGGACAGCATCAAAGTGCGCGCTCGGATGTCTGACAATAGTGTCCGTCGCCGCCAAATGAACCATGGGTATTTCAAAATTGTTCTGTTGAAAAGAAAATAATACTGATTCCAAGACCTTAATCTGTTCATTTGTAGCTGGAATATCAACGGGGTCGGCAATATGCGAATGCATACCTTCGATCTTGATGTGTCCAAGTGCCATAATTTTGCGTACATTTTCTGCAACCTCGTGCGACTTAAATCCGTAACGGTTCATTCCCGTCTCAACTTTTATATCAATTTTTGCCCACTTATTTTCAGCCTTGGCAATTTTGGAAAGTCTGTAAACTGTCTCAAATTCCCCAACAGTCGCCGTGATATCAAAGTCCAACAACCTATGAAAATCGCTTTCTTCGATTGGTCCTAAAACAATTAGCGGCGAGCGAATTTTGGCAACTCTGAGCGCCACAGCCTCGTCAATCGAAAAAACCGCCAAAATATCTGCTCCCGAGGTCCAAACAACCCTTCCGACTTCTTCGATGCCGTGGCCGTAAGCGTTTGCTTTGACAACACCAATCAGCTTGGTCTCGCTGTCCAAGAGAGACTTAAAATAATTGACGTTTGAGT
>CAZIOI010000005.1:0-33444 GCA_964540855.1 uncultured Candidatus Saccharibacteria bacterium
TCAGCTTCTTTCTTTTCGGCTTCCATTTGTTCGATAGCCTCTTTTTCTTCGTCAGCCGCTGATTCATCAAGCTCTGCCAATTCCTCTTCGCTACGTGGCTCTTCGACGAAGCAAATAACCTCTTCCGGTTCGACTAGCATCTCAATACCCTGCGGTAGTTTTATATCTGCAACTGTAATTTGGTCTTCAAAAGTTTTGAGTGCCGCAATATCAACGATGATTTCGGAAACAAGATCAGCCGGCAAACATTCAACTTCGACTTCATCCCTGTTTGTAATCAGCGTTCCGTCCATATTTTCTACGGCATTGGATTCTCCCGTAAACGTAAGCGGGATTTCGGTTTTAATCTTCTCGTCCATTCTTACTTTGTAAAAATCGACGTGTATAGCATCACCACTTACTGGGTTGAGTTGAGCATCTTTTATCAAAACTTTAAAATTTTCCTTTTCACTTATCTTTAGATCAACTAACGCGGAGCTACCTGCCTCTTTAAGAATTTTTGTAAAAAGTTTTCGATCTATTGTGATAGGTGTGTTTTTGATTCCGTGACCATATACAATGGCTGGAATAGAACCATCTTTCTTCAGCGTTTTAACTTTTTTGCCAAGAATTTTTCTGTGTGTGGCATTCAATTTGTAGGTTTGTGTTTGTGCGTTCATAAATTAATAAAATTATTACTGCAAGATAATACCTTAAAATAACACTAATTTCAAGGGATAATTCTACTTTCTAAAAATCGCCTTAAAGTCGCCGTTAAACTTGTCAAAATATTCTTGCGCATCAGTGGCAGTTTTTTCAGTTATAACTTCTCCCGAAAGGGGGTAAAAAAAAGCACTTACAGGACTATCTATTTTGTGCAGTGATGCTAAATATGTGATTGCCAAAGGTTCGTGCGCCTTAGCGCAAAAAGCTTGAAAAATATAGGTGTTGTCGATAAACCCTCTAAACTTTATCTCGTTATCCGAATATTTGCTGTTACAAATCGGACAAAAAAGATAATTTTTTGCTTGTTGTAGTATTTGCTCTATCATGTCCATAATTACTCTATATTAATCTCATCACTTTAAGCTTATGATGTCAAGTGCTCTTTACAACTAATTAAATACACTGATTTTTACATCATTTTTACCCGGAAAAACTTGAATACTGGTAGGACTTGTAAGATACGATTTACCCTCTGAGTCTTGGACAGTGATACTATAATAACCAGGTGAAAGTTCAGTGGTATCAAAAGAAGTTCCGCTGATTTCTACTTTTAACGACCCAAAAAATATTTTTCCTTTTAAAGGTTTATTTGATCCAATTAAACCGGTAAGTTTTGTAGGTGCGGCTATGGTAGTTGTAGGACCGGCTGTGGCATAAATCAAATCGGTAAATTTTTGCAGATCATTCCTCGATTCTTTTTTGTATGTAAAAATAAAAAATAATCCCGTGGCAATCGCAGATATAAAAAAAATTGATGTTATAATCTTTTTAATCATTAAAAAATTTACTATTTTCATTTACCAAAGTGCGAATTTTCTCTTTACATTGAGCATCCGCATTGGCATTAGACATAAGATTAGTGACTTTATTCAACATATCGTATTTATAAAGACCAAACGAGTATGCAAAAATCTCTGTATTTCCGGCGAATACATTACCGGAGAACTGGAAACTTACTCTTACATTTCTTGAATCTACGCTAACAAAAGGAGCAAATTCTAGGGCAAAATAATCACACAAAGGATAATTTTTTGAATTACCCTCAAAATTAAATGTTTGAGTTGATCCAAATGATTCTGCCTGCTCTTTTGCCTGTGAGGACGTTTCGGCAAAAAAATTATTAAAAATGTACTCAGGATTTTCTGATATGGATACATTATTGCCTTTAAAATCGCTTTGGAAATCATATACATGCGCCCATTCGTGGTCGATTGTATTTTCTAAAATCTCATTATCTATGGTACTTGACGACCTATCCTCGTCTCTATATGTCATAAAAGTCATATCTTTAATGTTGAGTTTAGTAGTAAGCTCTTTAAATGATTCCTCCCCAATAGCATCTCTCAAAACTTTAACGCAACGATGATCAATACTAGCTATCTCTTGGCTACTCATATGTAAAGGGCAGGTTACTGCTAAAGCCCCTGCATCAAAAATGTTGTCGAAAGTTGTATTATCTGTTATCACATTTAAAAAAGGACTTCCTTTTTTGTCCTTAGATATCGAGATATTGTTGTTTATTTTTTGAACAATCATTGAAATACGCCGGTCCAAATCTCCTTGTTCGTATTTTTCGATTGTCGAGCTTCCATACAAACATATTTTTTGGTCTGATATAGTTTTGCAGTTTTCGCCCAGTTTTAGACCGTTGCTGTCAACGGTAGCCACAGCGGCTGTATCTTTGCTAGCTTCTCCACTTTCTTCGCTCGATGCCTCGCTTTCGGTTACTTCGCTGTCTGTATCAGACGAAATCTTTGTGAAATTCTCGATTATTTGCTTGTTTAAAGCTTTTGCATACTGACTGGGTGACAAGCTACTCGGGCTTGGATCCTGTCCCAAATTTATTTCTCCATCGTTGTCTCTTGAATAAGTTGTCACATACCAATCCTTCGCACTGCCCTCAGAAGGGTTGGATCCCTGCACTGTGGGTTGTGTGGGAATGAATGCGAGGCCTCCTTTGCCATCGCCCCGATCAACAAAATAAATTTGTCGTGATTCGATATTGTTTTGTTTGTTGACGAGGTAGTAATTACCGTTAGCGGGTGCGAGTATGATATTAAAATTATCCAGATCCATTTGTCCGCCGCTCCAAACTTGAGTCCCAAACTGCGTTAGATTCTGACCTATTTGACCGCTCGGGCAGGTGGGGATATTCACAGAGTTGATTGAATTGTTTGAACTACTAATCATACCGCTACTGTAAGGTGAAATACTTGTATTGTAAAAAGCGGCGACATTAACCTTAATATCCGTATATGTGCCTGCTTGAGCACTTGCAAAAGTGAATGTGATAGGTTGAATAGTTTGGTTAGCCAAGCTTTTTAGTATAAGAGCGTATTGTCTATTGGGTTGCAGACAACCATATCTATAAAGTGTCTGAGAGCTTGAGAATGTCGAATTTTCCATCATAGTGTTACTGAGCTCCACAGTATTGCTGGACTTATCAATTATCTGTATCTGGGTCAATTCTGTGCCATTGATTTGGGTACCGTTATTTACAAGCGAAACTTTTACGGGGACACTGTACGACTGACCGGTATTGGTGTAATTTATGTTGTTTGCGGGAATTGCGCTAACGGTGCCGTCCGACCACTGAACTTGCGTTGCGCCTGTCGGATATGCCACTGCTTGTGTCTGATTGGGATAGGTGGCACTCGTAACAGATCCCGAATAAGACATATTTTGGTAATTTTCCAGATAATTCTCTGCATCAGACTCACTTATTTCCGGTGTGCCGCTTACGGGGTTAAATTCCAATGTTAGCTTTTGATATTGTTTGCCAGATTCAACCGTTATGTCCTGATCCAAGGTGTCGTAACCTTTTCTTTTTGCTACGACATGATGCGATCCAGGAGCAAAGCTGGGCACCAAAAGACCATCTATCGATGGTGGGTCGCTAATTTTAAGTTGTATATCGTCTATGACAACCGAAACATCACCCAGCACCCTCTCGTTTTCGCTATTTACCGCATAGATCTGCAGATTTGTCACCTCGCGACTTCTGGACGCGGGGATGACGACAGTGGCACTGTCTTGCGCGGTTTCCGCTTTTGCCGCGGCGGTTCCCGAGAGAATGAACGATATTATAAATATTATTTTGATTAGTTTTTTCATATTAATTTGATATAGTTCCCATCATATTTTTTAATATTGGATAGCTTTGCAAACATTGCGTGCATTGCGAACATTCTGTCGGCAGACTGCCGGTTAAAAGCCCTTCTTTGCATGGACTTTGGACGCATGGCTTACATATATCCGGAATATAAACTGTTGCGGTATTCAAATTTCTTGCGCAATTATCGTATATTGGGCCAAGATTTATTGTAACATCTTCGTTCCATGTGTTTGTACCAAATAAAGCATCGGAAAGTAGCGAAACTCCTACGGTGCGAAACGCCTCTTTGACTATTTTATTGAGTGTGACGGCGCCGGTGTCTGGGTTGAGTATCCTCATTATCCCCGCGCCTGCCAAAATATTGCCAAGTTTGGTAGTGAAACCATACTGTGACTGAACCTGTGAATTTACACATTGGACGAATTGATTAGTCGCTGCTTGTGTTGCGGATATATCGCCTCCCCAAACTGCGCCCGTTTTGCCCGATCCGTTAAATTCCGGCATCCCTGTTTCATCGGTGCCGGACGGGACACTAGTGTCGAATCCGTAGTTATTAGCAGAGTCGGAACTCATTTTTTGCCATCCTTTCCACGGAAATTTGGCATTATATAAATATCCCTGATCTGATAATATCGCCTTGTAATATTCGGAATTTCCCGTTTTGATAATTTGTGTCGTCCCGATAGACGGTGGTTCGGCGCCCCTTTGCGGCGTGATTGGCAATCTGCCCAGAGTGTACGTCTTTGTCTCGGTGCTATCAGCTATTGTAAAAAGATATTTAATGGTTTTAAAGTTGGATTTTGATAACTGAAGAGTATACAAACCGGCTGGCAGGTTTTGAAGGTTTATCATTGTCTGAGTGCCGTTATCCGGCAACGAACCGGTGAAACTGTAATTGTTGTATCCCTGCGCAACGTCTTTTACGATATTGTTAAACGTTGACTTTAGCTGCTCAAATCTGTTTTGTGTGTATGGGCTAACAATGTCAGTGTCGTACGGTGTTGTGCTATTTGCTCCTACAGAAGTTGTGTTTGCATCAGCTTTTTGTGCCGCAGTCTCCGCCGCAAGCGCTCTGCCGACAAATGAAGTCTTTTGGGGTTTTTCTTTTGTCAGAACACTGAGCTCAAAATCAACGCCGCCCACAGGTGCCCAACCATTATCCATGGATTCGGTTGCTCTGACGACCGCAAACTGCGCAGTGTTTTTTCCCCAAGGGAAATCATTTGAAGTGGTAGGTAACGCTTGACCGGCTGCCGGTTGTGCAGTGGATGTATCGATGGCGTCAGCATCAACTTGCGAACCAGCCGGAAACACTAGTTTTACTTCGTCGTTATTTGAAAATCTTACATTTCTGCTATCGGACGTGACCCATTCATCTTTTGACTTATTCCTTTTCTTTGCAACGATTGTCAACAAATTGTGTTTTTTTGAGTCAGAGGGTCTTGAGAATTCGATATTTTCCAGATAATTTTTATCTCCGGTGTTTTTTGAATTAAGTGCTGCTAGGGTAGTAGTTTTTCCATCATCATTTGTATATGTTCCGATGATTGTTGCCGATTTAACTTGAGTCTCCTTGTCACCGTCCTTTAGATAAACAGATATCTTTTTGATCGTAAGCTTTTCTACTGTAGCATCCGATGTATTTTGGGTAGTTGATGTTTGGTCGCTCGTAGTCAGTGATATTGTAAATTCCTGCTGCTCCAATTTAGAGAGAGTGTATGTGTTGAGATCGGATAGTTTCGTTTTTCCGTCTGTAGAATAGGCGACTACCTCCACGTTCGATTTACCACCGTCAGGGCCTATCTTTTGTGTAATTTTTGCTTGGCCTTTATTATCAGTTGTCTGTTTTGAAAATTCCACTGTACTCTGCGAATCTCCGACTGCTCTTAGATGTACCGATACCGATGGGACAACCTCGTCTGATTTATTTTTTACTGTCACTGTAAATACTACGTTCTTATTCGCCAGAGCATCGGTTGAGTTCGTCGTGCCCGAACCGGATGAGCTAGTGGGGGCATTTGATGTTGATTGTTGATAAGATGCTGGGACAATCAGTTTTGAGGTATAGTCTTCGGATGCTGTCTTTCCTTCGCCGCCCCTATCGCATCCAATTTTGGTTGAATTTACTATAGCAGTCTTATCTAACTCAGAAAGCGCTTCGGATTTATTCTGATCTGTCTTGAATTTATTGTACTTCGCGCTAAGACCATTTATAGTCGCCGTTAAATCGCTTCCGCCGACAGTCAGCCCACTTGCCTCAGCGACAGCTTTTGCCGCACTTTTCTTCTCTGTATCAGTATCTGAAGTCAGATAAACATCGACTGTTGAACAACGAAACTTTTTTGTATCTCCGAAAGTATTATGAAAAAGAGTTTGTCCCGCCTTATCCCAGTTATTGACGGCGATTATAACCTTTTTCTTGGTGGAGCTTGCCGTGTCAGCCGATATTTCATTTTGGGCAAAATAGGCAATAGCGATTAGGGCACACAAAAAAACCGCCGAGATCAGGTATTTCACGATCAAAGGCAAAGAATGCAAAGAAGCTCTTTCTGGTTTCAACACCCTCCTTGAATAATCTATATAATTCTAATCAATAATCATTACTTTTTCAATACTACGCGCTGTCTGCAACTTATAATTTTGTGTATTTTTTTTTACTCTCTTGCCACGCGATAATTTTTGCGTGATCACCTGAAAGCAGGATTTCGGGCACTTTTTTGCCGTTATGTTCTTCCGGCCTTGTATATTGCGGATATTCAATAATTCTTTTGCCGTCTGAAACGGAAAAACTCTCGGTTTCGCCGGAGCAGTCCTTGCCTAACACGCCACTGATATGGCGAGAAACACTGTCAACTATCGCCATTGCCGGTATTTCTCCGCCGGTGAGTATGTATGGGCCGATAGAGACGACTTCATCTACAAGATCGGTAATCCTTGCGTCAAATCCTTCGTAATGACCGCAAAGTATGATTATTTCGTCAAACTCGGTATATTTTTCAACGAGTTGTTGAGAATATTTACTTCCTTCTGGAGACAACATAATAACAATGTGTTTATCCTTGGCATTTTTTCTGGCGTACTCTATTGCACGTGAAACAACATCAACCTTCATAAGCATTCCAACTCCGCCGCCGTAGGGTTTATCATCAACTTGTTTGTGCGGTCCAACGCCGAATTCTCGTAGGTCTATCAAGCCAATTTCAATTCTCTTGTTTTTGATTGCACGACCAATAATAGAGTATTGCTCCAATGATCTAATAAATTCCCCAAAAAGTGTTATTATCGTGAATTTCATTTTATTTCATTATACAAAACGGTCACCTAAAGGCGACCGTTTTGATTTATTTCAATTTTCCCTAGATAACGCCAGTCGATCTTTCGGCTATCGGCTGAGTGTCTTCTTCGTTTGATGTTCCGATCTCTCTGCCCGTGTCCGGTTCGATGATTTTCAGATTAACTCTCGCTCTTTCTCTCGCGCCCAACACTCTCAGAAGTGTTCGGATCGATTTTGCGGTTTTTCCTTCTTTCCCGATTATTTTACCCATATCTTCGGGGTCAACTGTTAGTTCTATCAATACACCCATTTCGTCAACTTTTCGTTCGGTTTTAACCTTATCGGGGTTATCGACGATCTCTTTTACGATCATTTCGACAAACTGTTGGTCTTTTTCCATGTTCCTCCCGCTTATTAACTTTCTTGTTCGTCTTGTTTCTCTTCTTGTTTAGCTGTCTCGGTCGCAGCAGTCTTTTCGGTTTGCTCGTTTTCCTCGGGTTCTTTTTTCACATCAAGCGGCTTTTGGGTTTCGGCACCCTTTTTCTTTGTTTTTCCAGGAGCATCAGGATTAAATTTTATATTTTTGTGAGTAATTTTGTTTTCAATCAAAATTTTCGCCAGACTGTTTGAAACTTGCGCGCCATTTTGGACGTGCATCAAAATCTCCTCTTTTTTGAATGAGGATTCTTTTGTGTGCGGATTATACCAACCGAGGATCTTTTTGAATCCCGACTTGGCTGGTTTAGACTTCTCTGTTAATACTATTCTAAAGAAACTGCTGTTTCTTCTACCGGCACGATGTAATCTGATAGCTAGCATTGCTTTCTTTCCTCTGCTTAATCAACTTTCTACTGGGTGAATTTAACATATTTAGGGAAATAAGTCAATAAATTTTTATAGCCATTTGCAAACTCTTTTGCATTTAATACTTTTTTGTTTTCCGGCTGGATATTTCGGATAATAAGCTTGTTATTTTCGATAAATGCATCATGCACGATATATCTTTTGTCTAAAATAATAAAATATGCCTTTGGCCATAGATGAAAAGCGGCAATTTTTCTGTATGCCGTCAAATAATTATCGGACGACTTAATCTCTCCGTCCGGTTTTTCGATTTTTTTTGAATATGTGGCGCATTTTTCATCTTGCTTAGTGTATTGTGCATTTCCTAAAGCGAATTCTTGTATTATACGAGGCAAATCATCAAGCACTCCGTCTAAAAGTTTTGCTCTAAGAGTTTCAAAATTGTCGTTTTCGTCAATCATTACCGACTTTTGACCCAGGATATTCCCGGCATCCATTTTTTTTGAAATTTTTATAAATGAATAGCCTGTTTCGGTATTACCGTTTAAAATTGCCTGTTGAATAGGTGACGGTCCGCGATATTTTGGCAGCAGTGACGGATGGATATTAATGATTTTATCGTCAAAAAGGTCAATTATTTCTTGCGGTATAATTTTACCGTAGGCAAAAACCAATCCTATCACGTTGGAATCGTTTTTAAGCTTTATAATTTTTGTCGATAGTCTTGAAATAAAATCATCATCAAGTTTCTGCGGGGAAAAAGTCTCGACACCATTTTGAGCGGCGAAGCTGTGTGCCGGATTGTTTGATACCGCAAGACCCCTGCCTTTTGGTTTTGGGCTTTCGGTAACGAGAAGTTTTATCGCAATATTGTGATCGGCGAGTTTTTTGAAAATTTCAACAAAAAATTTGTCAGATGAAAAGACGATAACGGTACTTTTTTTATTCATAGTACGTTATAAGTCTGCCTTCTAGGTGGTCAATTTCGTGCTGGATGATTCTTGCCAAATATCCGCGAGCCTTTAATTTTCTTTTTTCCCCTATTTCGTCTTGATACTCGACGACAATTTTTTCGTGTCTTGGTACGGCAACTTCTTTTTCTCCAACAGAAAGACACCCCTCTTTTTCGACTGTCATTTGTTTTGATTTACTTGTTATGTCCGGATTGATAAAAGCGATTTTCGGGATCTGCCGCAAAAGTGGATTTTTTTGGATTTGTGCTTGAGTTGGCTCAAAGCCAATGACGGTAATTCTGAGACTCTTGCCGATTTGTGGCGCAGCGAGCCCCACACCATCTACATTTGAAAGTTTCTCAAACATTTTTTTCACCAGATCACGAACAGCATCGCCAATTTCGACGACTTCTTTTGATCTAGCAAAAAGAATTTTATCTGGTGATTTTACTATTTCCATTATAATTTACCTTTGAAACGAATCGTAAGATTGTAACAAATCACCAGTGAGTTGGCTAGCCCTATAATTTTGAGCGTCCATCCTGGCTTTGATAGACAGATTCAGTCGAACCTTGTCGCGCTTCAACAGAGACATAATTTTCTCAGCGAAATCCTCAGTAGAATCAGATGCCAGCAGACCGTTTTGATTTTCTTTGATGAAGTCCTGTGCGCCGACACCCGATTGTGCAACTACCGGAATTCCCGCAGCGAAGGCCTCAAGAATTACGAGCGGCTCGGGGTCGAGTGTTTTGGGATAAATCAATAAATCCGTTGCGCCGTAAATTTTATTTAGAACTTTTTTTTCCAACGTACCGGTAAATGTAATGTGGCTCGCAAAATTTTGCCTGCTGGCGATTTGTTTGTAATAATCTGTTTTGTCGCCACCGCCGACAATTAACAGGTGGATATTGTCCATAGTTTTGTAGATGGTTTTAAACGTTTTTAATACTTGAGACATATTGCCCCTCTCATCAGTCGAACCGACATACAAAATTACCTTGTCTTCAGAGATAGAGAATTGTTTTTTTAGCATATCTTTCGGAATGGAATTATAATCTTTGGTAAAAATGCCTACGGGCAGAATGTCGATTGGCGTAATAACGCCAAAATTCTGAAGAATCTGCTTTTGCGTTGCGCTTAAGGCGATGATTTTATCGCACTCTTTTGAATACTCAATCAGTCTTTTTGCGCTTGCGTGGTAACGCCCCCTGCCAAGCAGACTGTTGTCTTGTTTTATCTCAAATGGAAAAACCTTATAGTATGTTTGGAAGAGGGGAATCCCAAAAGTTCTGGCTATTTTTGCTCCATAGCTGAAAGTGTCATGTTCAAAATGACAGTGAACAATGTCGAGTTTTAGCTTTTCTATCTGCTGCCTGCGATGCGAGAGCAGGGGATATTTGATTGGTTTTGTTGGATGAACCTTTGAAAATTTTGCGCTCATTCGGCAAATTCTGGGCTCGTTTCTGTTCCAGCTACGGTATTTTGGAGCAAAAACGTACACGTTGTGTCCCATCTTGGTGAGTGATAATCTGAGAGTTTCTACTGAAACAACGGCTCCTGTGGCAACCGGAATGTATGAGTCTGTAAAAAATGCGATATTCATATGCTTATCATAACAAATCTCGAAGACAAATTGTATTAAAAGTAGTCTATCGGTCCGATTCTTACTTTTATGGATTTATCCAAAAAAGCTTTTTTGTCGATTTCTCTGAAATTATGCCGTAAAAAAAGAACCTGCTTGGCTGTGAAAATATCTCCCTTTTTTGTTATTGGAAGTGAGATTTTTAGAATTTTAGAATTTATTAAACTTGAAAATCGGTTCAATTTTTCCACGGCCGATTTTTCAGTTTTTGCGCTATAAAAAATTTCAACCGGAACTGAATATGGCGGCAACGAGCTGGATTTACGATCAGATAATTCTCTTTTTAAAAAATTGCGCCAGTTTCCATTGACTAAATCATTTAGATATTCGCTTTTTTCATCAGAAAATATAATTATTTTTTTTGCACCTCTGGATTTTAAATCTAAAATTTTTCTGAAAAGATTAATTCTGTTTGAAAAAAGAGGGGAGGATGCGATAAAATCAAAATCCGCTATCACGAATACATTAACGTCTTTTTCAAGTGATAAAATTTCACGATAAGTCGTAACTAAAATTTGTTTTTTTTCAAAATGGCTAACTCTTGTTTCGATGGAGTCGGAAAAATCAGGCCACATTTCCTTAATTTGGTGCATTATATCGGAATAAGTGATACCGATGTAATATCTTTTATCAGATTTACAATCAGCGCATTTGTCCAGTTTTGTGTCACATTTTTCACACAGATTAGTCTCCTCCATAAAATATTCGCCTCTACAGTGTGAGCAGGTAATCTTATTGTTGCAGTTGCCACAGTAAACTTTATGCGAATTTCTGAAGTTTCCGATAAATCCAACCGATTTCCTGTTTTCAAGTGATTTTTTGACCAATTCGATGAAAAAATTATTTTGAGAAATTTTTTTGGGATTGTTGTATGTGATAAACGATAAATTGTTTTTTAACTCTACAATATCCATTTTATTTTTTGAGATTGCCGCAAAATCAATAAGACCCGGGCAGCTGTCGCCGACTATCAATCTCGCTCCGCATAACTTCGATAAAATCTTGGCACTGATGAATGTGTTGTAATAAGGTGCCTGGTCTTCTTGATATGCGTAATTAAACGGCTCATCAATGAATATGTTTGATAATTTTGAAAATGGTAAAAATAGACCATGGCGCGTGCCGATAATAATACAATCATCACCCGCCAAAATTGTTTGGTATATTTTAGATTTTTGATCACTATCAAGTTGGCTGTGAAATGCGAAAACGTGAAATTTTGGAGAGATTTTTTTTATGAACTCGGCTGCATCGGAGATAGCTTTTAGGGTTGGCAGAATAAGCAAATTTTGCCTATTGTCTGCAAGTTGGCAAAAATGTTCAATCCTCGAGCTTCTCTCCCCCATAACAAAGACCGGTTTTTTTGGACCGGTTTTTCTGTAAGAGGAATCTTTTGCCCCTATTTGCTTAAGGTCTTTTTTGTTTAAAGCCGGAATAAATCTGTTAAGAGTGTCTGATAAAGAACCCAGAAAATACTGCGATATCTCTTTTGCAAAATCAAATTGCAGCTTATTTATCACAGGTCCGACAGAAAGCTCTCTCTCGATTGTTTTTGTTGTAAACTTTGACCTAGGTTTAATCCCTGTAACAATTCCCTGTACTTTCTGTTTTCCTAGCGACACTTCAACAAGAGTAAAGAGTTTTATCGGTTTATCTGTTTGATAATCGAACGATTTTTCGTCTTTGACCGCGCGCTTTACGAGGACCTCGCAAATCATAGTTTAGAAAATATTAAATCCTCAAGGGCTTCCAATCCTTCGCCTGTCAATGTGGAAATCGCCAAATCATATTTGAATTTTTTCGGCAGCTTGTCCGTAAGATCAATTTTATTTAGTACAATAATCTCTTTTTTTGTTTTAAAATTTTTGTTAAAAGCTAAAATCTCTGTTTTGATCGTTTCGTAATCGCGTTTTGGGTTATCGCTTGTCGCGTCAATCAAATGAAGAAGTATTTCCGTTCTTTCGACATGTTTCAAGAACTCATGCCCAAGTCCTTTGCCTGTGCTTGCGCCCTCAATTAATCCGGGAATATCGCAAAGAATGACTTTTTTACCTTTATAATCCAGTGAACCCAGATTTGGATCAACGGTTGTAAAGGGGTAGCTGCCCTCTTTGGCATTCGCATTCGTAAGTCGATTGACGAGGGAGGTTTTTCCCGCATTGGGTAATCCAATTATTCCAATATCGCCAATAAGTTTGAGCTCCAGCTGAATCTTAACTTGTTCTGCCGGTTCGCCTGGTTTGAACTGTCTTGGAGCTTGATTTGTGGCACTTTTGTAATGAACATTACCAAGACCGCCCTTGCCACCTTTTGCTACAATTACCTGTTCGCCTTCATTTTTTAAATCAGCTATTATAGATTGATTATCGCCGTCTAAAATCATTGTTCCGGGCGGAACCGGTAAAATAATGTCTTGTCCGTTTTTGCCGTGACGCTTTGCCCTTGAGCCATTTTGCCCCTTTTCCGCTTTGTGTAGTTTGTTAGTGTTATAAAAAGACAGTGTATCAAGATTTGTTGCAACGCGAAAAATAACGTCTCCGCCATCTCCGCCATCGCCGCCATCGGGGCCGCCCTTTGGGATATATTTTTCACGACGAAAACTAACGGCACCATCGCCGCCCTTTCCGGAAATCACTGTTATTTTCGCTGAATCTACTAGCATTCTATCTTGGGGGAACGGGCGTTCCGTTAATAATCAACTCATAATGCAAGTGCGGTCCGGTTGATCTACCGGTATTTCCGGATAGACCAATAGTTTGTCCTTTTGAGACTGTTTGGCCAATGGATGAATTGATTTGTGACAAATGTGCGTATCTTGTTGCTCTGCCGCCACCATGATCAACGATAATCATATTTCCATACCCACCAGACCATCCGGTACTAATTTTTACAATCTTTCCACCCGCAGCTGATGTGACAGGCGTACCAATACTCGCCATATAATCAATTCCCCTGTGACCGGAACTGTATCCTCTGGAAATACCGTTATTATATGCTAATGGCGCACCAAGTCCGCCGGTGTCAATGCCACTATATGCCGAGCTAGTAGCAGAACCTGTAGAAGCGGCATAAGCTTTATTTTTAGCTGCTGCAAGTTGTTTTTTTCTCAGTGCTTCTGCAGCCACAGCGGCAGCTCTTTCTTCCTCTTCCGCCTTATTGACGGCGACTAACCAATCATTTGAGGTAGAGGTATCGGTAGATGGGATAACTAGAACGGTTCCTTGCTTAACTTTTTTAAGGTTTTCGGCATTTATGCTGTTTGCATCTAAAATCGAGGCGACGTGGAGGCTAAACTTCTCAGCGATTTGCGTTATAGTTTCGCCTTGTTGCACAATGTAAGTGGCGTCCTGTCGTTCCGGTCCCTCTATGTTTTTTCCCGCGTTGACAGCTAGTTGCTGGTCGAGAGAATAGCTGTCGTTTTTTGCCATGAGAGTAAGAGCGATTTCATCAGAATTCGCTACTACACCTGGCGTGTATTCGCTGATAGTTTCAGCAAATTGACCCGTGCTAATGGGATCTAGCGGTTCTGAAAATTGCTTTAGTCCGGAGTAAACCTCTTGATTATACGAAGCTTCAGAGACCCACGGTATTACAGCCAATATAAAAAGCAGTCCGAAATTCAAAACAAGCTTTCTCTCAACCCTTATAAGCTGTTTGACGTGTCTAATATTTTTCGAACAATACGCGCTAAAAACATCAACAATTTCCTGAATTTTTTTTAGCACTCTTGTTGTTTGACTCACAACCCTATATTGGGGAGGCTTGTCGCTTTTTACTTTCATAATAAGCTGCCCAGTATTATACCTTAAAAACCCGGATTAGTCAATCCCCGAGGCTTTTTTTCAAATTATTCGAGGATGATTTTCAACTTTCCTGTAAGTATTTTCTCTAGTTTCACATTGTCAGATAATGAAAATGATGCTTCGGAAAGCTCTATTTCGTGTTCGCCCTTGCTATATGACCCTAAATCTATTTCTAGAGTTATGTCTGAATCTTGGATCGAAGTCTTGCTAGTTGTTGCCTCTACGGAGATTTTTTCCGGGTTAGTTGTAATTTTTAACCCTGAGGGGGTATTTTTAAAACTTGGGGAAATCTCGACTGTTCTTGTCTGCTCGGATTTTTCTATAACTACAGTGACCTTGATTGACGAGTATTTATCTTCAACCTTTATGCCGTTATCTACACTCAACTGGGCGGTATATGTTTTATTCTCGCTCAAATTGTTAAGATCAATCGCCTCGGTTTCTACGTATTGTGTTTGCGAAAGTTTTGTTCTTGAGCCGGATATGGTGACGGTTTGGGGTTCAGTAGTGATTGAGCTGATCCAATAACCGTTTTTGATATCACCTGAAGTTTTCACCCTTATTCCAACAGTTTTCGTATCGCCTGAAGGTGATATGGAGATTTTTGTTTTAACGGTTTCGGGCTCAACCTTGACGAACTTTATCTCATCGCCCTGGGCATCATAAACAAATAGTTGGGAAACCTTCTCAAATCCGTCTTTTTCTCCGCTAACCTTAATTGGTGCCACGGCCTCTGTGATTGTATCGATTGTTGATTTTGGTCCGATAACTTGCACTTCTTTTGGCTCTGCTGTCGCATCCGACACAATATAACCCTCAGCAGCGGCCCCATCGTATTTTACCCTGGCAGGCACAGTTTTTATTTCTTTGGTATCAATTTTTACGGTAGTTTTTCGTGGGTTACAAGATATTATTTGGACTTCAGACGAAGTGGTAGTAACTTTTAATTCTTTTTCATACACTCCCTTTTCCAGTCCAGCCAAATCGATCGTTACACTGAAGTCGTTGTCATTCAAATCTTTTAGTTTCATCGGGTCAACACTAATTTTGATTTGAACGTTGTCGTTCGCCGCAACGGAAACCAAACCATCCCTCAAACCTTCAAAGCCAATTTCTATTTTATTTGGATAATTGACAACCGATGATTGGCTGAGCGAAATCGCAAACCAAGCTATAATTGCAGCAACGACCGACAATAGTTTGATTATCCAATTTTTTTTAAAAAAGTTGATTATCTTATCGCGAATCATTGTCGGCCTCTCTATCTTTGCTTTTTTTCACAATCAAAAGTTTTGACAATTCTTTTTCTAAATTTTCGTTTTCAACGTGGTTAATCTCTCCGTTGATGGAAATCGAAATAGTCCCTGTTTCTTCCGAAACAACCATCACCACAGCATCTGAAATACCGGACAAACCAATTGCTGCTTTATGCCGAGTACCAAATTTATAGCTATACCTATTTTCAGATGATAACGGCAAAACTGCTCTTGCAGCCTTGATTTTCATTCCTGAAATAATAACCGCTCCATCATGCAAAGGCGATTTTGGTGTGAAAATCGTTAAAAGTAGGTCTAGCGACAGTTTTGCATCAAGAGTTTCGCCTTTCTCGACATTTTCTTTAAGTTTGTCCGCTCGCGCTATAACTATTAAGGCACCGGTTTTATTTTTTGCCAAAATGCGACAGGCTTGGCTTATGGTGGAAATAACATAATAGACATCCTTTTTTTTGAGGTCAAAAAAATCAGACGAAAATCTGGTTCGTCCTATCTTAACGAGAGCGTTTCTTAATTCCGGCTGGAACACGATCGGAATTGCGACCACGAGAGCTGTTAGGACGTTTTGCAAAATAAAAATTAACAGGCTTAATTGTAACGCTCTGGCAATTGCCCAAATACCTACAAGAAGTAATATGCCGTAAATTATCTGAACAGCACGCGTCTCTTTGATCATTGAGTAGAGCCAATAAAACAACAGTGCCGCGATTAGTACATCAATAAGAGATAACGCCGTAAATTTGCTAAACACGGCTGTTATTAAAGAGACAGTTTCACTTGATGAACCCAACACGTGACCGGAACCAATTGGGTTGATTTCTCCTCCTTTTTGTCGCTTGCAACTATTTTAACAGATTATTCGTCTGATTTCTTTTTTATTGATCTTAAGTGTTCTTCTATCAGTATAAAATCAAAAACATCCTTTGGCTTGGGTTTGAACTCACCGGTATAGCTGATTCCGCACTCTGTTGGCGACTCGACGAGATTGATCTTTTCTCCCCCAATTTGGACTGATTCGGTCTTGAGTTCGCCGACTTTTTCTCCATCGCGTATAATGTGAATCCTTGTCCCGGGGGTTATTTTGCCTGAAGTTACTTTACCGCCGACAATACCTTTGCCCTTGACCTTCAAAAAGATTTTTATAATTTCCAGTGAACCGATTTTGGTCTCAACAATTTCCGGTTCAAGCATTCCTTCTAGAGCAGCGGTCACATCATCTATGAGTTGATAGATGATGTCGTATCTGGAAATTTTGACGCCGTTTCTTTCGGCAAGCTTAAGGACGGTAGGCGGCACAGCTACCCTGAAGGCTAATATGACTGCTTTACTCGCCGTGGCAAGATTAATATCCGACTCTGTAATTGATCCGATACCGTCCGATATAATATTAACTTTTATGTCATAGGCCACGATTTCGTCCAAACTACCTTTTATTGCGTCCAAAGAGCCCTTTGTATCGGCACGCAAAACGATATTCAACTCCTTGATTTTACCTTCTTTGGCTTGATCCGAAATTTCTTGCAAACCGATTGATTTTGCAATTGTTTTTATGGAATCTTTTTTCTGGACTCTCTCGGCTATGTTTCTAGCGGTCTTCTCGTCTTTGACAGCTCTAAATATAACTCCGCTTCTTGGAATTTTTTTGAAGCCCGCGATTAAGATTGGATCGGATGGTTTGCCGAGCTTGATTCTTTTGCCGGTCCAATCTTCCAGAAATCTGATCTTGGCGTAATCTCCTTCAAAAACAATCAGGTCAGAAGTGTGTAATGTACCCTCGATTATAATAGCGGTCGCAATCGGACCCTTTCCCGGTTGAATTTTAGATTCGATAATCATTCCTTTGGCGGGACAGTCTTGTGGGGCTTTCAAATCTTCTACGTCTGCTGTCAAAACAATTGTTTCAAGCAAAACATCAATATTTTCTCCGGTTTTTGCCGAGAGCGGTATCATGGGTGTTTTACCGCCCCATTCTTCCGGCACCAGCATATGTTCTGATAGCTCGCGTTTCACTCTGTCCGGATCAGCCTCCGGCTTGTCCATTTTGTTTATTGCGACAATAATCGGTACCTTTGCCGCCTTGGCGTGTGAAATAGCTTCAAGAGTCTGGGGTTTAACACCCTCGTCTGCAGCAACCACAAGTATAATAATATCGGTGATATTGGCGCCGTGCGCTCTCATCGCCGAGAAAGCTTCGTGACCGGGGGTGTCTAAAAATGTTATCAGCCTCTCAACTTTCTTTTTGCCTTCGGTTACCGTGATAGACGTTTGGTAGGCGCCGATGTGCTGTGTAATACCGCCGGATTCAGTATCAATAATTTTTGTGTTTCTAATCGAATCAAGTAGCTTGGTTTTGCCGTGATCAACATGCCCCATTATAGTTACAACCGGTGGTCGAGATACGGATTTAGCTTTTGGCAAATTCTCGTCGGCAACAGATTCTTCTTCCTTGGCAGTCTCTTCTTCCGCGACAGCCTCAAAACCAAATTCGTTGGCAATAATAGCGGCAGTATCGAAGTCAACGCTTTCGTTGATAGTCGCCAACACACCGGAAAGCATCAGTTTTTTGATGATCTCGCTTGGGCTGACAGAAAGTTCTTCCGCTAGTTGCTTAACGGGGACGACTTCGGGTAAGGTGATTTTTATATTATTTGTCATCATACCTACTTACTTCGATGTTTGGTTCCGGTTTTGTCTCAATATCGGCTGTTTTTTGCTGCGTGTCGATACCCGCTATTGGTTGATCGGAGGATTCGGGCTTTTCTTCCGGAGCACTGACTGTTACGGAGGCAACGCGGTCTTTACCATTGAGTCTCATTAACCTAACGCCTTGTGTATCTCGCCCCAAGAGTTTAGCTGATTTCGCCGGAATTCTTATAACTTGACCGTGGCTTGAAACCATAATCAGGTCGGAAGTCAGTTCGTTGGTAATTAGCGCCTCAACAACGTTTCCTGTTTTATCTGAGACCTTGGACGCTCTTACTCCATAGCCGCCTCTCTTTTGTTGTGGAAAGTGCTTAACGATTTCCGTTCTCTTGCCATAGCCATTTTGCAACACTGTAATTAACTCAAACTGCTTGGCGATTACCGGATCCTTGCCGAACGCATTCATGGATATTAGCCTGTCTGCCGTCTTTAACCTCATGCCGATTACGCCGGCGGCGCTTCTGCCCATCGGTCTGGCTTGAGACTCTTCAAAAAGGATACCTTGACCGTTTTTAGTCACCATTACTATCAGATCGTCGCCCGACGTCACTTTAATAAACTTGAGCTGATCGTTCGGCTTCATCTTGATTGCCATAATTCCGGTTTTTCTGATATTAAGATAAGCTGCCACAGGAGTTCTCTTGATGTTGCCCTGTTCTGTCGCAAATGTGAAGAATTTTTCTTCCAATTGTTCGTCAGAGGGGAAGACAAGCATGGAACTGACATTTTCCTCAGGTGAGAGTTGGATTAAATTTACAATGGACTGACCGCGTGATTGGCGGCTGGCGGATGGTAACTCGTAAATACGACTCAGGAAAACCTTACCTTGGTTTGTGAAGAAAAATACTCTATCGTGTGTGTTGGCATATTCCATTTGGAGGACTTCATCTTCTTCTTTCGGCACTATTCCGATTATTCCTTTTCCGCCGCGCCCTTGTTTTTTATACGAGTCTTCGGGAACTCTCTTAATATAATTTCCTTTTGTAAGCGTGACAAACACCTTTTCATTCGGTATTAAATCTTCCGCTTTGAAATCTCCTAATTCTTGATCGATGATTTTTGTTCGCCTAGCTTTTGCGTATTTTTCCTTAATTCCACTTAGTTCGTCTTTTATTATTGATAAAACCTTGCCGTTATCTGCCAAAATCGCTTCAAGCTCGGCAATGAGCTTTAATTTTTCGGCTAATTCATCTTCAATCCTTTGCCTTTCAAGCGCTGCGAGAGCGGATAGGCGCATATCAAGGATTGCATTCGCCTGAACATCGGTAAATTCAAATTTTTCTACCAAGTTTTTGTGTGCATTCTCTCTATTGGCAGACTTCCTTATCGTATCGATTATTTCATCTATTATATCTAGCGCTTTTTTTAACCCTTCCAAAATATGGGCGCGCTCTTTTGCTCTATCGAGATCAAACTGTGTCCTTCGTCTTACGACAATTACTCTGTGGCTGACAAATTCCTGTAGAGCACTTCGCAGATTTAAAACTCTCGGTTGAATCTTATCAACCAATGCAAGCATATTTATGTGAAATGATGTTTGAAGTGCCGTCAAATCGTAAATACGGTTGATGACTTTTTTTGGATAGGCAGTTGATTTAAGTTCAATCACAATACGGACTTTATCGGTGCGATCCGATTCGTCTCTGATATCCGTGACGCCTTCAATTCTTTTTTCTTTAACAAGGTTTGCAATCTTCGTAATTAGGTCAGCTTTATTAACCTGATAGGGAATTGAAGTGATAATAATTTTGAATCCTTTTTTGTCCTCGATGATTTCGCTTTCGCCTCTTATTATCAGCTTGCCTTTTCCGGTTGCAAAAGCATTTTTGATTCCCTGTGAGCCGTGGATAACAGCACCTGTCGGAAAATCGGGTCCCTTGACATATTTTGAAAGTTCTTCGATAGATATTTCAGGATTGTCGATTAAAGCCATTGTGCCATCGCAAAGCTCGCCGAGATTATGCGGCGGAATATTCGTTGCCATACCAACGGCAATTCCGACTGTACCGTTCAATAGAAGATTAGGCACTTTAGTTGGTAGGACAGTCGGTTCTTTCAGCGTATTATCGTAGTTTGGTGCAAAGTCTACGGTATCTTTATCAATGTCGTCGAGCATTCTCTCGGATATTGAGCTCATTCTCGCTTCAGTATATCTGGGAGCGGCTGCCGAGTCTCCGTCCATTGACCCAAAGTTTCCTTGGCCATCGACTAGGGGAATATTCATTCTAAAATCTTGTACCATACCAACTATGGTGTCATAAACGGCCATATCGCCGTGCGGATGATATTTACCCAAAACTTCTCCAACTATTTTGGATGACTTGGTGTATTTGGATGTTGAGATCAGATTCATTTCGCCCATGGCGTAAATGATGCGTCTGTGCACGGGTTTCATACCATCGCGCGCATCGGGCAGGGCCCTGGCGATGATTACACTCATAGCATAATCGAGATAGGATTGTTCCATCTCGGTTATAATCGGGCGCGCTGAAATATAGCCGGCCTCTGTTTTAACCCCTTCGGCGTTGTTTTCTTGATGTAATTTAGGCTCTATCTCTTCGGGAACCTGTTTGTTTTCTATTTCTTCCATGCTTATATATCTAAATTAGACACTGATTTTGCTCTTGTTTGTATAAAACGTTTTCGCGGCGGAACTTCTTCGCCCATCAACATTGAAAAAGTTGCGTCTGCTGCTTCAGCGTCATCGATTGTTACCTGTAAAAGTTTTCTATTTTCAGGATCCATTGTTGTTTCCCAAAGCTGTTCCGGATTCATTTCACCCAAACCCTTATATCTTTGAATCATGTAGCGACTATTTTTCTTTTCAATTTTCTCTACTATTTCATCTTTTTGCTCCTCAGTGTGGGCATAGTTTTTTTCTTTGCCTGATTGAACTAAGAACAGCGGAGGCTGTGCGATATAAATATATCCTCTTTCAATTATTTCCCTGAAGTGTCTGAAAAAAAACGTCAAAAGCAATGTCCTGATATGGGATCCATCGACGTCAGCGTCCGTCATAATAATAATTCTGTGGTATCTTGCCTTGTCGGGATTAAACTCCTCGCCGATACCGGCGCCGATTGCGACGACAAGCGCTTTAATTTCATCTGAGCTTAGCATCCTATCGAGTCTGGCTCTTTCAACGTTTAAAATTTTTCCTTTAAGCGGCAATATTGCTTGAAATTTACGGTCGCGACCTTGTTTGGCGGAACCGCCGGCCGAATCTCCCTCTACGATGTATATCTCTGATTTTGCGGGTGATTTCTCGCTGCAGTCAGCCAACTTTCCAGGCAGAGTCATTCCTTCTAAAATACCTTTTCTTATGACAGTTTCTCGTGCCGCTCTTGCCGCCAATCTTGCCTTAGCAGACAGAGTAACTTTTTCAATAATTCTTTTTGCATCTGCAGGATGTTCTTCAAAATACTGCGCTAGACCTGATGAAACAATCGACTCGACAATTCCTTTTATTTCGGGATTGCCCAGCTTAGATTTAGTTTGTCCTTCAAATTGCGGATTTGCTAGCTTAACAGAAATTATGGCGGTAAGCCCTTCGCGAACATCATCACCTGTTAAACCGCTATCAATTCCTTTGATCAAATCATTTTTCTTTGCATAATCGTTTATTACTCTTGTAAGAGCGGTTTTGAATCCGGTTAGATGCGTTCCGCCTTCGACAGTGCTTATATTGTTAGCGAAAGTATAGGTATGCTCGTTAAAATCCTGCGTGTAAGCCAGCGACACTTCGACAGACGTATCGTCCGATTCCTTAAAAATATACACCGGCGGGTCGATCAAGGCCGATTTATTTATATTTATATGGCGAACAAATGCGTTAATTCCGCCTTCAAAATAAAAGGTCAGTTTTTTCTTGTCTGTCTCGTCACGCTTATCTTCTACCGAGATTTTTACGCCTTTTGTCAGATACGCTTGCTGTCTCACTCGGTCAGCAATTGTTTTAAAACTAAATTCTACGGTTTCAAATATTTCCGAATCCGGTTTGAACGTAGTGGTTGTGCCGGTTCTGTCAGTAACTTTGCCTTTTTTAAGTTCGCTTGTCGGTTTGCCCTTCGAATAAGTTTGTCTATGAATATGTCCGTCTCTGTGAATTTCGGCCTCAAAATATTCGCTTAGAGCGTTTACAACCGAGACACCAACTCCGTGAAGACCGCCGGAAACTTTGTATCCGCCCCCACCAAATTTTCCGCCTGCATGAAGTACGGTCAAAACGGTTTCCAGTGCCGATTTACCTGTCTGTTTGTGAATGTCAATCGGTATGCCTCTACCGTTATCAGTCATATGCACGATATTTTCGGGCAATAGTTCGATTGTGATCGTATCAGCATAACCACCCAACGCTTCATCGATCGAGTTATCAAGCACTTCCCAAACCAGGTGATGCAGTCCGTCAATTCCGGTTCCACCAATATACATACCCGGTCGTTTTCTAACCGGATCAAGTCCTTCAAGGACCGTTATTTGACTTGCATCATAGCTTTCTTTTTTGATTTCTTCAGCCATTTTTTCAATACAAAATATACCTTTTTTGCGGTCTTAATCTACTGTATCAGATACGTTCTGAGAATTCTAGAGCTCTAACTTAGGTTTATCAAATTGCCGGCGAGTAGTTTTTTTATCGGGCAGATTTAGTTCGATATCTTCCGGCAATGTCCCTGGTTGCTTCTGCACGGTTATTTTGTAATCATGAGCTGACTTAAGCATAAAGGGGAGCTTGTAGTTGATTTTGGCCGTTAATGCTTGACCCGGATCTGTTGAGAACCAGAATCCGAAAACACTTCGGCCGTATTCCTCGGTTTGATCAATTTGATCCATAATATCTTTGTCTGCAAGCTGCGCACTTACTATCTTTGAACCCAGTGGTGCGAAGACACGGGTGTAATTTCTATTTTGGTGTGTCGGCCATGTGTCGGACTTGTGTGACCTAGAGATTTCGAGATTTCCTGTATAAATATCATTTTCTAATCCAACCGAATATTTTATATTTTGCGTAACATTCAAGCTTGTCTTATCACCTGCGAGATTAGCATTATTGACATGCAGATAATCCACTTCGTATGAGAGTATCTCGCCGGAGAGCCCAAAATCCTTAATGATCGGTTGTAGCTTAGAATCATTCAAATAAACAAGGATTCGATTAGATTTAATTTGTCGGTGAATAAATCGGAGCATTTTAATCGGCGGGACTTTTTTGGCCCTTTCCATAATGATAGGAAAAAGGTCTTTGATGATCGTTTTGGGCTCGTTGATTGTGTGATTCTCGTCTATTGTCCAATATTCCGTATCGATTTTTTGACTCATTATTTGACTGAAATTATTTCCAGTTATTAATGTTCTGTCTTCCATCTCTATCGGGCCGACAAGATCCAGAAGGTCAATCATAGTGAGTGATGAGACTGCGATTACACCGTCGGAATTTTTATTCCATCCCTGCCCAAAATACCACTCGATTGTTTTGGCGGATTCAGTAAAATCAGCGGACCAGTTTGCGTTAACAAAGCTTTGTGATTTGCCTTGCCATATTTCTTGCATCGGTTTGGGCATTGTTACGTCGGCCTCTTTCTCAATTTTGTTGCTGTTTTTGTATGGGTTAGTTTCGAAAATTATCTCGGTTTTTTTGATGTCTTCGGGGATTTCTATATAGGCGAAACTGCCCCAAAAACCGCCCGTAGGGCGCAATTCAGCACTATTTTGAAAGCCGACTATGTAAGAAGAATTCCGACCGCCCATGAATAGTTTATAGATATCGTACAGTGGTGAAGTTGTGACAAGCACACCAACAGCAATTATACAGCCAAGCACGCACGCGGCTATTATAGAGAATTTTTTTACCCTGAGTCTTTTCTTAGCCAGCCTTTTATCTCGATCGGGCTTTTCGATCTTTATTTTATATTGCGCTTTATCGGCAACAATGCGGGGTCTTGTAACTTTTTTTGCTTTGCCGATTGAATCAATTAGTACTTTTTTTTTGCCATTGGCCATTAACTATTTCTTTAGCGACTCTTTAATGCTTGCGTAAGAGAATGCCAAGAATAAGCCGACAATAGCCGCGACGATGCTGTTTAGCGCTGTCATTTTGGGCGTTTCAACCACAACCGGTTCGCTGACAAAAACGTCGAACGATCCGGAGGAATCCGTCTTGTTATATTCGGCGACCTTTGACTTTACAATTTCACCCGCCTTTTTTATCAAAATCCCGGCTTTTGTAGCATCGTCCGATGAATAAGAAATATCTATAACACTGGAGTCTGCAACTTTTTTCTTTGCTGTAAATATCTTAGAAATATCTTTTAGACTACCTTCCGGTTTCTCGTATCCCGCGGAAACAAATATTTCTGACACGACCGAGGCGGAGGAAAACCAACCGGCTATATTGTTTGAGATCGCTCCTGCAGCTTGTGTATTGTAATAGTTGTCATATTGAAAATAATCCACGTCAGTTTGCTTTTGGCTTTGATGGCGGGTTATATCAACAGCAATCGAGGTTTGATAGACAGGTTTTTGAGTGGCCGTGAGATATCCTGTCAAACCCCCAAACAAAATAATCATAAGAACAAATACACTGATATTCTTTTTAATCATCGTTAGATAGTCTGATATTTCCATTTTTCTCCTTTACATGTTCGCTTAATGCTAATTATTAGGCTCGATTTTATCGATAAAAATTTTTATATTTTCACAAAAATTTTCTGTGGAAAATTTTTGTGCGCTTGCAGCAATTTTTCGGCGGTCAAATTGCATTTTTTCAAATCTTTCTATGGCTTTACACATACTATCAACGGTCTGGCTTTCAAATAAAACAGCATTCATGCCTTCGATCAGCGATTCCTTGCACCCTCCCTTATTTAAAGCTATGGCGACTGTACCGAATGAGTTTGCCTCAATTGGTACAATACCAAAATCTTCATCTGCAGGAAATATGACAGCCTTTGCATTTTTGTATAATGTTTTTTTTGCCCCGTCCGATACAGCGCCCAAAAAACTAATATTCTCGTGACCGTTTGCAAGCCTTTTTAGATTTTCCAATTCCGGACCCGTTCCTGCTATGACCAGTTTTTTGTTTAGCCTAATACACGAACGAACCGCTAAATCGATCCTTTTATATGTGACGAGCCGGCTAATACAAAAATAGAAGTCTTCTTTTTTATTGCTCAATACGTCTGCGCTAAAAATTTCTACAGGCGGATATATTACGGTAGCTTCTCTATTGTAAAACTTCTTTATTCTCTCGGCTGTGTAATTTGAATTTGATATGAAAAAATCTATAAAATGATTGGATTCAAGATCCCATTTTTTAAGCATTTTGACAAAAAAACCGCCCCCGGGAAGTTTGATGATTCTGCCGTCGGTTTTTGGTTCCCACGCGTATCTCATTGGGGTATGGCAATAACAAACGTGAACACACTCTGGCGATTTTTTGATAAATTTACCGACAGAAGAAGAGCTGGATATAATCAAGTCGTATCCGCTAATATCGAAATTGCGCATGGCGATCGGTAGCAAAGGAGCTAAAAATTGATGTTTTTTATTTAAAAGCGGAATTTTTTGCAGCCAAGTTGTTCCGGTAAGCCGATTTTTATATTCGGGAAAAATTTTTGGATTGTAAACAGAAGTATAGAGATCAGCTTTGGGAAATATTTTTAAAAGGTTATCAACTACTTTTTCGGCACCTCCTCGGCTTGTCAGCCATTCTGCGACTATTGCGACTTTCTTGGGCTGCATCAATATCCTCCCTTGCCCTTGATAACTGCCGAAAATGTTTTAGCGATAATATAGAGGTCGAAAGCAACCGACCAATTTTCTAGATAAAAAATATCGAGTCTGGCTTCTTCTTCAAAACTCAAATCGCTGCGTCCCGATATTTGCGCTAGACCTGTTATTCCCGGTTTGATAAGCAGAAGTTTGCGTTGTTCGCTTGTATAGTTTTGAACCTCCTTGGGTTGATGCGGTCTTGGACCGACAAGGCTCATATTGCCGATTAAGACGTTGTAAAGTTGAGGCAATTCGTCGAGGCTGGTCTTTCGCAAAAATTTGCCGGCCCGCGTTACTCTCGGATCATCAGCTATTTTGTATAATGCATCGCCCTTTTTGATGTTTTTTTCCGATTCTATCAGCGAGTTTTGAAATTCCTCCGCTCTATGACCGCCATAAAGAGTGCCCGTACAGTGTTCGAGATGCATTGTGCGAAATTTGTAGGTAAAAAATTCTCCTTTGTTGCCAACTCGAACGTTTTTATATATAGCCGGACCTTTCGAATCAAAAATCACCACAAGGTATAAAACGATTAGTATCGGCGATGTTAATATGACCGCTACTAGCGATACAACGATATCGATTGCTCTTTTTATAAACACGCCCCAACCTTGCAGTGCAGTCCCTTGAAACTCGATCATCGGTATGCCCGCAAATTCATCGTATTGTAGAGCGCGAGCTCCGACTTGCGCGTGAGCCGGTACGGCCTTGAATATTACCTGATTTTCTTGGCAGGTTCTTAAAATTTCAAACAACCTTTCATTGTCCATACCGGTGTAAGTCATTATTATCTCGTCAATTTTCTTGTCTGAAATAATAGTTTCGAGATTATTAATCTCTCCTAAATAATTAACATTATCAATTTCGACCGGTTGGCTAACCCCGATGAAACCAACCAATCTGTATCCCAGGGCAGGCTTGAATAATATTTGCGATACCAAGTTTTCACTTGTTGCGTCTCGTTTTCCAATGATTGCCAGAGAGATGCGATTTTGCCGTCTGGCATAAAATCTATTTTTAATAAGCTCCATAATTGCTCTGCCCAGACCTACAAAAATGATTGCCAATATCCAGACGTAAAAAACGATTAACCTTGAAAAAAAATCGCTTCTTTGAAAAAAGACATATAAAACCATTGCCATTGCTCCAAGGCTTGATCCAACGATGATCTGACCGAGCTGGAAAGCCCTCTGACGCTTTTGGCTATAAAGTCCCGCAAGGCTGAATGCCAATATCCATACTGGCAACATAAGAAGAGCAAGATTGAGATATTTTGCAAAAGGCCAAATGTAAATCACAGGTATCGGGCTGGCGATACTGCTTCTTGCAATATACGCCACTACAAAAGCGGACAGCACCATAGCGAGGTCAATCGGCAGGCTTAAAAAATTGAAAAACAAAGAAATATTCTTCTTGTGAAATCTATGTTTCATCAGAGAAATATTAGCAAAATCGAGACCTTCTTACAACAAAAACCCTCCTATTGGAGGGTTTTTGCGTATTTGCTAAACTCTATCTAGCCTTTTTTGAGCATTGGAAGGCCCGTTCTTGGGTTCTCCATTACTACGTAGCCAGCTGGAAGACTATCTACCGCACCGTCTCTTTCATCCTTTGCGAAGAAGTAGATTACTTGTTTTCTTCCTCCTCTCAGTGTGACCTCTCTTGAGTGCAGATAATAGGTTGTACCAGTCTTTTTGGATTCAACGCTATATGCCATGTTACCCACCTCCTCCCTAAGTTCTTATAATTTACTATCAATCTGATTATAAGGAGTAGCTATCTTTTGTCAATAGATCATCTTGATTCGATTTCCCTATTTTCACCATATCGATATTAACCACAGAGTCTTTTTTAAGGTTCACAAACGGGTACGCGGCTACAATTGCATATATAATCCACGTTCCATAGAAGTTGAAAAATTCTCTATTGGAGCTTTCTAGGCCGAAATAAATAACGGCCAAATCAAGAATCACAAAAACCGCAAAATTAGTAATCGCAACACGCGATTTTTCTTTTTTTGTCTTTGGTTTTCCCTTTTCTAAAATTAGCAAAAACGAAATAATAGCCACTGCCTGAATGGCGACCAGCCAAACGCTTCTTGCATAGAGTCCGCCCGAAATAACAATTTCGCTTATTATAAATTGAATCAACCAGACAATTAGTGGCAATTTAATATCCGTGAAAATTTGTGCCTCGCGCACTTTTCTCAACGACTCAATTTTGACTTTTGGAAGTTTGGGCTTAAAATTAACCATCTTTCTCCTTTTAAATTACTTGATGCAATTTTTACAATACAACAATCTATGTTGGGACGAAAGACCATGTCGGTGTATCGCGTCTCGATGTGACTTTGTCCCATAACCTTTGTGTTTATCAAAAGAATAATTGTACAACGGTTCTAATTCGGAAAGCTTTCTCATTAGCTCATCGCGGTGAGTTTTGGCGATAATCGAAGCTGCTGCTATCGACTCGGATATTTGGTCGCCAAACTTTATACCCAGTTGTGCAAGGGGATAGTCGGGGATTTCGTAATAATCCAAAAGAGCAAAATCCGCCGGTATAGCGAGGTCTGATATTGCTTGTTTGTAAGCGTCGTACGAGGCATGCTGAATCCCGTATGAATTTATAAAATCGACACTTATTTCGACAACCGACCACGCGCGGGCTTTTTGTTTTATTTGCTCACAAAGAAATTCCCTGCGCTTAGCGGTTAATTTTTTGGAATCATTGAGACCGTCAATGTCTTCGCCCGATAATATGACCGCTGCGGCGACTAGCGGTCCGGCAAATGCGCCGCGACCGGCTTCATCGATGCCGCAAACAGACAAGAACCCTTCACTTGATAAAATTTTTTCAATTTTTCGAGAGGGAAACTTACTCTGTCGGAGCTGCGGGGACCGGAGGTGTTGGGAGATTATCGGTATCGCTTTGTTCGGTTGAGCTGGTTTCTGCATCATCGATATTTGTAGAGCTTGTATTGCAGCCGGATAGACCGAACCCGACCGTTAGTAGCAAAAGAACAAATAAGATCTTCTTTTTCATCCGCCTCCTTAGATTTACAAGGTTATTATATCGTACTTAGGCGTTTTGTGACAATTTGATTTTTATCCTACGCTGTCCGACAAGGATTATAACAAGTAAAATCAAGATTATGCCAACCGCGCCAAGCGCGATCAAAAATAAATTAAGGATCTTGGCGTTTTGTTTCTCTATAATGTCAGTTTGCTTAATCGTATCATTAGCTAGCTGGGAAATAGTATCTATCTTTTCGGAAATTACAGAGGATTCTTGTTGATCTGATGATTCTCCTGTGACTTGTGCCATGGTATTGCCGGCAAAAGTTTGGGGCGACCGCACAGATTGCGCGCGTGTCTGATAATCTACCGGCTCTGTTTGTGTATACTCCACTTCAAAGTTAGTTTGGGCTATAGCCTCTTCACTATCGGTATTGTTGTCGTTTGTGTTAGCGCTGGCGTATACTTCGTCGGCGGATGCCCATGCCTCGGCATATGTCAACGTCTCACCATCGCCCGCCTCGGCGCTGGCGTAGCTGGTTGTATCCTCGGCTACACATGGCAAAAACATTACAAGAGAAATAAGGACTGCAAAAATTATCTTTTTCATTTGAGATGACTCTAGCAAATGGTGCTAGATTGTCAAAGCCGCCAAAGTGATGGCGGATAAAATTATCAGGCAATAGAGAACGTATTTACTTATTCTAGGTGTTGGCTGCAGATAAAATCCCGCCAACAGCAAAGTTGCAAGCGAAGCAATTATTTTGGTGAATGTCGTTGAGCCGGCTATGAAAAGCAAGATTACCTGAGATAGAGACAGAGCCTGATAAAACAAAAAATTTTCTTGACCGAGCTTAAAATTTTGTTTGCCCATTGCCAAAAAAATGCCTCTGAGCATGAATGTGAAAAACAAAATATAAATTATTAAAAAATGATGCATCGCGCTTATCATATAAGAAATATCAGCTTCAGAAAAGAGCCATATTATGGCTCTTTTCTGGTAAGTTATTCCTCTTCGGCTTCTTCTTCGGTATCATCGTCAGCTTCTTTGGTATCTTCCGTATCATCCGAGCTGCCGATTGCTTCCTCTCCTTCAGTTACATCTTCAGGAGTTTTCTCCTCATCCTCCAGAGTCTCGATATCTTTTTGATCTTCGTCCATGCTTATCACCTCCTTTCCAATTTGGTAGCTAGATTATAACAACCTCGATCATATGGCGATAGTTTGTCAAGACGCAATAATGCAAAACGTAAAACGAAAAACGTAAAACCACAGTGTAAAATTAAAAACCAAAGATTAAAAGTTAAAATGCGGTTTGAGAGTGGGATTTGTCAGCGGAGGACAAATCTGCATCTTCAAACCTAATTCAAAAAGATTAAAAAAAAATCGTCGCGAAGCGACACAATAGTTATACGCTATACGTTTTACGTTATACATTAACAACGATCGTTACAAAGGACACCATGCTCTGTTGCAGTTGGTTGTTACTTGGAGTATTTTGTAGGCGTGTATGATCCTCCCAGAAAGGGGAGATGGAGATGTCAAAAAGGACGGAAGATTATGCCGGGTGCGTTTGTCCCACACCCGACGGCGAGTGTGAGCCGGACGTCGTGCCGGAGGACGAGTTGGACATCGTTGTGCCGGAGGACGATCAGGAGGTCGGGGCAGACGTTGACGCTGCGGAAGAGGTCACGGAGGCTGCCGCGACCTATCCCGCCGTCGATGCGGGCAACAACATTGAGTGAGGCGCTCTCACGATGAGGTTGCCCACAGGGTCTCGCTGTCTGCTGTACGCAGATGGCGAGACCCTTTCTTAATCTAGGAACTTTTTTTGAAATCCGTAGCTTGGGGATTGTTCGAAATCCAGTTCTACAAGAGAAGAGGGGATAACGACGTTTTTTGCAAATTTTTTGTTAATATTTTCGGCTGTTTTCTCGAGCTTCAATGCATTGTCAAAATTATCGGACAAAACCATCTGTCCGTTGTCTTCGGTTAAGCCACCGGCCCAAACTCCGACCTTGCGCACGGGTTTTGAAATCCTCAATTTTTTTAAGCTTTTTTTAAAATAAAAATGCAAATTACTCGAAAGTGCGGTCGGTGAGCTGATCTTTGCGCCGCAGCCGTCAAAACTAAAATCCGAAAATCTCAGATATAATCCTAGGGAGCCGGCGAGCAGACCCTGTTTTTTTAGCTCGTATGCGATATTGGTGCAAAAAAATAAGCCGATTTTTTCGATATAGTCTTTGTCGTAAATATCTTTCGGCAAAGTTTTAGATCTTGAAATACTCTTTGGTTTGCCACCTGTGAGATAGGGGACTACCGGACTGTTATCTTGGCCGCGCGACATATTATAGAGTTTCAAACCGTAAGACTTGAAAATCAAGGTTAGCGTTGTTTGATCAATATTACGCAAGTCTTTGAAACTATGGATTTTAAGCCGGTCGAGGTGTTTAGCTGTCCTGTGGCCGATTCCGCAGGCGTCGGTCAGGTCGAACTGATCCAAAAAATCTATTTCTTCACCCGCCGGCACTACTGTCAGGCCGTCGGGCTTTTTGGCTTCGCTAGCTAGCTTGGCAATGAATTTATTTTGGGCAATTCCGGCGGAACATCGTATATTGGCACCGATCTCTTGGCGGATACGCGATTTAATCTCGCTAACGATTTTTGCCGCTTGATCAAAATTTTGGATAGTGTTGGTCAGATCCAAAAAAGCCTCGTCAATTGAAAAAATCTCGATTGTCGGTGTGAATCGATCGAAAATACTGATCAATTGCGCCGAGATTGACTCGTAACGCCGGCAGTCGGCCTTTAAGAGGACAATGTTCGGACAAAGTTTTTTTGCTTCGCCGATCTGCGTACCGGTCTTGATACCCAAGCGCTTGGCTTCGATAGATGCGGCAACTATAATGGTGCGTTTTGACGGTCCGGTTACGGCTATTGCTCGGCCGCGCAGAGCCGGTCGCGCCTGTTGCTCGACGGAGGCAAAATAACTATTCATATCTATGTGGGCAATGATACGCTGGTTTCGAGTGGGAATGTTTTTACTCATTGTTTGTTTTGTTTTTTTTGAGTCTTACCCCTCACTTGACGCACTGAAATAACAGGACGGAGTCCGTTTTGCAGTAAGAAACAGTGTGGGGTCTATGTGGGTAATGATACGGCTTGGTTTAGAATACATATTTTGATCTGCCATTAACTCGGGCTATTGAGCCTCGCTAATTATCCGCAGTAAAAATTTCTTCCAGCATCCATTGATACGTTCGGCTGTTGTAGCTTATTTTGTAGCTGTTTGCGCCGGATGAGACAGAAAAACTTGAGAATTTTACGCTGTTGCGATGAAAATCATACTTTAGATCAACAGACTCTATTTTGAGAATGCGAGATTCATACTTGAATACTAACGGAATAATATTGCCTTTTGAAAATTTTGCAATTACGTCTATCGACTCGTTGATTGCTGTTTGGCTCATAATCTAACATTAGCGAACAAAACCCGAACGGTCAAGAATCAAATTAAAAATCAAAATTATAAATAAAAATGTAAATATTTTTATTCGTCATTGTATGGTTAAAAATGTCATTGCGCGGTTTGTGGGTGGGCACAAACCTAATTCTTCATTTACGACAAAACAATTCGTTCTGTCATTCCTGACTTGATCAGGAATCTTTATCTATGCTTCGCCTGAAATGTGATTACGAGCTAAGGCTCGTAGATTTGTGTTAAGGACAGGGGCTTCAAGTTGCGAAGCCCGCCCCCTATCCTTAACAATCTAACCCCCAGCACGCTTCATACCATGGTGTCGCTTCGCGACGATTGTTGTTGTGTTGCTTTGCAGCAATTCTTTTTTTAATCTTTAATTTATGATTTTGATTTTTAAGATTAAATTTTTAATTTTACATTGTAGCTATACGTTTTACGTTTTACATTAATTTGTTGTGATTTCGCTACTAATTGATTCCAGTTTTACTTGAATAAGTTAATGCAAGGCCGCTTGATGAAAGGTCTCTTATGTGGTAGATTCTTGCGTTGTGGTTGGGGTGTACAATACTAATTAAGGAGGGGAGATATGCGCAGAATTCCGGTGTGGGCGCAGGGGCTGGCCATGCTGCTTGTGGCTGGCCTGTTATACTGGGCGTCGAGACAGTAGTCCTAGGCGTCCAGCCATGGCCGGGTCAAACCTTCGGGTGCGATCCGGCCTCTTTTAATTTTAAAACATACCCCATGTTTTATAAATGACAAACTCAATCCGCGAACCGCACAATGATGAATTAATAATTTGAAATTGAAAATTATTTTAAAAATTTAGAACTTAAAATTTGAAATTTTACTGATGTATGGAGGTGATGAGAAACCTCTTGGACACTAAGGTAAATAAAAATGGTACATTGG
>CAZIOI010000006.1:0-31896 GCA_964540855.1 uncultured Candidatus Saccharibacteria bacterium
TTTATGAAGCCACAGATTATACTCGAGATGTTGCATTGGTTCTAGAATTCAGCATGCACAGCTTAGCCTTGAACTAAAAGTAATTCTTTGCTAAAATTTCTTCGTTGGGGTGGTAGCTCAACTGGTTAGAGCGATAGCCTGTCACGCTATAGGTTGAGGGTTCGAGTCCCTTCCATCCCGCCAGAAACACAGACGGCCATTTATGGTCGTTTTTGTGTTTCTGGAAGGAGGAAGTGAAGGACTCGAAAGCCGGAGCGCGACGGCGCGAGGCGGGGTCGATCGCAAAATCACCAGATTTTGACGAGTGACCGAGTCCCTTCCATCCCGCCACGTATATCCTGATTGCAAAGGCGATCGGAAACGTGGCTGTCGCGTTTTCTACTTCGCTTCGCGAAAAGAATAACCTGCCTACCGGCAGGCGCAGGCACGACGCCAATAATGACCCAATCGGGTCATTTTTGTGTTGATGTTGGAAAAACGAAGGACTCGAACTTTTTGGCTAAATTAGTTTATATATCGATCGAATATGGATGGGACTCGAACTCATTCTTGAGTCAGCAAAACGTCAAAAATGCGGAACCTTTCTCTGGCTGTTTAAAACGTACTTATATCCACGATCTCATCCAATAAATTCTATTTCGACTATACCGTCAAATTTTATATAAATCCTGAGCTCGCAATAAAGAAAACACCCATCCAGAGATGTGACTTTCGGGATGGGTGAGGAAGGGGGGGCGGGTTGAACCGCTCTGCCCCAAATGCCTTGTGATCAGTTTGCGTCTAACTAGCACATGCTAATCCCGGAGTGAGATAAGCGATACCGATTTGGGCAAACTGAATAGTCTCGGCAGCCAAATTGGCTTGTGCAAGCTCACTGAGCAGGAAGTGGGGATGATAAGCCATGGAATGGAGTCCGCTTTTCGTCGAGAAGAGGGTTCCTTGGTTGTCATCTCTAACATTCAACCCTGCATACTGGCAAGCGCTGAAGTAGTTCAGGCGTGTCATCAGCGACAAAGGTGATGTCGTGTAGGTGCTAATACAAAAGGGCGATGCGCATCTCTTGATCGATCCGATGACAGCAGAGTACGACTCAATGTTGCCGAAGCTATTGAACGGGAAGAACAAGAGCGCCTTGCTCTGTTTGTTCCCAAGCAATTCTGGGGTAACAATATCGTCGAGCTTCTCCGCATCACCGACCACAAACTGACAAGTCGAGGCAGAAAGGCCGAGCTCGTGGGCTCGCTCAATACCTGCCTCGATATACCGTGTGACCAAGTCGATTCCGACGTACCTCTTGCTGTGGGCGATGGACCATTCCAGATAGCGACCCTGCATACATCCAACTTCTACGAGGAGATCAAACGATGACTCTACTCTTTCGAGCAGAAGTGCCTCCTCCACTAAGAACTCCTTGATTTCGGTCGGATACATGCCATCTTCAACTAAGCGGTCTCCGAGACCGCAGTCGTAGAAGCTCATGGCAATCTCCTTATACGATATACGTCTCGATTTGTTCTCTCGGCGCTGACGAATAAGCGGAGAGGAGGTCAGCGGCTCGCTGAAGGCATTGTTCTAGACCTTCAGGGCCTGCGAAAGAGATGATCACCGTCATTAGATCGTGGGTGTTGTTGGTGATCATTGCCCTTTCTGAGTCACTTGTCGGACTTCCGAAAGGGCCTTTGTCGTCGGCAAAAACCGGTAGCTCTTCGATGTTGATGGTCTCCTTGCCAATACCCTTGAAAGACTCGCCAGGTTTGCCGATTCTAAATGTGATAGAACCGTGGAGATTTGCGAGATCGTACGATCCAACGGAGTGCTTACTCTCGATGGAGACTAGGTTGTTGACGTCAACGACAGTGTTGATATGGTACAGACCCTTGCCCTGAAGCACACGGCGGAGAAGAGCTTCGGCAGAACCGCGATAGCGCGCGGGATCTTTGCCAATAGCTTTGTAACCATCTCGCAAAGCCCTGATCTTGGGGATCGCGTACAAGTCGTCGAAAGTCAAACCCGACGTAGCTTCTTTGGCTGCTCGGGTTAGCTCGTTCAGCAGGTCGCTCCCACTTTTGCCGACTCGAACAGGCGTGTGCACAATACCCAGAGTCAGATCAGGGATTGCCTTCTTAAGGTCTTGATCAATCTCGATAGTTGCCATTTCGTCCTTTCTCTGTGTCATTGTATCATCGCAGTTTTACAAGACAAGCTGACGGTAAAGCTGCATTATCTCGTTGACTTCGCTCAATACCGGGGGGCTTTGCCCGGCAACAGGATACAGCACTGACGCTTCACCGAAGTCACAGAAGGCTTCAAGCCATTCGTCTGTAGGCGTGCCCCAACGTACGTAATCATAGTTCGTGCCACCGTCATCACCCTTGAGAGGGTGCTGGACAGCCCAGTTGATACTGACCGGCGATGGTGAGCCATACTGCCGTTTCCATTCGCCCAGCTGAGCTAGCAAGCGAATTCGGTTCTGATGGGACTCCCCAAGACCGAAAAGGATTGCGCTGCCACAACTGATTTGCAGGTCTACCAGTAACTCCAGGGCCTGTTGAGTCCGTTCGGACCAGGATTGTTGGCTTGACAGGGTATCTTTGCTCATACCACCAATCTGTTCGGGATCAAAGGTTTCGATTCCGATAAATAGGTAGTCGAGGCCAACCCTCTTGAGATCTTCGAGAATCTTAGACCGTTGAAGAATCTGATCAATTGTGAATTGCCCTCCGAACCTCAGATCAAGCTGCGCCGCTTCTAGCAACTCGACAAATTTCCCAAGCAAAGGTTTCGAGCCTGCCAGGATGGTCGAGTCTTCTACGAAGACACTAGCCTTGAAGCCCGGGCTGTCTTCTTCGATTACTTGCGCAGCTGTACAGAGCTGACGGAAGAGGCGACTTACGCTCGTGTCAAGCTCGGACATTGGTCCGGTAACGCTGCGTCTCTCGCTACAATATATGCAATCAAAAACACAGCCAGACCCAGTATCGCCGAACACGTGAGCAGTCAACCTTCCACCGAACACATCAAACGCTGAGCTAACGCCAAAAACCTCGGCAGGAGTGGGCAGGTAATTTCGTTCCAAAGCAATTCCAGTGCTAACAATAGTCCTGATCTTTTCACCTGCAACCCAACCGATGATCCAACGCCCAGGCACATCATTTACGCTGCCAAGATGATCGGTAATTCTGCTGAATGATTGCTTGCGAGAGTCATGGGAATCAACCATCTCGCCGATCCATGGGATAATCCCTTCGCCTTCGCCAGAAACCACCAGGTCAAAGACCCTTGGAATCTTAGCATTTGCCATAAGGCTGAGTGGTGAACTACGATGATGTGTCACTTGTCCCGACTCGTCACGATAGATGGACTCTGAAACATGTCTTCCGCCAAGAACGATATATACTGCGTCACCAAGGACCTCTCTTGCTCTCTTGGCGCATGCAATCGCTCCCGGAAAAGATATGCTCATTGTCCCGATAAGCAGTAGGTTGGGACGATCTTGCTGAAGCTTCTCCTCAAACGTGGAAAGCTCATCCTCGAGTGAGTGCAACAGCATAATCGATTTATTGCGATCCTGTCGCGAACCAGCCCAGTTTGAATCACCCCAGGCTCCTACACCATCCCGGGCAAGAATCCCAGCGCACCTACAAGCATTATGTATACTAACCGGATCCTCTCCGTTTAACACTCTTCGGCCTAGGACACCCTTTCGATTCTCTGGTGCAGCAATAGCCATAACCCGGAGTGCTATTGTATCCACCTCCTCTGGACGGCTACTTTTAACCGCCGAGCATCTATACAGAACGTTCAGTGATTTCAAGTTACGATTACTTCCGACGGAAGTATACCACCCAGTAGGACAGGTTCCAATAGGAGTAGCCTAATAAACAAAGTTTATTAAAAAAATAATTGAAATAGATATAAAAAAGAGTTCGAATCCCTTCCGTTCCACCAAAATAAAACATGAGTTTTACGCTATAATGGGTTTAGAGCAAAAATTTATGGAGGTAGAGGGTGAAAATATTGTATATATCAGTGATCGCTATTTTGTTGTGTTTAGTTGCATTATTTATAAAATATAAATTTAATCCTACAAAAACCTTATCAATTGAACCCTTTGCAAGCGAGAATAACAAAAGAGATCTTGTTGTAGTCATCAGCGATCTTCATCTTGGTGCTGATCTTGCCTATGCTGAACTAAAGGACAATGGCAAACCGCTTGAAAATTTCTTGGAAAAAGTAAAGGTTTCACCAAATATCAAAGAACTTGTTATCGCCGGTGATTTAGTTGATGAATGGTTTGTGCCTGCGACTATCGACACATATCAAGGCAAGGATCAGGCGTCATTTGTAAAACGTATCGCTGAGACTAATAAAGCAGTTTTTGATGCCTTCAATCGGATTATCAAAGAGGGAAATATCAAAGTTACCTACGTACCCGGAAATCATGATCTTACTGTAACAGCAGAGCAAATCGAGAGTGTTCTTCCCGGGATCAGTCAGGCGCGAGACGATGTCCAGGGTTTAGGCACATATTCGCCTGCCGACCTTCCGCAGATAGCCATCGAGCATGGGCATCGCTACAATTTTTTCTGTGCACCGGATCCGATTTCTAACCAATCCGTAGCGCCCGGCACCATAATGCCACCCGGATATTTCTTTACTCGTATTGCCGCACTCCATGTCCAGCAACAATGTAAAACTCCAGCTGAAACTGCGCCTGTTGTTTCGCTAAACAGTGCGGCAGATAAGAGTCAAAATCTATTGTATGGATACTGGAAAGATTGGCAGTTTACACTCAATAGTTTTCCGATAACTAACAAATTTGATGAGAAAATTATCACTACCAATGTCAATGGATTCACCGGTAATTATGCGGTAAATGATTTGCTACCATTTCAATCTACTTCCGGAGGAACTTTAGACGTCAATCTCTACAAAGGAATTCAAGATACTTGGAATCAAAGACAAAAAATCAATCAAGTGGCCATAGATATACCGACAGACTGAGCAATCGAGTACGTTGCTGATCCAAAAGAATCAGACAGCCAAGCCGCTATACAGTATTTCACAAATCCTGAATCAGACAAAAGGATAGTAATATTCGGGCACACCCACGTTGCAAAAATAATCGCATCCGAAAACTCAGCAGGTAAAAAAACCATTTATGCCAATTCGGGTACATGGATTGACCGAAATAGAGACAATACAACTATGAATTTTGTTGTGATCTCTCCGCAAACCGGCAATTCCTCCAGTCAAACAACCGTCAAACTTTATAATTTCCAAGGAGAGGTCGTAAACAAGATGGCTGAAGAATCATTGGGATCTGAGTAATTTGATCAAGTCTTATGTAAAGGTCCTGACTCATATGATTGTTACATTATCAAGATTTGCGTTTGCACCTTTCAAGAGCGCGTAAGTAACTTTGTCCATTTTTGCCCCGTCAAAAATCGCCGACTTCACGGCAGTATGGTGAAAAATCACATTGTGCAAAGTGGCTTCTCTGAAGGAAGTGTTTTTGAGAGACGAGCTATCGAAGACAACACGTTCGAGTATCAGACTATCAAATTTAACACCAGACAGATCAGATTGACTGAAGTCAGTCCCAACAAGTATAGAATCCGCAAATGTTGCATCGTGTAAGTCCGCGCCTTTTAAAGTGGTATTGGCGAGGTTAGCACCATCGAAAACAACATTTCGAGCATCGGTACCTACAAACACCGCCCCGGCAAGATTTGCCTTCACAAACGAAGCGCTCCTGAGATCAGTTGCTCGAAAAATTGAATTTGTAAGATCCGATCGGTCAAAGCGTGTTTCTCTCAGCTCGGTGCAGTTGAAGTCTGATTCGTGCAAATCGACATCTGTCAGATCGGATTCTTTTAACATAATCTGATGAAATTTTTTGTCGCTTCCTACGCTCTTTTTTACAGCTTCACGGATTGACGGCTTTTCTTTTGACCTACTGCCATTATGTGGCAACTGCTCCATAATTTCTTCAACATCGCCAAATGAATCTATTGTCGCCTGATAAGCTTCGTCGTCACCTTTGCCTTCTTCTTTGAAGTCTTCGAATTTTTCAAGCAAATTCGACAATAACTCATTTGTGACATCAGCGCGTGATGGAAAATTGCCGTAGGGCGCGAAAGTTTTATCCAAAAATTTTATAAATTTCTTTTCCATATTTTCCTTTCTTATAACAATTTATCCAGGACTTTTTTGGCAAAATACCAGTTTTGTTTGTTGTTTTTGTATAGTTTTTTCCCGTCTGAAGTGATGCAATAGTATTTTCGCCTGCTGCCCTGTGTTTCGTCGCCCCAATACGAAGTAATATAGCCGTCCTTTTCTAAACGCTTTAGGCTGGAATACATCGTCGCCTCTTTTAAATCATAGAGGCGATCGGATTGAATACGAATAAGTTTCGTAATTTCATAGCCATATTTATCTCCGTCAAATAAAAGACCGAGAATTATGGTGTCGGTATGTCCGCGGAGTAAATCAGATGATAATTTGTTATCTGCCATAATTGCATTATACACCATACTACTGTGTCTGTCAAGGTATCTAGGAGTTTATTTATTGTGATTTATTGATTTCTAACCATAAAAGAGTATTATACTAACCAAGAAATTATCTATTTTATCTGTCACTCAATTTTCGTCCGCAATAAGAGACTAAGAAAGCAATTATGTCCAGTGATATCGACAAGAGATTCAGTGCGGTTGTGCCTGCTTATAACGAGTCAGAGCGCTGCGAGCACGTCGTTCGCGAACTATTAAAAACCGAAAGACTCGGGGAGTTGGTTTTTGTTGATGACGGTAGTACTGATAATACGGGAGAAATTGCCCATAAATTTCAGAGCGACGAGCGCTTTGTTTATATAAGACATAACCACAATTTAGGTAAGGGCGCGGCACTCAAAACCGGCGTAAACGCCGCAAAAAACGACATTATCTTATTTTTAGATGCGGACTTGGAAAACATAACCTCATCGAAAATAGAAAAAATCGTACTCCCCGTACTTAAAGATAAAGTTGATGTTTCGCGCGGTTCGTTTACTAGGGAAAGAGGGCGCGTGACCGAGTACGCCGTTAAGCCAATGATGCAAATTCTTTTTCCAGAAACACACTACAAGCAGCCTATAAGCGGACAGGTTTGCGCAAAAAAAGAATTTTTAAAAAAGATAAACTTTGAAGACCGCTACGGGGTTGATATAGGTATCCTGTTTGACGCGATTCAGGAGGGTCAGCGGATTATCGAAGTTGATATTGGCGAGCTGACACACAGAGCAAATTCCGAGAGCAATATAGCCGAGATGTCTAAACAAGTGCTTGAAACAATGATCAGAAAGGCCGGTCTAATTCAGCACAAGTACAAACTCGTTGTCTTTACCTTGGACGAAACTCTGATTGCGCGGTCAGCCCTGAAAGATATTTACATCAAGCTTGGTTTAGGCGACAAAATCAAGAACTCGAATAACCAATTTAGGCAAAATAAAATCTCGTCTGGCCGCAATATCAAGAATATGGCAAAAGTTCTGAGAGGAACCAGCTTAGAAGAAATTGAGAAAATAATCGACAAAGCTCCTTTAACTCAATATGCAATCGAGGTGATAGGCGCGCTTCAAAGACGAAAATATAAAGTTGCGATCATCAGTTCAAATTTTTCACCAATAGTCCAGTTTATAGCCAAGAGACTTGGTGTAAGTCAAGATTCCGTTGATTGTATATATTTGGAAAAAAAAGACGGCATATTGACGGGAAAAATCTCCCCCGCTTCCCAAAAAAGATGGTTTGATAAAAACGGCGATATTGTTTTTGGACCATCACTCAAACGAATTTTGCGCATTCACAAGACAAAGGCGATCGAAACAATAATGGTTGCCAATAGTCCGAAAGCGACGCCGCTACAAAACACTGTCGGCTTGAGCATAGCCTACAATCCAAAAAATAAAAAATTGAGAAATTTAGCTGATAAAACAATTAGCGTGCTTGCGGAAATATTAGCTCTGGTGGAGTAGCGGTGGAAAAGCACAAATATCAAATTATTTTTACACGACACGGTAAGGCAGAGCACAACACATACAACGGAAAAGATTCGTTCGCCGGTCAAAGGTGCGACACTGACCTAACGGAAGAGGGTAAAAATGGCGCAAAATTATTGGCTAAAAAAATACTTGGTAAATTTCTTCCCGACCTAATTTTTTTTAGCCGGCTTCGCCGGTCTCGACAAACCGCCGAAATTATAAGTGATGAAATATTCAAAGACACCGGATTCAGACCGGCTGTGATTAAAATTGATAATCTGGAAGAGATAGACGTAGGTGACTTCACCGGTATGCAAAAGCCCGAGGCTCTATCTTGTGATAGAAAAGCAGCAGAAGCATTTTACAACAATGACATCGAGAATTTTGATTTCCCAAACGGCGAAAACTTCGCTTCGCTACAAAACAGAGCCAAACAACTTATCGACTCGCTCAACAAAAATATCAAGTCTGACCAAAAAGCGGTTGTTGTCGGTCATGGTATGTTTAATAGAATAATATTTCACATGCTGCTGGAGAATAAAATCGAACTATGGGAAAATATTGACCACCCGCATGATCTTTTGGTTTGCATGAACGGTCCACTAAGCTATGTCGGGCAGCATAATGATAAATAAACCAAAAACGATACTTTTTGTCTCTTGGTATTTTTACCCAAAAGTTGGCGGAGCGGAAACGATGATCTTAAATCAAGCGCGCTATTTTGCCGACAAGGGCTATAAAGTTGTGGTATTAACGTCCTCGGTAGAAGGTCAAAGCTCACAGGAGAATATTTTTAATATTACTATTTTTAGAAAAGATTATATGCGAGCTTTGTCGCGTATGCCGAAAGACCAGATAAAAGAGGATTTTTCGGCAATTTTGAAAAAATATCGTCCGGAAATAATACATTTTCATAACGGATCTTATCCGTCCGGCGTCAAAAATAAAAGTATAGGCGTAGAGCTCGTCGGAGCATTGTTTGAAACTGCAGCCAGTTATGGCGCAAAAATTATCGAGCATGCTCATAATGCCCAGATCGATCAGTCGGAAATTACAAAACCGCTTCGTGATCTGCCGTGGAACCTCGTTATTTGCGTGAGCCAGTTTGTGAAAGAAAAATGGTTGCAGCTAGGCACGGGAGCCAAAAAAATCGACGTTGTTTATAACGGCATTAATCTAAAACAATTCGCAGACGCAAAGCCCAGTTGCAAGGTAGTCAAAATAAAACAATCGGGCGAATTTGTAATATTTTTTCCCGCTCGCATATTTAGAATGTCAACTGGGGAAATTGGAGATCAGAAAAACTTTATGCTTGTTTTGGAAGCTTGTCGCAAATTCAAACAGACGAGCAAAACCGATTTTAGACTTTTAGCTATCTCTAATCACAAAAGCATCAACGCCAAAAACACTGATTCAAAAGAAAAGCTTGAAAAAATTATTCGCGAATATAATCTTGAGGATAATGTAATTTTCGTGCCGTCGATCAGCCCTGATGAAATATCGAGCTATTACGCCGGCGTAGATGTTGTTTGCGTGCCGTCGTTAGATGAGACGTTTGGATTGGTATATCTGGAAGCAATGGCCGCGGGAGCAATCGCAATCGCTTCAAACACCGGTGGACCACGCGAGTACATAGAAAATGGCAAAAATGGTTTTTTGATTGATCCGAGCGACGAAACTGCTTTGGCCGAGTTATTTATCAAACTTTCACAAGACAAATATTTGGCCAAAAAAATTAAACGAAACGCAAAAATAACAGCTCAATCCTTCTCTACTGAGCATATGTGCGAGGAGATAGAGAAATTATATAACAAAATCTACTAACATGAGATCGTTCCAATTGCTCCATTTGCTCATAATAAAAAATCATTTAACTCATGTTTAATAGATTAAACGATTGACCAATTGTATGATTTTTGATAGTATCTTCAGTTCTATAAGGGGCTTTAGGGTATCTTGAAATAGAAGGGTTTGATTTCGATGCGCCGTAGCTTTCGGGTTTTATTTATCGTCACACAAGGCGTCGGCGGACAGATACTCTCCGCCAAGCTACGGCGGAGAAAACACAAGGTCAGGCTGGTCTCAGTGGAGACTGCAGCAAGGATGAGAACCGGAGGGTATGATTTCATTCTTGCCTCCACGTACATCGAAGACCTTGGTTTGGAGGCGGCACTTACAAGAGCCAGAACACTGTCGCCCAACGCCAAGATCGTCTTGGGCGGCCCCGGTCTCAGCTCACAGCCACAGGGTTTTCTGCGTCAATATCGGGCTGACTTTGGCCTGATCGGCGAGGCAGACAACACTATAGGCGAGCTGTTTGACCGATTCGAGAGATTCGGCATACAGCCGCCATGGCGTGAGATCAAAGGTATTGATGGCGCCTGTTACAGAGCCGCCAACAACCGCGTTTACGTCAATAGCCAGCGGCCTTATGTAAGCGCTGACGAAATTGACTGGAGCAACTCGTACTTCATCGTTGGCGAGAAAGCGTACGTTCTTTTGCAGCGTGGATGCCCAAATCACTGCACGTTCTGTCAGAAGTGGTTTGGAGACCGCGTCAGAAGCGCACCACTCAGGACCACAATCTCAATCCTTCGCAAAATCGCAGAGTGCGGAGTTAGCACAATCGACTTCTCGTGCGAGCTTTTTCCCTCTGGAAAAAAAGCTCTGGCACTTTGTAGAGCCATTAGGGCTAACGTCCTGCATCGCAAACTGTGGTTTACTGCCGACTTTACGGTCGGGACATTGTTAACTCAGGCAGGAGAGGTCAACGAACATCTTCTCAGTGCCCTCAAACTGGCTAACTTCTACCATATAGGCCTCGGCCTGGAGTCAGTGGTAGAAGAAAGACTGAGCTATTTCAACAAGCCGCATAAGCCTAGCCAGGCCTCAAGGCTGATCATAGCCCTCAAGGAAATGGGGTTTGACGGCCACTTCTACACGGTTGGGCGACTCCCGGCGCAGGATGACAGAGTAGTACACGAGATCGTAGATGTGTGCGCCGGTCTCAGGATTTCGGGTAGAGATCCTAATTGGAATTTCGTTTATCATACCCTTATTGTGGCCCCAGGGAGCGCGATCCACGAACACAACAAGGATAACCCATCGCTGTTTGTCGACAGTGAGACGGGCCGGAAGCTACACCCCCAAACTAACGTAGAAGGAAGAGCCAACAGATCTACCTCGTATTGCTATGCCGCACCCGATCCGGTCGTGCGCTTAACCCTGCACCCCCACCGGATGCTTTGGGGGCTAGAAGAGCGCTACAGCTTTCTTACCTCTGGAGACGAACGAGGCAGACTGGCACAAGAACTGCCTCTGGCACGTAAAGTAGTAAGCCGCCTGCCAAAGACAGTGGCAGCTCACGCGCTCGAGATGGAAAAAATGCTACGCAGAGATATAATCCGCATGGCAATTAACACAGAGGGGTTCTTGGAGCGTTGGCGGCAATGCAAAGGACCCAAGGCAAAGATCATCGAGAACTACTTCGCAAAGCTGTATCGGGGAAGAGGCCAAGAGCTCGATGATGATCGATTATTGGGAGTCCTCCAAAACGTCGCCAAACAGGACCCATGGGTCGTCGTCTCCCAAGACGACCTTACTCAGGCCCTCGGGATGTTCTACGACAATCTGGTTTCATCCGAGGACCTAAGACAGAAGACGGCTCTGCCGGAACTGAGGTATTTCTGGCTAGAGGAAGAGTGGCAAGCAGAACTGCTCAGACTACTTCAGGAAGTTGGCCGGGAGGCTTTTGTAGAAAGATCGCTCGGCCCGCGCCCACTTGCTTATGCAATGAAGCTGATCTTGAGAAATCAGATCAGATTCATCGGATGGTCTGGGCACTTGGCGGCTATTCGATCACACGAAGACAGTCGGCCGATCTTGACACCACTGACCCTAGCGCCATTCAACCGGCTAATGGCGCGGGCAGCGCGAGATGTCACACCATAACTCGACGCACCATGAGGTGCTTCTTCGGGCGGGCGAAAGCCCGCCCTTGTCGTTTTAAAAAAATGATAAAGCTAAAACCACACCCCACTGATTGACTAAACGGACAAAAAGTACTATAATCTACAAGTTGTTTCACCCAGAAACATTTTTTGTTTATAAGATATAAAAAATGATAAGAAATGTAGCTATTATAGCTCACGTTGACCACGGCAAAACCACACTCGTTGATGGTTTGTTAAAGCAAGCCAAAACATTTCGCGAGAATGAAGCTGAGTTCAGCCAGACGCTGATTATGGACTCTAACGATCAGGAACGCGAACGCGGGATCACAATTCTGGCCAAAAATACCGCCGTTAATTACAAAGATGTCAAAATAAATATTATAGACACCCCCGGGCACGCTGACTTTGGGGGCGAGGTTGAGCGCACGCTCAATATGGCCGACGGGGCGATCCTGGTTATTGACGGCCAAGAAGGTCCAATGCCTCAAACAAAATTTGTCCTGAAAAAGGCCCTCGAAATCGGCCTTAAAATTATCGTTGTCGTAAACAAAATCGACAAAAAGAATGCTCAAATTAAACAGGTTTTAGACAGAACATATGATTTGTTTTTGGATCTTGCTAAAGATGAAACTCAGCTCGACTTCCCCATACTCTACGCCATCGCCCGAGATGGCAAGGCATGGGACGGTGAACCAACCGACTTAAGCGAACCGGCCGACCTTACACCAATATTTGAAGCAATTATAGAACACATACCCGCGCCAGCTACCGACGAAAACGGTGATTTTCAAATGCTGATATCAGCCCTCGACTGGGACAGCTACCAAGGAAAGTACGCAATCGGCAAAGTTACCAGAGGAATAGCCAAAACCGGGTTACCAATAGCTATCGTCAGCCCCGAAGGCGTAAAAGAAACGACCAAGATAGATAAAATTTTTGTAAGCGCCGGATTAAAAAGAGTTGAGGTCAACGAAGCAAAATCCGGTGATATTATCGCAATAACCGGACTAAAAAACGCCTGTATCGGAGAAACGGTTGCCTCTGCTGTGAACCCCGAAGCTTTGCCTACGATCGAGATTGAAGAACCGACTCTATCCATGGCTGTTTCGGCAAATAGTTCCCCGTTTGCAGGTAGAGAGGGTCAATTCGTTACCGGACGACAAATATTGGATAGAATAAAAAAAGAATTAGAGACAAATGTTTCGCTAAAATTACGCATGGGCGATGAGGGCGAATATATTTTATCCGGACGCGGAGAACTTCACTTGTCCGTTTTTATTGAAACCTTGCGCCGCGAAGGTTATGAACTCCAAATCGGCAGACCACAAGTTATTACCAAAGAAATTGACAAAGAGAAATGCGAACCGTTTGAAGAGTTAACTATTGATGTCGAAAGCGAATACGCAAATAACGTCATCGGTGAAATCATCAAAAGAAAAGGTACTCTGATTCATCAAAGTGAAATGTCCGATGGCACAACGAGACTGGTCTTTGAAATCACCACCAGAGGAATGTTGGGACTTAGAAACCAACTATTGACGTTATCGCGCGGAACCGCTGTTTCAAACTCGTTATTTCTAGAATTTAGACCAATGGGCGCCGTTATAGGGAGGCTTAGAAACGGCGTATTGATCGCATCGGAAACCGGCAAAGCCGTCATTTTTGGCTTAAACAACGCCCAAGGCAGAGGAATTACATTTATTGAACCTCAAACCGAAATTTATCGCGGTATGATAGTCGGATTAAACTCCAGAGAAGGCGACCTTGATGTTAATGTTGCAAAAGAAAAACAACTTACTAATATTCGCTCGGCACACGCCGATGAAGCACTTGTTTTGACACCTGCAACTGTTTTGTCACTTGAACAATGCATAGATTTTCTGGAAGATGACGAGCTGTTAGAGGTTACGCCAAAAAGCTTGAGACTTAGAAAAAAAATACTTGACCCGACTCAACGAAACCGAGCGAAAAACAAATCGAACTAATAAACCTATAAAACGGCGTACGTTTCTGGTAAATTCTAGCAATGGAAATACTAAAAGAAGCACTGCTGGACACCATCAAACTGATGCCTGTTTTGTTTTTGGCATATTTTATTATTGAACTTTTGGAGTTCAAATATGCGGTCAAACTTCGACAAAAATTACAATCAGCCAATAAGCTGGCGCCAATCTGGGGCGGATTACTTGGAATATTTCCACAATGCGGCTTTTCATCTCTGGCAAGCGCGCTTTTTGCAAATAAGCTTATCGGGTATGGCGCTATCGCTGCGGTATTTATATCAACTTCCGATGAAGCAATACCCATTCTTATAGCAGATACCAAAAACGCCGGTGTTATCTTACCGCTAATTATGATAAAAGTGATTTTGGCGATAATTTGCGGATTTCTGATAGATAAATTTGTTGTCAGAAAAACTATCACTCAGAATCTAAATTGCACCGAATACAGTTGTGACAAACCGTCTCATCATCACGATATTACACTTAGTGAAACCGGCTGTTGCGGTCACGATATAGCCGACAAAAAACCTAATCGGGGAGAATTGATCATTCACCCCATAGAACATACGCTTAAAATCGCTCTGTATATCTTTGCCATCAGTGCGGCGATAGGATATATATTTTCGGTAATACCTGAAAAAACAGTTAAATCTTTCTTTGACAATAGAGGATTTTTGCAGATAATACTCTCAGCAATTTTTGGGCTAATACCCAACTGTGTCGCTTCTGTGACAATAACCGATTTTTATCTGTCGGGAATTATAAATTTTCCCGCCATGTTGTCCGGACTGATAACCAGCGCGGGGGTCGGTTATTTGGTTTTATTTAAGGAAAATAAAAACCTCAAAGAAAATATTATCATTGTCTTGATAATGCTATTTATCGGTATCATCGCCGGCGTTATTTCAAGTTTATTTGTTCTATAAAGATCCCGCATCAAGTGCGGGATGACATAACGAGAAAGATTGCCACGCTCGTATTATATAAATTCAAGGACTAGGTTTTGAGATGCAGATTTGTCCTCCGCTGACAAATCCCACTCTCAAACCGCATTTTGATTTTTAAGATTCAATTTTTAATTTTGCATTGTGATTATACGTTATACGTTTTTACTTTTACGTTAATTTGTTCTTGATCTAGAGCGATAAAAAGTATATTTTTATTTTATGAAAAAAAATATGATAACATCATACGCCCCGGGCAGAGTCGAGTGGCTTGGCAATCACACAGACTACAATCAAGGCCTGGTTCTCGCTATCGCGCTTGATATCGGAACAAAAATCAAGGGTCATAAAATAAATTCTGACGAAATCATACTGCATAGCGACAGATTTGACGAAACCTATTCGACAACCGTTGATAACATCGTGCCATTAGAAGCAAAACGTTGGGAAAATTATCCGTTAGGCGTGGTTAGCGAGCTTAAAAAAATGGGTGCAAAAATCGGAGGATTCGAGTGTTGGATTGACGGCGAGCTTCCTATCGGCGCCGGATTGGCTTCCAGCGCGGCTTTTGAGGTATCTATGGCTGTTTTTCTCGTTAATCTGTTTGGGATCAAGATTGACAAGCTCGATGTGGCAAAGGTATGCCAGCTGGCAGAACATAATTTTGCCGGAGTAAAATGCGGATTATTGGATCAAATATCTTCTCTTTTCAGTCAACCAAACTGTGCAACATATATTGATTTTCAATCACTCCACGTCGATAACATCCCGTTAGACGAAAATTATAGATTTGTTATCGTCAATTCTCTCAAAAAGCATGCCCTTGTCAGAGGTGAGTTTAACGAGAGGCGCGCTTCATGCGAAAGTGCTGCCAAAAAATTGTCGATTAAATCGTTGAGGCTTGTCAGCCAAGATGAGATCGCAGAAAATCAATCATCGCTGAATGAAATTGAATTTAAACGAGCGATGCACGTTACAGGAGAAAATGAGCGGGTAAAAAAAGCCATTGAGTACATAAATAAAAACCTGTTTAGTGAAGTCGGAAGACTGATGATCGAGTCTCATAAAAGCTCAGTAGAGTATTTTGAGAACTCGTGTGAGGAACTGGACTTTTTGGCGAGCGAAGCTATTAAAATCAAGGGTTGCCTAGGTGCCAGATTATCCGGTGGAGGGTTTGGCGGAGCCACAATAAATCTCATCGAAAAAAATTACGAAAGTGAATTCAAACAAGAAATATCTGTAAAATTCAAAAAAGAATTTTCAATTACTCCGCAAATTTTGTCGCTTGCTCCGTCCGGCGGAGCATGGACTAAGCTGGAAAATTAGATCCAAACTCTGTTGCGGTATTTGTCCTTGATCTGCTCCAGCCACGCATCGAGACTTAGATCGATATGACCGGTTTTGTCTTCGATATAAAATATATGGTTTCCAAGCTCTGATTTCACAAGTTCACTATATTGACCTTTGTCTAACCCGAACAAAGCATTTTCAACTTCCGCCGTTAGTCCGGAACCTCTGTAAAAATATTCACCATCTGCGATCAGGCCACCGTTGTCTCGAGTAGTCGTGTCCTCGGAAAACTCTTTCGCCAATTCATCAAAATTTCCACCATCTTTAACCTTTTGAAGAACTTCCGCAGCCTTACCATCATCTTTGATCAGAATATGCTTTGCCTTGACTCCAATGAATTCTCTCTGCTTAATTTCTTCGGTAACAATTTTAGGAACAGCTTGTCTCTTAAGCTGACCGAGTGTCATACCATAGTAACTCTCGACATATTCGACTGCCCGCTCCTCATTGCCAATTTCTTGAATAACAATGTCAAATCTCTGGTCGACGTCTTTCTGGTTTATCCTAACTCCCAGGCGACTAGCCTCTTGCATTATCATCGCATCCGACAGTATATCGTCAAGAATTTGCCTAGGCAGATTTTCCGGAATTTCCGTTTGTGTCTTTGTGGCAAAATTTTCCGCCCACTCTATCTTAAACAATAATTCTCTACTGAAATGCAAACTTCTGCCGACATTGGCAACCGGAAACGGATAGATATAAGATGCCCAAAGATCGATCTTGTCCGTCCTCTGCTGCTTATAAAGCCTCACACCAAAAGCAACACCGCCGATAACATAAAGAACGATTAACGCCAAAACGAAATTTCTCAAAAATATCCTGCCCGATTTGTCAAAAAATATTTTGAACTTACCGAAAACAAATGCAAGAGATCTGTAAATTTTTAAAATTACCGAAAGGGCAATTTTTTCTGATTTTCTAAGAAAGTCTATTATTTTATGCCACATATTTCCCCTTTTATATTTTTATGAAAATGATAACGAGCAGAATTATACTAAGAGCAGCGAATAATGCAATTTTTTTGCCGTCGGTTCTCTCGCTGGAGAGAATATTCCTGGTTATTATTTGCAAATTGAAAAAAATTATCGCCGTTATTGCACCTTGCGCTACAGGGTTGGCTTTGTAGTAACTAAGGATCCAAAAAATCTCGGTGAAAACGATCGCCAGCGTTATCTTGTATAGTGGCTTCAAATTGTTTATGACAGGCTTTATCGGAGTAATCAGATAGTTTGTCAACACCAGGGTTAATCCGGCAAAAACAAATATTGCTATGGCTCTGGCAAGCGAAGCCGTTTCCGCTATCCCCGAAAAAAAATAAAAACATGCAGTCGTACCGAAGAAAAAAATCAGCAAGCTCACCGAATCGTTTTCCCCTTCTCTCCAAAGCATATAAACAGAGAAGACGAGCATTAGAGAAGAAATAATATTTACGGTCATCGACTTATCGACCGATACCAAAAAGAAAACCAGTGAAATAATCGCGAACAGCGATACGATAACATAGGATAGAAATTTAAGACTTTTTACCGGTAATCTAGTTTCCATAGTCACGGCCTATTATGACCTTAATGACTCCTTTGGTCGAGCCTTTTTCGACTTTGCAATCGGATACGATCGATTTAATTGTGCTTATTACATCGGCGTCGCCCGCCCCGTCAACAATTTTTGTCTCCTCGAGCTCTTCCGTATAAGTTTCGATTTTATCAATGGTCAAACCTTTATCAGTCAATAGTTGAGCAACTTTTCCGGCAACGCCCGCACTGCCGCTCGCATTATAGACTTCTATCGATTCCACTTCAGTACTCTCGCTGCTCGCGGCAAAAATGTTCTTCACCATCTTTTGAATCTGGGTATAGTTACCTCCTTTGGGTAGCAGATAATATCCACCCTCGCTGGTTGAATATAGCAGACCGTCCGTTGCATTATTGTCTATGACCTCGGTGATTATGTTTGCCTGATCAAGTGAATCGATGAGCTCCAAAAGTTCTTTAATCTCGGTCAATCCGAGACTGGTTTTTATGTGATTGCCCAGTGCGGAAAAAATGTCCGTTACCTTCTTGGGATTTGCCAAAACTCCGGCTGAAAAAGCTTTTTGCTTTATAGCCACGAGTATCTCCTGCTGGCGGCGCGCTCTGTCGAAATCACTGGTTGTCTCACGGCTTCGTGCATATTTTAGAGCCGTTTCGCCGTTCATAGTTTGCTTTCCGACTTTAATCGAAACGGTTGTATAAGCATCGGTTTTCTTGTATCCGCCATCAGCAGTAAAAACATCCTTGGGATAGTATGGATCGTAAAGATCCTTAGTCACATCAACCGTTACGCCACCCAAGGCATCAACCAACTCCTTGAACCCGACAAAATCAATACTGACGTAGTAGTGGATATCAACCCCAAGAATCTTTGACACCATATCACTGGAAGATTTTGCTCCGGCATCAGCTTTTTTATTTTTGTCCTTTTCTTTGTCGTAGCCATAATAATATGCGTAATTTATTTTGTTAATTTGACCATTATCAAATTTTACTTGAAGATCGCGCGGCAAAGAGACCATAGCCACTTTTTTGTCAGCATGGTTTATCATTGCGACTTGGATCGTATCCGTGAGTTGTCCTCCGGGGTGATTTTCGCCGCCCTTACCCAATATCAAAATGTTCGTTTTCCCGTCCGTCTCTTTCAGTTCGCCCTTTGAAGCGCTGACAAAATTTTTTATGTCGCCTATGGTTATATTTGAATCGAGAACGTTGTTCGCGGCGGCAAAAAATGAATAAGCCTCATAACCTATCGCAGCCAAAAATATTATCGCAAGGCTAAAAACCGCAAATTTAAATTTATTTTTTTTATTGGCAACTCGAACTCCGGCTTTCCCAAGCCTCTCAGATCTGCTTTTACCGATGAATCCGATTTTTTCGACTTTATCCGACTGGTGAACAATGTGTCTTCTTCTCATGCACAGTCTCCGTTAAATTTATAACCAGTGGCGGTATAGTCGGGGACCAACGCACCTGATGGCATCTGCTTGCCATCGATTACCACTGCGCAATCAACCATTGCCCTACACAAGTTTATAAACAGATAAACCTGACGCATTAGGGTATAAGAATCAGTATTGCCGCTTAGGCTGATCTTTTTGATTCTATCATCTTTTCGGCCGATATTCTCTACCAAATCATCAATACCAACTCCCTGCACACCGTCAATCTCATAGTTCAACTGCCTAAGAGCAAAATCAAGCTTTATTTCCATATTATCTCCAATTCCCTATCTGTTTCGGATAATATTTTTATTTTTACCAATAAATCCGCCTCTTCGGCCAGTTTATGAGAATTATCGATCCATTCTATAAAAGTAAGTGTTCCGGCGACAGACATTTGTTCAGTAATCTCCATAAGATCAAATTTCGTCAACTCCCCCAACCTATAAAGATCAACGTGATAAAGCGCTTTCGATCCATAGTCGGATTTTATCTGATATAACTTCGCAATATTAAAAGTCGGGCTATTTATCGACTCTCTAATGCCTAATCTTTTCGCAATCATTTGTACGAGGGTTGTTTTACCCGCTCCCAGCTCGCCAATAAGTCCAACGACAAGAGAATCGCTTGTGCGACCGTCTAGTAATTTCCAGACTTCATTGACCATTTCAGAGCTTGAGTGAACTAAAAATTTCATTTGATAAAACCAAAAACGAAAACAAAAAAATACTGTAAGAGTATAGCAAAATCTTACCAAGATTAAAACCGTTGGAGCTGAGAAACGGCTTAACTTTTTCGAAATTGTACGAATCGAGATTTATTTTAGGTGAAATACTAATTGACTTTTTTATCTTTGCCTTTGTTTTCGTGGAAATTTTTGTCTTGGCGACACTAACCGATTTTATTTTAGTTTTGATCTGATCTACCGAGGAAACATCGATAATAGAGTTGCTTCCGGAATGACTATGTCCGCTAATCACCACTTGCTCGCCTACAAACAGATTGTCGTATTCGCTCATCAAATCTATAAATTCATTATTATAGGTTATTGTCGCACGGTCGCGCTCAAGTGATGCTACGGTAGCGTTGATTTTGACCGAGAGACCCTCTGAATCTCTGATCATCTCATTCGATGGATTTTTGATTTGCTTTTTTTGATATATTTTATTTTCCACGCCGATCGTCGCTTCGGTCGTAAAATACCATTTGTCGGCCCACATAGCATACGACATAACTTTTGCCGGCACAGAAGGAACTTCGACGTAGTCAATTTGCGCGCCATCAATATCGGTCATAGATAATATTTCACCCGTGTCATTGAGTGATATTCGAGATTCGTTTCTATAAATGACCAGATAGCCCAATGGTGCAAGATCAATGCTTGGCAAAGCATAGGTTTTTAGCGATTTGTCCGATATTTTAATGCCGGATAAATTCACTGCTTCGGTCGAAGTATTTGCGATCTCAATCCACTCATCCGTATAGTTAATTTTCCCGTCATTGTCGTAGTCTTCTTTTGGTTTGACTGTGAGCTCTGTGAATTTTATAAATCCTTGCCCAACCGGATGAACCGCGGGTATGGGATTTTCAAAAAGTGTATTTTCCGGTGTGGCATAATCTTTTATCGAACTGATAATGTTTTTTCTCTCTTTGGTTGGCTCCCATGCCGCCTCGGATTCTCCATAACCCGAATAATCGATTCTCTGCATCGAGGAGATTTCCCCGTTATACTCGCCAAAAAATGGTGCGCCGCCATCACCGGCGATATCAATTATTTGACTGGTGTCGTCTCGAATGGAAATCTTGAAATTGCTGTTTGATAAACTCACCGAGCTGTCAACAAGCCCGGGTTCGATATCTAAAAACGAAATTCCGGCAGAAAATTCATGTCCTTTTTCGTTGTTGGCGATTAAAAAATACCCCTCGGATGCGATCGTCGTCGATGGGATTTTTAACATTTCTTTTGATTTGACTTCATCATAAACCGCCCACCCGTCTAGCACAACAGGTTGAGCCCCCATATTTTTAAGCTCAATGAATTCATCGGCAGTCGAACTGCTTGATCCGCGCCAAGCAATTTCATTAAATACAATCACGGGCGGATCTGATGCATCAGCCTTTCCGGCACAAGCGAATAATGCCGCCCCCAAGAAAACCCAAAGCAATATTGACTTCATCTTTTATTAGAAATCAATCATCTCGTCGTGTTTTTTCCATTTTATCTCATCTGTTTTTTCCAACTGTTTAGAATCGACTTTTATTTCGTCGATTTGCGTACCACCGTTTCCAAATGATGCACTGGTTTGGTTACAATGCTCCCACCACCAACAGTCAAACTTTTCACGCAAAGTTCGCGGTTTTTTATTTGATATATAGTGTTTGACAACCGATTCCTCGAGGTTCATACGAAAATTCATTATTGTCGGTTTTTTGGCATCTTTCGATATTAAATCTGTGCCGATAATTCCTACGATCGCCATATTCGGCACTCTTTTTTGAGCCTCGATACCCTGTTTGGCTTGTCCGGACAAATCAAGAATGATTGCCACAATATCATTTACCCTTCCAATGTCGTTAATCACAAAGTTTCTCTGAGAACCGGCTGTCTGAATATCAAGCACACCGGAATCGAATATTGTATTGACAATACCCTTTATCGAAGATGAAACGTCCTCAATCTGCTCAAATACCAGCTCATTTACCGATCTGTTAAACAGCGTAGTTTGAGAAATTTCAACAATTCTCTCATCGGAGACAACTAAAACATCGTAATAAAAACTTACCCACGTCGATATCATAAAAGTCACAGCGCTCAGGTAATAAGCCATCAGCAACAAAATCACCAAGTCCCTGCCAAGTTGAGAAGTGTCGATTATTAGACCGTTTAATGAGCTGAAGAGCAGGGTAAAAATGGGAGAGAAAAATAAAAAGATAAAAATTATTATTTGCGGCAAAAAACTGATAAACCGCTTTCTGATAAAAACGAATATTTTTTCGCTGTCACGCTGGTTTGGAATAACTGGTTGAGATATGTTGTAGAATCTTACTGATGCCATATTATGTTAATAAATGATTCCAAATTATCAATATTGCCGCGATAAAAATGATGATCAGCATAGCGCCGACATAGTAAACATATGCTCTCTTTGAAGCATCGCCGATTAGACTGAAACGCTTGATGTGATAGAAGACAAATGCCGCCAATATTCCAAAGACCACGCAAATCAAAATGTATAAACCGAGACTAATTAATATGTTCATTTTCCATCTCCCTGACTTCCATTTTGCAAATTAGTCGTGCCATAAAGCTCAAATAGCTTGGGGCTGGCGACACGGCCTTTAGGCGTCCTCTTGATTAAACCCATCTGCAAAAGATACGGCTCAATCACTTCCTCGATGGTGTTTCGCTCTATGCCTGACGAAGCGGACATAGTCTCAACGCCAACAGGTCCACCTTCGAATTTATCAAGTAGAGTTTCGATATATCTTCTGTCGGAGTCATCGAGCCCCCTGCCGTCAATGCCGATTCTATGCAGCGAATCTTCTGTTACCTCTTTTGTTATGCGTCCTTCATTGTAAACCAGCGCAAAATCGCCAACTCTCTTTAGAAGTCTGTTTGCAATTCTAGGAGTTCTGCGTGATCGTTTTGCCAAAATTGAAACACTGTTTTCGTCAATTTGCAGATTGATAATTGAAGCCGATCTGGAAAGAATTTTCTCCATCTCTTTGTCGGAATAAAAATCCAGACTGTGCATAATGCCAAATCTATCGCGCATCGGCGAGGAAATATCGCTGATTCTGGTAGTTGCGCCAATTAGGGTAAATTTTGGCAAATCGATTCGCAGGCTTTTTGCCGAGGGCCCCTTGCCTATGACAATATCGACTGCATAGTCTTCCATTGCGGGGTATAAGACTTCTTCGATAATTTTATTTAATCTATGAATTTCATCAATGAACAATATGTCGCTATCATTCAGACCGGTTAATATCGATATTAGATCACCGGCTCTCTCGATTGCCGGTCCGGATGTCACCTTGATATTCGCCCCCATCTCGTTTGATATAACATGTGCGAGCGTCGTCTTACCAAGCCCGGGTGGCCCGTATATCAAAACATGCTCCATCGGCTCATTTCTGATCTTAGCCGCTCGCACAAACACGCTCAGACTGTCTTTGACCTTTTCTTGGCCGATGTACTCCCTGAGTTTTTTGGGACGCAAAACATTCTCATACTGACCCTCATCAGCCGACGAATGAAAATTAGAACTTGAAATTACTTCTTGATCTTCCACAAGCCGATTGTACCATATGAACGCGAAGTTAAAACACCCGCACAAACAAGAGGACTATCTCATGTGGCCTATTAAGACATATTCTCCTGTATCAAGCTTTACACACCAAGCATTGCCATATCCACCAAAATATTCGTTCAGGACAACCGTTCCGCTACCCGGCGAAAAAACCGGAGATCCAAGCGGACCTGCAATATCAATTCCCATATGCGAGCCGCTGCTGTAATTATAAGAGAAATCTGTTTTACCATAATTCTGTGTGATAACGTAACTATTCAGAGGCCATGACAATTGGCCTGAATTTATGTACGGCCAAGGACTTGTGTTACCATTTGCCGGTCCATACAAATCAACTTCGAAATGAACGTGGTCCCCAGTGGAAAAACCGGTACTCCCTTGGGTGCCTATATAGTCTCCCTTAGAAACTCTAGCCCCAACTCCCGGACCGGATCCAAAATAACCTTTGGCGTTAGCTCTTCTTGAAGATAATTCGACCCTGATACGGTTTTCAACTTTTGCCAGTTCAGCTTCAGCTTTTTTGGCTTTCGCATTATATTCTTCTTCCTGAGCAACGGTCATATTCAGGAGTTTGTCTTTTGTAGTTTTCTGATACGTCACACTTTGCCTGTATGCCTCTTGTTGTTTTTTTAATTCTTCCAATTCTGCTTTCTTCTTTTCGTTTTCAGATTTCTCTTTTTCAAGCTGGGTCTTCACGTCATTCACTTGCGTGTGAAAAACTTTTACTTGACCCTCTACCGCTTGCAGATAGTTTTTTTCATTTGCCGACTGGGAAAGGCTTGTCGCCCCAAGAATCAACTCATACTCCGATTTCATTGAAGATCGATAAATTTCGATTAATGACGCATTGAGTTTTTGTTTCAAAAGGTTCAGTTCTTTACTCCGTACATCAATCTGGCCGCTTAGTGTATCTATTTCTGATTGGGTTTGAGTCAACGATTGGCTTGTACCCTCAATTTTGTTTTCAGTACTTTTAATGTCATTTTCGATATTAGAAATTTGTTTTGATAGCGTCTTTGCTTCTTTTTCTTTATTTTCCGCGGCGTTTTGAAGATTTGTAATATCTTGGCTAAGTTGATTTTTTTGGTTATTAAGCTCGTCTAATGTCGCAGCAAATGTGACACTACCGCAAGAAGCGCTAACCAACAAAACAGTTAGCGAGCACAAAAATATTTTTTTAATTCCCCTCGTATTCATTTGGATATAAATTATAGCACAAAAGTCAAGCCCGCTAAATCTTCACATTTTTCCTAACAGATAGCCAACTCGCGCTCACACCTACAATAGACCCGATTAAAAGCTGAGCGAGAACAATGTACCAAAATTCTTCATAATATATCGGTACAAACTTTTGCCATAGATCATAAAAGTCGGAGCTTTTTATCACAGTAGTCACAAGCCCAAGTCCAAAATAGGTTAAAAACGAAGCGATGATCAGGGCAAAAAATCCGTATAAGAACCCTTCGATCAAAAACGGGATTTTGACAAAAGATTCCGAGGCACCAACCAATCTCATAATTTCTATTTCTTGAGCGCGGAACATTACCGCAAGCCTTATGGTATTCGCGACAACCAGCGAAGCGATCAGAATGAAAAATCCCGCCAGCGCAAAACCGAATTTTTTAACAAATTCGCTCATCGAGTCTATTCTCTCGATCAAATATTTATTATCGTCGTAACTGGATGAATCGATGATGCTTTTGTACTGTGCGGATTCTGTTATGGTCGCGACTACCTCCAACTCCTTGGTATCAACCGATTGGATCTGAAGCCCTCTGGGCAGCGGATTATCTTCCGAGCTGACGAGGTCGCGAATTTCCGATTTTACGTTGGTTCTTGATTTGAATTCCGCCAAAGCGTCTTCTTTGGAAATATATCTCACCGATTTTATGCCCGGCCGCGCAAGCAATTCCGCCTTAACTTGCTGAATTTGCGCGTCACTCGCGACTTCCGTAAAATTGACCACTATATCAATCTTATTTTCCAATTCCTTGACTAATTTGTTAGTGGAGATATTCATCGCTAAAAACATCCCGACTATGATGAGCGCGAGCATCATTATGAGCGTTGCGGTCAACGACAACCAGCCATTTCTAAAGAAATTTATGACACTGGTTTTAATTATTCTTTTTGATCTTAGAAAAAACATATTAGCAAACGTACCTTCCTTGTTGTTGGTCGGTGATTATTTTACCCTTTTTGAGTGACACGACCCTTTTTCTCATCCTATCTACAACTTCTTTGTCATGTGTAGCGACAATAACAACTGTCCCTTGGCAGTTGATTTTCTCTAAAATATCAGCCACCTCAAGACTAGCTTCCGGATCGAGATTGCCGGTCGGTTCGTCGGCAATTAAAATCTTGGGGCTGTGCACAAGCGCACGAGCAATACTGACGCGCTGTTGTTCGCCGCCGGAGAGCTGTTTGGGGTAAGCATAAGCCTTATCCTGTAAATTAACAGCTTGTAAGACTTTTGGGACTCTTTTTTCAATCTCGTTATCCGAGACATCGGAAACTTCCAGTGCATATGCGACATTTTCCCAAACCGTCAGGCTCGGCAATAATTTATAATCTTGAAAAACAATTCCCAAATTTCGTCTGTAAAATGGCAGATCAGTCGATTTTAATTTGGTAATATCCCGACCGGCAACAAAAATGTTGCCTTTTTCCGGTAGTTCTTCTCTTATTAAAAGCTTGACTAGCGTGGATTTGCCCGCACCTGACGGACCAACCAAAATTACAAATTCGCCCGGATTTACTCTCAGCGACACATCGGATAGGGCCAAAGACTTGCCATAAGCCTTAGTGACATTTTTTATCTGAATAATCGGTCCTGAATCATTGACAGCCAAAAGACCTCCTTAACTAACTCATTCTAACAAAAAAAAGACTATGCACAAAACAAATCAACGCAAAAAGTAAAATGAAATCCGCCTCCGCCAGTTGGCGGACGGCGGAGCAAAACCACAACAGATTAGCGAATAATGTAAAGCGTATAACGTATAAACACAATGTAAAACTTAAAACAAAAAACAATCGTCGCAAAGCGACACCATAGTTATACGCTATACGTTTTACGTTATATGCTAGTAAGATTGCCGCGCCCTTTGGGCTCGCAATGACAAATATCGTCGCGAAGCGACACCATGGTATGAAGCGTGCCGGGGTTGGATTGTTAAGGATAGGGGGCGGGCTTCGCAACTCTGAGCCCCCATCCTTAACAAAAATCGCAAGCTTTAGCTTGCAAACATATTTCAAGCGAAGCTTGGCTGAGCTAATTCAGTTTTTGTTCTAAATTCTCAAGTGCCTTTTCCAACGATTTATCAAGATCGAGGTCATATTGATCGGCGAGATAAAAAATAATCAACAAGATATCAACAAGCTCATCGGCAATCTCTGCGTCCAGATTTTTGTCTGATCCCTTGGATTCGTAAAACTTCCTTTTTAGAGTCAGCTCAGAGAGATCTCCGACTTGACGGGCTAGCTCCAAAACCGAGCCCTCAGCAGTCCAACGGCTTGGCTCAACTTCGGCGATCTTGCTCATCATCTTTCTTGCTTTAGCTCTCAAATTGTCCAACTTACCTCACTTTTTGCGGTATCTTCAATTTTCAATTGCGAAATGTTACTTCCCGTGACATTTTTTATATTTTTTGCCGGAGCCGCAAGGACAGGGATCGTTGCGGCCGACCTTATCCCCCTCGGTTGTAGTAGGCGGCACAGCAACAGCATTGTTCATTTTGTCGGCGACAGAACGTACAGTTGTCGTGACCTGATTCGAGCTCCGCTTTGCCACTGCCGTTACATTGGCGTTGGCCGTCTCGGATATATCTTGGCTGCTATCGGCTTCCTCGGCGCCCGCTAAAATCATTTTTTTCTCTTTTGGAGGTTGCGGCGGCTGTTTTGGCGCTTCGGCAAAATTAATTTTTGACAGGATAGAGATTAACTCGTCATCGATATTATTAAGGAGGCGTTTAAACAACATAAAGGACTCTTGCTTGTAGGCAACCAAAGGATCAACCTGACCATAACCGCGAAGCCCTATCGCATCTCTGAGCTGATCCATCGTATTGAGATGGTCAACCCACAGCTGATCTATAACATTCAGACAAATCCTTCGCTCAAAATACCTGTAAACCTCGTCCGGTACATTTTTGATCTTTTTCGAGTATTCTTCAACTTCCTCATCGTCCATATTTTCAAGAATCTGGTTGTGCAAATAGTCGTCCGTCTTGTGATCAAGTTGCAGAATTTTTTTTCTTTTTTTGTAAAGAACTTCTCGCTGCTTGTTCATGACATCATCGTATTCAACTAGGTGTTTTCTGATATCAAAGTTATGGCCCTCAACTCTCCTCTGGGCGGTTTCGATGGATTTCGAAATTAGCGAATGCTCTATCGGTTGATCGTCCGGCAACCCCAGCCGATCCATCAAATTTCTCAATCTTTCACCGCCAAAAATTCTCATCAGGTCGTCTTCCATCGAGATAAAAAATTCACTCACGCCCGGGTCGCCTTGACGACCGGCGCGACCGCGTAGCTGATTATCTATACGTCTGGACTCGTGGCGTTCCGTGCCTATGACATAGAGTCCGCCTGCATCTATAACCTTTGATTTTTCCTTCTCATCAATAGGATTTCCGCCAAGCAAAATATCAACGCCGCGACCCGCCATATTGGTCGCAACCGTAACGCCGGCAAACTTGCCTGCTTGCGCTATGGTTAGGGCCTCTTTTTCGTGGTGTTTGGCGTTTAAGACTTTGTGTTTCACACCGGAGCGTCTCAAAAGCGAAGAAATCTTTTCCGACTTGGCGATTGAAATCGTCCCGATCAAAACCGGCTGGCCGGCTCCATTTAGCGCCTTAACTTTCTCGACGATGGCATTATATTTGGCTGCTTCGGTTTTGTAAATTTGATCCTGCAGGTCATGGCGAACCATGGGTTTGTTGGTCGGAATTTCAACAACATCCAACTCGTAAATTTTGCTGAATTCTTCCGCTTCGGTCGCCGCTGTTCCCGTCATACCGCTTAACTTTTTATAAAGTCTAAAAAGGTTTTGAAAAGAAATAGTCGCCAAAGTATCGGATTCCTTTTTGATCTCCACGCCTTCTTTTGCCTCGATCGCTTGATGAAGACCTTCCGAATACCTGCGTCCGGGCATTAACCGGCCGGTGAATTCGTCAACAATAATAACTTCGCCGTCACGAACCGTATAATCTTTGTCTTTTTTGAACAAAAACTGCGCCTTGAGCGCCTCTTCCAAATGATGAACAAGAGCAATATTTTCGCTTTGGTAAATATTATCGATTCCAATAAAATTTTCGACAATCTTTATGCCCTCGTCTTTGATAGAAACCGCGCGCGCTTTCTCATCGATCTCAAAATGCACGTCCTGCTTGAGCTTGGGCGCAACCAATGCAAATTTCGCATACAGATCGGCCGATTCTTCGGCAGGAGCGGAAATAATCAGCGGAGTGCGCGCTTCGTCGATCAAGATCGAGTCAACCTCGTCAACGATTGCATAATGCAAATCCCTTTGCGATAGTTGCTGCTCGTTTTGCGCCATATTATCACGAAGATAGTCAAAGCCAAATTCGTTATTGGTTCCATATGTAATATCGGCGGCGTATGCTTCGCGGCGATTGCAGGGTTTAAGATTCTCTTGCAAAACTTCTGCAGCCTGAGTGTCTGTGTCCTCAACTTCGTGTTTGTAACCTCTTTCAAAAACAAAACTAACCGCTTGATTCTGGATAATTCCGACACTCATTCCAAGCCGATCATAAACGCGACCCATCCATTCACCCTGAAATTTTGCCAAATAATCGTTAACCGTGATAAGATGAGCTCCCTTGCCTTCGAGCGCATTAAGATACATGGGCAAAGTTGCAACTAGAGTCTTACCTTCACCTGTTCTCATTTCGGCAATTTTTCCGCGATGTAAAACTACGCCGCCTATGAGCTGAACATCAAAATGTCTTTGACCTATTTCGCGCTTTGCAGCCTCGCGAATGGTCGCAAACGCCTCAGGCAAAATATCATCGAGAGTCTCACCCTTCGCCAGCCTAGACCTAAAATCGGCTGTTTTGTTTTTCAGCTCATCGTCTGACAATTTAATAAAATCGTCTTCGATGGCGTTTACTTTATCGACTATTGCACGATAACGATTAACCTCTCTTTGATTGCCCCCGCCAAAAATTTTATTTAAGAGCTTTTTCATCTTCCTCTTTTTTCTTGCGGCCGAATCGCAGATTTATCTTGACTTTCGGCACTTTGAGTCTAAATTTACCGCTCTTTTCTTTGTTTTTTACCACCGCCCGTTCAATTTTGTCGCGGACAACATCAACAGCCTCGGTAAATGTGTTTTTGTATGTCTTGATGTAGATCGGTTTTTTTAGTTTTGGCACCATCAAATGCGCAATGACCTCAAAAGCTTGATTGCTTCGTTTTGTGACATTTTCCCTAACCGCCACAGTCAAAATCGTAGAGTTGGGAAGATGCTCCTCCAGCCACAAAAACTTTTTGCGAAGATATTGCTTTTGATTCTCGTCCAAACCCCCAGATAAAGACTTAATTTGAAATTTCATCGGTAACTCCTTTTTGGCAAGCTTACTATCTAGGACCGATTTTATCAAATCCGCAGAGCGGGCGTAGAACCTCAGGTACGGTTATCGAACCATCCTCATTTTGATTGTTTTCCAAAATGGCAATCAAAATACGCGGGCTGGCAATAACCGTATTATTGAGCGCATAAACATATTTTTTCTGACCATCTTTGGTCTTGTATTTGATATTGAGACGGCGTGACTGCCAGTCGGTCAAATTTGAATCCGAATGCGTTTCGCCATACCCTTCTCTTGACGGCATCCAAGTCTCGATATCGTACATCTTTCTCTTGCCGGCACCCATATCGCCGGTACAAACCTGAATCACGCGATGGGGCAGATTTAAATCTTTCAAAATTTCCTGAGAATTTTCTTTGAGTTTTTCCAGCCACTCATCTGACTCTTTTATATCGTCTTTACATAAAACAACCTGTTCGACTTTCATAAACTCGTGAATTCGATAGAGACCTTTTGTGTCTTTGCCATATGAACCGACCTCGTTGCGATAGCACTGCGAAAAACCGCAAGACATTTTCGGCAGATCGGCTTCGTCCAAAACCGCATCGGCGAAATAAGCCAAAACCGAGGGTTCGGATGTACCTCCCAGATAAAAAGTTTCTTTCGCCTCGCTGCCGGATGCTTCTTTGCCAGTGTTCGCAAGCTCATAAATATCATCTTTGCCAAACGGGAAATGTCCGCTGCCAACCAAAGCAAAATCCCTGAGAATGGTTGGCGTGATCATCATCTCAAAACCTTTGGCGCGCATTTTGTTAAATGCGTACATCAAAACCGCCAATTGCAAACTCGCTGCTTCATTTTTGAGATAATAGCCCCTAAAACCCGATGTTCTGACGCCTTTTTCAAGGTCGATTATATTCAAATCCTTGCCAAGTGTGACATGATCCTTGGGCGTAAAATCAAATTTTGTCGGCTCGCCCCATCTTTCCACTTCGACATTACCGGAATCATCTGATCCGATAGGCGTGTCTTCTGACGGAATATTCGGAAGCATTAGCGACATCTCGTTCCATTTTTTTTCTATCTCGGCAATTTCAGATTCCTTGGTTTTAAGATCGCCGGAAAGAACCTTCATATCAGAAATAAATTTTTCTCTTTCGCTACCCGAAAGATTGACAACTTTTTTGTTGAATTCGTTTTGACTTCGGCGCATTTCATCTATTTGACTAATCAGAGCGCGGCGTTTTTCGTCTAGGGATAAAAATTCATCCAGATCAAGGCTCAAGCGTTTGTCTTCTATGGCTTTTTTAACTTTTTCGGGATTTTCGCGAACAAAATTTAGATCTAGCATTTTTACCTCGCATAAAAAAGATTGTTTAATCGGGTTGATTATACCTCTTGTACTGGAGGAAAACAAGAACAAAATAATGCAAAATGCAAAACTCAAAACCACAACGCATAATTCAAAAACTTATACATTATCGTCGCAAAGCGACACCATAGCTATACGTTATGTTAGTAAGATTGCCACGCCCACTTCGCCAGAGGCTACGCGGGCTCGCAATGACGTTGCGCTGTATTTGTGATTTTTGATTTGTTATTTGTTTAGTACTTAACAGTTATCAGTTTTTAATTGTGGTTATACGTTTTTCGTTTTACGTTTTACATTATCTTACAATATCTTCAGCTTCTTCAACCAGCTGAAGTTTTCTTCTAATATTTGAACAATGATTTGTGTGATGGATTTCTCTTGGCGTTTGGTTAAGACGGTATAGTCGTTTGAGGTAGCGG
>CAZIOI010000007.1:0-27192 GCA_964540855.1 uncultured Candidatus Saccharibacteria bacterium
CTGCAAAAAGCAGAAGCTACCGGCCTATTGTCCAAGAGGTCCTCATCAAGTACAAGAGATTGCCACACCCTTCGGGTTATGATATAAACAGAGGATTAGGTTTTGGAGATGCAGATTTGCCCTCCACTGGCAAATCCCCCAAAACCGCGCAATGACATTCACTATTCTATACAACAATCGATGGCTTTTTTGATGAGTTCGCCGATTCTGTCAAAAACAGTTCCGTTTTTTTTGTCTTTTGAAATATTTTCCGGACTAATTTTTTTGATATCGCCGACATTTACAAGTTTCAGGTTAATTGCCCAGAACATAGTGTATAGCTGATAAGCTTTATCGAAAAAATCCTTGGCTTCTTTTTTATCATTTTGTGACAACGATTTGGTTCCCACTTCCATAAGTCTCATTGAGGCTGCCAAAAGGTGTTTCGAGATACACCAAACTTCGCCTTCATAATCCTTAATAATTTTTTTGAGTAAATCTTTCCTAATTTCCCGAACGTCTTTCAACAGATCATAGTATTCGTCTTTACCGGTTTTTTGGGCTGTAAAGAAAAAATGTTCTTCTATGGAAATAAGGTTCATAATAGCGATCGAGAGATCTTCGTCGCGCGACAAATCAAGCTTGCCTTTTTTAGAAAGGTTTATTTTATTGATCAATTCTTCCAGCTGTTTATCGTTTTTCATCTTGTTATAAGGTAAAACACAATGCTCAATATTACAAGGGGAGCGATTGGCAAAACCACTTTTTGAAACGGAAAATATACTTTATTATTATTTTTCTTTTTTAGAAGCACGTGAATATAATACCCTAGTGCCATTGCCATGGTTCCGGCAATCATACCAAAAATAATTTTGTCCATACCAAGAATTTTATTGTGTGGGTGTCCAGTAAGATTCCATCTAAAAAGAGTGAAAATCGTCAGTCCATAATATACGATTGCGTCAACAAGCCAGCGCAAAAAAAACCTGACCTTCTTTTTCTCAAACCATCTTTCGGTCAAAACAACAAAAGTAAGCATCAGCGCACCAAGCCAAGTTGCGGTGATTGTGTCATCTATCCCAAGGTAACGCGAAAAACCAACGCCTGCCACGACGCCAACGGTGCAAACTGGGCAAAACGCCAAAGATTTTGCCGGTAATAAGATGAGGAGACTGGAGTATTTTAGGCACCTAAAAAAATATTTCTTATTCATATAAGCATTATGATTATAGCAATATAAAAACAATTGATAAGTGTCAAAAAATATTCAAAAGAAATGAAAGACTCTTTTCTATTTCTTGATTAACTTTTCAATTCGCTCGATGATCTCTTTGGGCATTGTCTCGGATTTGACTATATAATCCGCCGCACCGGCTTTTAACCCTTTGGCTCTATTGTCCTCTTGAATCAAGGCAGTCAACAAAATCACGGGAACATCTTTGAGCTCGGGTGTGGTTTTGAATATATCCAAAACCGTGAAGCCGTTGATCTTCGGCATCATAATATCCAACAGAACTATGTCCGGCTTGAACTCGTTTGCCCTGGCGACGCCTTGTTCGCCATCCTGAGCAATTTCCACCTCAAAGCCCTCGGCTTTGAGTCTCTCGGCGTACATATCGCGCAAAGTTATATCATCATCGACGACTAATACTTTGCCCCTTTTTTGTTCACTCATACTACCTCCATGTTTTAGTATAAACCTATTTTAAATTTTTGCTTTGTCAATTAATCTCCTTATTTTTTGCCAGTGGCTTGGCATCAGCCGCCTGTGGAATTTTTTTATCAATACTCTCTACTTCTCTCCTGTTGCATGCTAGCGGTAACGAAAAGAAAAATTGACTCCCGGCGTTTTCTCCGGCGCTTTCAGCCCAAATCCTACCATGATGCATCTCTACGAGCGCTTTTGAAATATATAATCCGAGACCTGTTCCTTGAACTTGCCTGGTGCTCCACTCGCCGACACGTGAGAATTTTTTAAACAGTCTGCAAAGATCGTCCGATTTAAGCCCGACACCGGTATCTTTAGAAAAAATAACAAGCTGATCGTCGCCGACAAATTGCTTGAGTCTCTTATCAACAGCCTTTTGCAGTGACTCATCAACGGGACCACTATTACACTTGATAATATCTTCCTGCATATCTTCAAATTTTTTTGCGATTTCATGTGCCGGATAGATAAAACATCCCAGCTCAAAATGACCTCCCTCCGGAGTGTACTTAATCGAGTTACCAGCGATATTTATGAGTACTTCTTTAATCTTATCAGGGTCGGCATACACCATCGTATCCACATCTTCCTGAAAATAGGTAGATACCGATAGCTTGGCATCTTGCGCTTTGAATTTTAGTTCCGAAATCACCTGATTGATTATATCTTTGGCATCAATCTCTATCTTTTGGACCAAAAGCCGACCCTCTTCTATCCTAGTAACATTGAGCAGGTCGGTGACTAATCTTGCGAGCCGCTTGGAAGATTTGTAAACACTATCCATATATTGCACCGCTTTGGGATCTTCTATTTTCACTAATTTTTCCTCCAGCATCATTGAAAGATAGCCTTCGATTGCGGAAATCGGTGTCAAAAGCTCATGTGAGGCAACCGAGATGAACTCGGTTTTCATCTTGTCGAGCTCCTCGAGTTTTTTGTAAGCATCCTTGAGGTCATGGCTTGCAGTCTCAAGTTCTTCTTTCTGTTTTATTTCTTTTCTGACTGATTTGTTAAGAAGGTAACTACCATAGGACACGAGCACCAAAATTATGAAGTTAATAACTGCGCCCGAAGTGGTCTTAGATATTACTAACTGTACGAGAACACTGATTGATAATAAAATACCTGCGGTTTGAGTAAGAATAACTCTTATATCAAAGAGCGCAAATTTTAAAATTGCATATGCTGCAAATGAAGTAAAAAATATGATGGAATAATTACCATACTTATAATAAATGTCAGAACCTATTATGTCCCTTATAATTACGTTGAAAAAAAATGCGAAAAAAATAAATAATATTAAGCCGATGAATAAATACTTAAGTTTTTCTTTCTCTGCGCCTATAGCTTTTCTCCAACTAATAAAAAACTTAACGAGCGCAATACCGATTCCGATGATGAGATAGCTAATAAAAATGAGATACAACTTTCCTGATAAAAGTGAGAATCCCCATTTTTCATATTTAATACCCGAAATAATTGAGTCAGATGAAAGACAAACAAGGTAAAGTAACGGACCTAGAACGAGAGAAAACAATTTATAAATAACCGGCACCCTGTCGCATTTTGGAAACTTAAATGAAAAATAAACTAAAAGCGAGATGCCGGCGACAACATTAGAATATGCAAACCTACTGAAAATTAAATTTAGTGTTTCGTTGCGAAAAATATCCGCGACAAATGCAGACGCGGTCCATAGGGCAACAAAAAACGTAAAGATAGCGAAAACTCTATTAGTTTCAGATTTTTTATCTGTTAAATAAACAGTTGCACTGATTAGTGAATTTATCGCTAATACGACTGCAACTACCAAAACATCAGTCTCGTTGTACAAATCCCCTCCGGAACAATTTTACCATATTAACTTAACCTATATAAACAGCGAGGGGGCGGCGCAAAATTGCGCCGCCCCCGTGAGATCTGTGGACCTGCCTATGGTGCGAGCAGGTTCCACGGATCTATTGTGATGAGCTCAGGAGCCTGCCGACAAGGCAGGCTGCACGCAAGACGTGTAGCTGCAGCCACAGCCAGCGCTGCAGACGTCCATGCGGCGATGCCGACCTGCGGGAGGGGACACCAGCCCCGCTCCTTGACGCCGGCGACAAAGGCGCTGAGAAGCTCCACCGCATATCCCGGGAGCTTCGAGGCGAAGGCGCCGATCCATGACTCGAAGATGGCACCGCTCGTGTAAGCCTCGAGAGCTTGCTCGGGTGTTGTGTCAGTCATCCCGATCATCTCGTCGAGTGATGTCGACCCCGGTCCAAAGACAAAGAGGCCGGTGCCGAACGCAAGGTTCAAGGGGAAGACAACAGACTTCCCCTGTTGTCTGGCTTCGCGGTGGAGCGCAACCATCACATCGATCGAGCTCAGGTCGATTGTGTCGATGATGACGCTGGCGCGCGCCACCTCCTCGGCACAATCTTCAATCTTCATGAAATACTCGCACCCTCTGAACCTGCCGGAGGGGTTAATCCATGACAGCGATAGGGTAGTCATTCCCGCCTTGCCTGCCGCCACCTCATTCGCGCTGTACGCCTGGCGATTGAGGTTGGAAGGGGCAACCGTATCACCGTCAACGATGGTGATGTTGGTAAACCCCGTGCGTGCCGCGAGTTCGGCGACAACGCTACCGAGCCCACAGCCGACAATCAGCAGCCGACAGTCAGCAATCGCCGCCTGCTGATCTGTTGTGAGTATTCCTATATTGCGGCTGAAGTCCATCGCTCGTTATCCTTTCCTGTTTCGATTCTTGATCGGAAGTAGTCGTACAGGTCTGGATTCTCCAGCGACGTCTTATCCTCAACGTCTTGCATGTCGAGAATCATGGGTAAAGTTTCACCCATGTAGTCAGACTTTCGTCCCGCCTGTTCGAACGGGATGCCCATCCTCCTGACCATCGTCAGGAGACCTGGCTCGACGGCGGCATAGCACCAACGTATTCCGTTGCCGAGATTATAGAAGTATATCTCGCGTGAGAGTCCAAGGATAATCTCGCGAGTAACGCGAAATTCCCTGTGTCCCTCGGCGATTATTAGCCTAGACATCTCGACCGTCTGAATTAGGTTCTCGGCCTGCTTTGTTAGTTTGAAGTGCTTCTCACACGGGAAACCTAGTCGCCCGTGCGTTATCAGCCTAAAGCAGGCGACCACGTCGCTTGTTGTGGAAGCGACCGCGACAAACTGCACGGACTGTCCTTCGTCATACTCGTCCCGTTCTAGACCCTCGGGATATCTGTCCGGGTCTAGCCAACCCTTCTCGAGACAATATACCTCGAAGCGAAGCCGTAGAGCCTGTTCGAGTTGCCTCGGGTCGGCAACACCAAACGAGTATTTGCCATTCATGCAGTCGCCCCCTTTCTAGTAATTGTCAAACAACAACTTCAAATCCAGCTAACACCGGAAATGAAATTACTAATTTATACCCCAAATATCAGGTATGGTCAACTGAATGCACCCGATTTGACCAATCTATTTAGATTATTTTATTCGTTCTTTTTGTGTCTGATGTCGTGATTTAGTAAGGATTGCCGAAGTAAATGATGTGTGACAATTTGTTGTTCGAGACTCTCTTTTCTGATAAATTCAATGAAAAGGAAATTTATGACAAATACAGACGACAAAAAAATAAACGAGCTATTAACCAGAGGAGTGGAAGAGGTTATCGATCGCAACGAGCTTGAGCAAAAACTTAAATCTGGTGATAAATTAACCATAAAATTGGGTATTGATCCGACTAGTCCCAACATCCACCTAGGGCGTGCTATTCCGCTTTTGAAACTTAGAGACTTTCAGCAGCTTGGACACAAGATTGTCTTTATAATCGGTGATTTTACGGGAATTATTGGCGACACTTCGGACAAAGATAGTGAACGACCAATGCTGAACGAAGAAACGGTCGAACAAAATATGCGAACGTATATTGAGCAAGCGGGCAAAATATTAAATATTGAAGAGTGCGAAATACGCCACAATAGCGAATGGTTGAAAGAACTAAAATACAAGGAAATTTTGGATCAAGCTAATGTTTTCTCGGTCAATGATTTTATTGCTCGCGACAATATTGCCAAACGATTGCGCGAAGGCAAAAGAGTGTCTCTGCGTGAAGTAATGTATCCATTGATGCAAGGTTACGACTCAGTCGCTATTAAGGCGAACGTTGAACTTGGGGGCACCGATCAGAGGTTCAATCTGCTATCGGGTCGCGATATCCAAAAACACTATGATCAGGTGCCACAAAACATTATGACAAATCCCTTGATAGAGGGTTTGGATGGGCGAAAAATGAGCTCTAGCTGGGGAAACACGATAAACCTCAATGATTCTTCGCGCGATATGTTTGGCAAGATTATGTCACTCAACGATGAGCTAATTTTAAAATATTTTGAATATGTCACAAGGGTTGATATGGAAGTCATTCACGACTACCAAAACGCTATGGAATCGGGGGAAAACCCGAGGGATTATAAGTTAAAGCTTGCTCGTGAAATAGTATCAATGTTTAATTCTGAAGATGTTGCAGACACAGAAGAAAAATATTTTATAGAAACCTTTTCCAAAAAGGAGACTCCCACAGACATTAGAGAATTTAAACCACAGGATTATAATCTGCTGGCTGTTTTGGTGGAAGCGGGTTTTTGCAGCTCAAACTCTGACGCGCGCCGCGTACTCGAACAAGGTGGCGTGAAGGTCAACGAGCGGGTTGTCGAAAGTGATGACATAACGCTAAATTCGGGTGATCTCGTTCAAAAGGGCAAAATAAATTTTCTAAAGATCCAATAGCACAAAAGTGTACATACCGTAATGGGCTTGACAAATATTAAGTATTGAGTTATACTATGTTGTTTTGAAAAATAAATATAAATAGTATAGCAAAGTATGAAAATACAAGCTCCGACAATAAGCGAAAAGATAATGTATTACATAGGATATGTGCAGCCAAAAATTGGCGGCAGGTTTTCTTATGAAAAAGCGCTCGAATTTTTAAATAGTTTTTACAGCGAACCTTGCAGCATCAGGACGTTGCGCAAAGAATTTTCAATTCTGAAAACCAAAGGATTTTTTGAGTACAAAACCTACTACAATAGAAAAGTTCCGGTTTTATCTTCTGATGGTAAACTTGCGATATCACCCGCTTTAGCTTATCGCAAATATGGCCCATGGGATGGCAAATGGAGAGTGGTTGTCTTTTCTGTGTCGGAACATGACAGAAAATGTAAAAATTTGTTTGTTGCCAAACTCGATGATTTAAAATTTAGAAAAATTTTCAAAGGTGTGTATATCGGACCACATCCTGTTTTGTCAGTTGTTTCAAGATATGCAAACGATTTGGGTTTAAGGCAAAAATGTGTTTTATTTGAAACCGATAAAATCGACCAAGAAACTAAAACCATTCAAAAAACGTGGAATATTGCCGAGACTAACGAAAAATATCGCAAGTTTATTAGTTTTGCTAACGAAAAGTTCGCTCAACAGGGCGAATATTGGGCCTTGCCGGCAAAAGAGATAGAAAAGGCATTTATTAGAATCTATAACGAAGATGCTCACTTACCGACCGAATTTTTACCAAAAGACTGGATTGGCGACGAGGCATACCAGCTATTCAAAAAAGTCTCAAATTCGTACCGCATCTCTAAATAAGGTTATTTTTGCGCAATTACGACCAGGTTGTGGTTTACTTTCTTGTTGCCGCGACTGTTTTGATACGAATCTATAATCTTAAGCCCAACGCCGGCAACCAAATTATCCAATTCTTCTTTTGAAAAAACGTGAATATATCTTTGCGCTAGAACTTCGCCGGTCGAATTCTTAAAATCATACAAAATATCGTTTTCATCTCCGCCAATAAGCGGTTTATAATTATCTTTTACCGACCATAAATCCCACGCGGTTAGAATCAGCTTTCCGCTTGGTTTTAAAACTCTTTTTAGATCAGATAGCAATTTTGCTCTTAAATCTTCAGATGGAATATGATGAATCATAGCCAGAGAGAGTATGATGTCAAAAGAATTATCGGGAAAATCGTTCAAATCTTCCATAAATTTAAATTTTGCATCAGGATAAATATTTTTGGCCTGCTCGATAAGGCTCGAAGAATTATCAACTCCTGTGTAGTTAGCCTGTGATCGTGCAACTAGCTCGTAAACTCTTCCGTTTCCACAGCCGAAATCCAGAACTTTATTATTTTTTGAAATAAACTTTTCAAACTCCAAAATATCCGGAGTTAAGCTCTGGCGCTTGTTTGAAAACTCCATAGCTATTCTGTTATAGTCGAGTTGTACTTTTCGAACAATTTTTTTTGCTAATTTTTGATCCATATGGATATTGAAAAAAATTTTATTGAGTTGTTGCTTAAAGAAAACATAACCGATCTAAGGCGATTTTTCGCGCTGCAGAGAAAGTTTGCCAAGCAGTACAAGGAACAATTTATCAGAAAAGACAAACTGATTAAAAAGTACCATACACTTCTGGAAGAAGGCAAGATCAAAGAAAATAAGCATGTTGAAGAACTTTTGAAGATTCGCTCTATCCGTTCGCTTTCCGGCGTGGTTTCGATCTCGGTTTTGACGAAACCGTTTCCCTGTCCCGGGCATTGTTTATACTGTCCGAATCAGCCGGGGATGCCAAAAAGCTATCTGAAAGAGGAGCCGGCCGTTCAGAGGGCGGTAATGAACGATTTTGATCCATACAAACAAACGCAGTCTCGTCTCAAGGCTTTGGAGGCGATTGGGCATCAAACCGACAAAATCACAATTAGGATTGTTGGCGGTACGTGGTCATTTTACGATCGTAAATATCAAACATGGTTCGTAAAAAGGATTTTTCAGGCCGTGAACGATTATCCAAACAGTCCATCAAAGTCGATTTCGCTTAATGAAGCACAAAAAATAAACGAAACAGCCGGACGAAGGATTGTCGAGATGGGGGTTGAGACGCGACAAGAATACATCACGGTCGAGGAGATAAAAAGATTGAGGTGGCTTGGGGTGACAAAAGTCGAACTGGGTGTTCAGTCTATCTATGATGATGTACTAGCAAAAAACAATCGCAATAATGTGACGGCTGATACGATTCGTGCGACAAAGATGCTCAAGGATGCAGGGTTCAAGGTCTCATATCAGGTGATGCTCAATCTATATGGGTCGAACATCGATCGCGATAGAGAAATGTTTGATGAGCTATTTTTGCGTCCAGATTATTTACCGGATCATATAAAAATTTATCCGCTCGCCGTATTAACAGAGGCGCCACTTTATAAAATTTATCAAAAAAACAAATTCAAAATTTACTCAGACGATGAATTAAAAGAGTTGATCATAGATATCAAGCAAAAAGTCCCGCGTATGTGCAGAGTCGAGAGAGTAATCAGGGACATTCCGGCAGCTTATATAATCGCGGGATGCAAAACTTCAAATATGCGCCAATTGGTTCATCAACAGATGACCGAGAGAGGATTGTCTTGCAAGTGTATTCGCTGTCGTGAAATTAGAAAAAACAACAGATCCGACAAACTAAAACTATTTTGCGAAAATTTTGAGGCTTCAGGCGCAATGGAGTCATTTATATCAATAGAGTCTGATGACAGAAAAAGTCTTTACGGTATTGTAAGATTAAGATTTATCAACCAAAAAGATTGTTTTATAAAAGAGTTAAAAGGCGCAGCGGTTATTAGAGACTTCCATGTATTTGGTCAACTAGTTGCCATATCCGAAATAGATACTTTGCCGATGCGCCATAAGACTCTCGGGCAACAGCTTATCGCGCAAGCGGAAAAACTTGCAGCAAATAATGGCAATAAGAAAATAGCATTTACCTGCGGCATTGGCTTGAGGACATATTTTGCCAATCTGGGCTACGAACTACACAATGATTATATGATCAAAAATCTATCTTAATGGGCGAGTTTTTGTATCTCGCGGTCAACTTGAGCATCGTCAATCTTGTCAAACAATGCGGTTGCATCGAGTACTTTTATGCTTGATTTCTCAACCGGTTTCCAATTGAGCGAGGGTTTGATGCCAAATAATTTTAAAATCTTTTTTGACGTTTCCGGCAAGAAGGGGTTAAGTAACTTTGCGATCGTGATACAATATATGGCAGATTTATAGAGATCTTTTGCGGCTTCATTACGATTTTCTTGAACTTTTTTCCACGGCTCTGTCACTGCCAGATGCTTATTGGCTTGTTCGCTCAAGAGAAGTACATTTTTAAGTGCCTCTCTAAATTTACCCTGTTCTATTAAATTGCCGACAATGTTGAAAATGTCAGATAAATCCTCGATTTCACCATCCCCAATCCCATCTGGAAAATTATTTTTAATAAGATGCACAGTGCGGTTAACGCAGTTTGCCAGATTGCCGATCAATTCGCTGTTGACGCGCTCTTTTAATTCTTGCCAGGAAAAATCCGCATCCGATGTTTCCGGACCATTGGCAATAAGAAAATATCTCAAAATATCAGCATCAAAATTCGCCAAAAAATCGGGTAGCCAAACGGCGTGTTTACGACTTTTTGAAAATTGTGATTTTTCAAGTGTCAAATATTCGCTGGAAATTATGCGATCGGGCAGATGCAGACCGGCTTCACCCATAAGCATGGCCGGCCAAATCAGCGTATGAAATGGGATGTTGTCTTTGCCGTGCACGTAATAGTGGATAGCTTTATCGTTTTGCCAAAAATCTTTATACGCATCCGGTTGATTTGATTTTTGCGCCCATTCAATTGAGCCTGATAAGTATCCTATTACCGCATCAAACCAAACATAAATACGTTTTGACTCGTATCCCTCAATCGGAATTTCTATACCCCAATCGGTATCTCTGGTAATTGCTCTGTCGCGAAGACCTTCATTTAAAATCTTTTTAGTAAAGCCGACTGCGTTTGTGCGCCACCCGGTTGAATTTGCGGACCATTTTTCTAATTTATCTTGGAAAGATGTAAGTTTTAAGAAAAAATGTTCAGAATCTTTCCATACAGGTGTCTCGCCGCATACTTTGCATCTAGGTTTGGTCAAAAGCTTCGGATCTATGAGATTGCCGCACTCGTCACATTGGTCGCCGCGGGCATCCGCAAAGTGGCAATGATAGCATTCACCCTCAACATATCTGTCGGGTAAAAACCGGTCGCAATTGGCGCAATAGGGGAGCTGCTCGGTTTTTGTATAAATTAATTTCTTTTCTAAAAGGTCTAAAAATATCTTCTGAACAGTCTTCTTGTGAGTGTCGGTTAGGGTTGTCGTAAAATTATCGTAAGAAAAATTTATACCGTGAACCAAAGTTTTGACAAATTCTTTATGATATTTGTTGGCGAGCTCGGAAGGTGTAGTTTTCGCTTGCTCGGCAGAGACAACGATCGGTGTCCCGTGGCAATCACTTCCCGACACCATCAAGACATCTGCGCCGGCGGCTCTATAATATCTTGCCAAGACATCGGCGCCGATTAGAGCCGATACGTGCCCAAGATGTAGAGAGTTATTGGCGTAAGGCCAAGCGACCCCTATAAATATTTTTTTTGTCATAACAGTTTGAATCTTATCAAAAAATGTCTTTATTTAAAGAGAATCGTCTGAATTTTGTCCCAATAGATGATTATTAGAACGGCAAGATAAATATCAATTAACGGAAATAGGATCAAATTTTCAAACCATTTTCCGGTTTGGATTCGTATGCCGTTAAGCGGTTTTGGCGGAATCCCAACCATTTTGCCAAAAGGAAAAAAAAGCGGTACGCCCTCAACCGTGAACATATCCGAAAGAATATGGCTTGAATACGAAATAACCGTAGCAATAAAAAGCACCATTTGGTTAATATGCCAATAATCAGGCATCAGACCAGTCAGCCAGTAGGTGAGCGCGCCAAAAAGGGCAATCCCAAACAGGGAGTGAGTAAAATTTCTATGGCGGATAAAGGGGTCGGTAATCGTACCAAAAACTCTGCCCAGAGGTATTTTTCCCCATATCAGAGCCGTTGATTCATCAATATCCGGTACCAGAGCTGCCAAATGACCGGCAAATAAAACTACTGCAAACGTTGCCGCGTTGTATTCATTTCCCGATACGGTTAAAAAATATGTCGCGGCGGCGGAAATTCCCAGTATTTGGTGTGTTTTTCCAGTCATATTTGAATAGATGATATAATGAATCAATGGATAATGATAGCAAAGCCTTAGAGAGATTGGCAAAGAATGTTGATAAACTTGCCGGCGGAGGATTTAGGATTTACTGCAGGTATTTTATGCTTGGGGTTTGCTATGGACTTGGGGCGACTATCGGTGTAGCGCTTGTTTTGGGGATTATTGGTTATGCATTACGTTCGCTCGGTGGACTGCCTTTTATCGGCGAGTGGGTTAATGGCATGAGCCAAAATTTGCAAAATCCCAATATAAATCTATATTAATATTATGAGTCAAGAAGAATTTAGAGTATCAGGTGAAGAGATACTTACCAAGGTAAAGGAAATTATTGCCGAGGGTAATGCGCGCCGGATTATAATTAAAAACGAAAAAAACGAAACAATTGTTGAGTTTCCGGTAACTGTTGGAGCAGTTGGGTTTTTGTTGGCACCAACCTTAGCGGCGATTGGTGCAATCGCCGCGCTTGTAACAAAATGCATCATCGTTGTTGAAAAAAAGTAAATCGGAGGGATATGAAAAAGAAATATTTTAATACAGGTACTGGGCTTTTAACGGCGGGTTTTATCGCGCTTGCAACAAGTTACTATATGGGTTCGGTAACTGCTGATACTATTACGGCAACCGAAACCCAATATATGATTTTTACTGTCGGTTTTATTATCGGCTTTATTTTGATCATTGCTTCGGCCCTGTTTTTTGTTCTCGCAGTCACAAAGGGTAAATAGCCTTTACGCTTGACTTGTCTTGCGTGCTATATTATATTTATTTTTGTCTCAAATAAATAAGTGCTCCTCTGGCTAAGGAAACTTGGCTCAACAAATTAGAGAAGTTCGTTGTTTGGGAAACAAAATACGACTAGGGATTTCGCTTTAGTCGTATTTTATTTTGCAAGAACTTTTTGTGGAATCTCCCCGGTAAATTTGACGGCGCCGTTAAGGATTTCTACTTTTTCAACATTGAGACCATCTATTTTTGAGAGTATATCATTTACATATGATTCAAAAGCATTGTCAATTTGTCCGCGCAAGGGTTGGGGAATACTGAAGTTTCCGGCTGTGATATTTGTTGTATCAACAGAAAAGCTTTTTGACCCTGTCTATATAACTGATCCCTTGACGTAAACCGCAGTATTGACCTTCGGATGGCTAACGAATCCGGAGGCTTCTACCTGATTATTACCGAGAAATCTAATTTGTACATTTTTGAATGGACCGTTTTTTTCGTTTGAGTAATTTTGAATCGCACTGATTTCTGCTTCGGAAAAAGTCTCTTCAATCTTTTTTGTACCCTCAACAGTAAAATCCGAGCCAAAGTATAAAGCTTCTGGGCTTGGTACCTCGACACCGGCTTTTTTCACTACTGCGTTTTGATAATTCTCAAAAGTGTATTTTACTCCTAAATCACGAACATTCTGGTTTTTAATTTTGGTTAGTCCATATGCGATGTATCCCGCATACCCCAAAATAATTAGCACTATCAAAGAAATTACAATTTTTACTATTTTCATTTTACCTCCATATTATTTTTTTGCCTGTTGAATAATGTATAAAATAAAATTCTCAATCCTTTTGGCAGGAAAAAAAGACCGTAGCGCAACATAGAAGAAAAGTTTTTATGCGCGCTTATCGCTTTTGTCCGGCAATTTTTTATGGATCTGGACAAATCTTCCAACGTCTTACCTTCGAATTCGGTTATGCCCTTGCCTATAATATCCTTGATATGCGCATCGCTTGCCCCGATTTCGGCTTTGAAAAGGAGCGTATTATTTACAAAGCTTGCTTGTAGATTTTCCCGAGATAACGTTGGCGTTGCATTGATTTCTTCGATACCGTCAATCATTTGTTTGTGTTTTATGAGATTGACAAGGCCGATACCATTCATTATCGGATCGGTCTGTGATCTCATTTTGGTGCGGAAAAATGGATGCGGGGCAATGGCCAATCCATTTTGCGTCTTTATTGCTTCGAGTGTTTTGGAAACAGACATTCCCGGAGCAACCCTTTCCCTCAAAAATAGGCCGACAATGTGTCCTAATTTTGTAGAGATTTCTTCACCGATTATAACTTTAAAGCGATAATCTTTTTCCTTGGCAACTTGGCGGGCCAAAATCGCTCCCTCGATCGTATTGTGATCTGTTATGGCAATCACGTCCAGATTGGTTTTGGTTTCGACGAATTCGAGAATTTCTTCAATGGAATTTTTTCCATCAGAATAATTGCTATGGATATGTAAATCGGCTTTGCCGAGTTCGGCTGTTTTTAATGTCATTAACGAATAGATTTTATTGCTTCGTCTATATCGCAATCTTTTTCATTCTTTTCGAGCATGTTTTTGAGTTTTGTTTCTGATTCGGACAAGATTATGTAACAAAATTCAACTCCCAGCGAATCGGCATAGTCCAACTGTTTTGTAAGTGACCGTTCGTTTAGATCGACAATAGTTGAAATTCCATTATTTCTAAATTGCTCCGAGACCGCGAATGCTTTATCCGCCATGTTTTCTGTATAACAAACCATTAACTTTGCGTCCGGACGTGTTTGCCGGTCAGTCTCTCTCTTTTTGATCTCAAAAAGTCTTTCCACGCCCAACGAAATACCTACTGCGGGCGTATCTTGCCCGCCATACAATTTGATTAGATCGTCGTAGCGACCGCCGCCCGCAAAGCTACCCATATCCGTTAGATCGGTTGATCTAATCTCGAAAACGGTACTTGTATAGTAATCCAAGCCTCTAACCAGAGAAAAATCTACTCTAATTTTACTATCGGGAATTAACTTCTCTGTGCGTTCCACTATGGCTCGTAAAAAGTCTATATCTTTAGCTTGCTGCTCGGAGGCATTTTCTCGTATTTTGATGAGCTTTTCTGTGTTTGAAATGTCGAGGTCAAAATACTCTTTAAGTTTGTCAACAGCCAAACTATCCAAACCTCTTGACTCAAATTCCTCTTTTACGCCCTCAACTCCTATCTTGGCGAGTTTGTCTAATGCCCTGAAAGCATCGGTCTTTTTGTCGGCCGGTATGCCAAATTTTTCAACCAACATATCAAGTATTTTCCTACTGTTTATCAGTATTTCATATTTTTCTATTCTCAGGGTATTTAAGATTCTGCAAACCATCATCAGCAGTTCCACTTCACCGTTGGGGCTTGATGTGCCGAAAATATCAGTATCAGATTGAAAAAATTCTCTGAACCTGCCAAATTGCGGCCTTTCGTATCTCCATGCTTTTCCGATATTGTAGAGCTTGATCGGCTTTTTAAGCTGCGGGTTAGCGGCGATAATCCTAGCGAGTGAACCGGTTAGTTCGAAGCGTAGTCCTAGTTTGCGATCAGCCTTATCCGAGAAAGCATAAATTTCGTCTTTGACAGCATCGCCGCTTTTGACGGTTAGGGTCTCAATGTTTTCAAATGCCGGTCCGTCCCAAGGTTGTAAGCCATAAAGTCCGTAATATGTTTTGGCAACCTCAAAAATTTCTTCTCGTATTTTCATATCTTCCGGAAGAAAATCACGCGTTCCTTTTGGTGGTTGCAATGCCATATTTTCTCCTAATATTCAATAATTTTAAATTCACTGTACTCGGTGCTGGTACCCCCGGCAGGAATCGGTCACAAGTCGGCACGATATTTTCTTCAAGGAGTGTGCCGCTTTCGACCCCGCCTCCCTCTCCGCCTAATCGGCGGATCAGTCCGGCCTTCGATTCCTGCGGTTCCCAAATAATTTTCACCACACCCTTGCGGGTGTATTGAAAATTCTGGTACCCCCGGCAGGAATCGAACCTACATCTACTCGTTAGGAGTGAGCTATTCTATCCATTGAACTACGGGGGCGAATTCCGCTATTAGGTTACCAAATTCCTTCCATTTTTACCAGATAAGTGATAAATTCCAAAGTACTGGCGGCTGTAGCGCAGTTTCCGCCAAAGGCGGATAAAGTCCGCGCGCGACAATTAACATACGGAGTGTGGCCTAATTGGTAAGGCGCAGGATTCGGGTTCCTGAGATTCCGGGTTCAAGTCCCGGCACTCCGACCATCAGAAAGTTTATTTTTAAATTTGTATTAAGGTGTACCTGTGAGCGCAGCTATATCAATTAAAAACCTCAAAAAACATTTTGCCGGAACCAAGGCGGTTGATGGTATATCTTTTGAAGTTGAAAAAGGGGAAATATTTGGTTTTTTGGGTCCAAACGGCGCTGGAAAAACAACAACAATAAGATGCCTGATGGATTATCTGCGTCCGACTAGTGGGCATATCAAAATTCTCGGATTAGATGCACAATCGGATTCAGTGCAATTAAAGTCTAAACTAGGTTATTTAGCGCCCGAACCACGTCTTTACGATTATTTAACCGGTCTCGAGCATATTGAGCTTATAGAGAAAATACGCGGTAAAGGGGAGAAAACCGCCGAACTTATTGACAGACTGGGCGCTGATGTCAAAGTCCGCGTTAAAAACCTCTCGACAGGTAACAAACAGAAAATTTCACTGATTTTGGCGCTAATGAACAACCCTGACGTTGTTATTATGGACGAGCCGACAACCGGCCTTGACCCCCTGCTGCAAAATACGATTTATGAAATCTTACTCGAGATGCGAGATGCCGGTAAGACAATCTTTATGTCATCGCACAATCTGTCGGAAGTGGAAAAAATTTGCCAAAGAGTTGCCATAATTCGTTCAGGTAAGCTAATTTCGGTCGAAAATATTAAAAATTTGAACAAAAAAAAGCTTTACAGGGTTCGTCTGGTATATCAGGATCATCAAGACATCGAGGGGATCGAGAAGATCAAGGATGTTAAGATAGAAGCCAGAACGCCAGTTGAGCTGCATTTTACGGTTAGCGGTGATATTGAGCCTGTTATAAAATACCTTGCCGGTAAACGCATTGGCGATCTCGAAATAACACACGCCAGCCTAGAAGAAACATTTATCGACTATTACAAAGGCGGTGGCAAATGATGTCAATAGTTTTGAGAACTCTCAAAGACCGTAGGTGGTCGATTATGGTTTATGTTGCCGTCGGAGTTTTGTTCTTGTGGATGTATGTGGCGATGTTTCCGACTTTTGCCGACAAGGCCGATCAGTTCAAACAGCTGATGAATGCTTATCCGGAATCTATGATGGATGCGTTTGGCGTCAAAGACGCGGCGAAAATGTTTGAAAATGTCGAGAATTTTCTCGCTATGGAAAACTATAGTTTTTTGTGGCCGATTTTGGCAATAGCTCTGGCTGTATCTGTTGGTGGCTATTCCATAGCGGGGGAAATAGAGCAAAAAACCATAGAAACTCTACTCTCGCAGCCGGTTTCGAGGACGAAGATATTTTTTGCTAAATATCTTTCCGGCGCAGCGATTTTGGCGCTATTTTCATCTTTTTCGATTATGTCGATTGTTCCTTTGGCGAAATTACATAATGTTGATTATAATCTCAGCGCGCACTGGAAGACGCTGCTGCTGTGCTACCTGTTTGCGATGACGATTTTTTCTATTGCAACACTTTTTTCGTCAATGAGCTCCGAAAAATCGAGAGCGTATTTTTTTACGGTTGGCATTGTTGTCGTGATGTATGCGCTAAACATCGTTGCTTCTCTTAAGGATAATCTCAGCGATCTCAAATATGCTTCGTTTTTTTATTATTTCAACACTTCAAAAGCACTCACCGAAAACGCGCTTGATCCGGTTTCGATATGGGTCTTTGCGTGCGTAATCTTGGCTGCGACGGCTCTATCCGTCGCGATCTTCAATCGCCGAAATATAGTGGTGGCGTAATAACGCAAAACGTAAAACGTATAACCACAATTCAAAATTAAAAATTGTTAAGTAAAAATTGTAAGTCAAAAGACACTAAGTTGACGTTAATATAAGACAAAATTCTAAGTTCTAAATTTTAAAATAATTTTAAGTTTCAAATTTTTATCCTCTTTACTCTTTACATTAACATTTTGATTTTTAATATTTAATCTCTAATTTGCCCCAAACTCTTGACAAACCACCAAAATTGTGGTATCATAGCTTGTCACGCTAAAAGACTGATAAAGTCCAATAGTGTAACACAGACAAAAAGCATCTTTGACAATTAGATAAAGTAACAAAATACTACTACGACTCAGCAAGATGGTATTAAACTAATACTTAATATTATCTCTGCTGGGTCGAAGTAAAAGACACATACGACCCACAACTTGCACCACAGACACAACATGTCTTCCCCTGTCTCACCCGTCGTTGCGCCACAGCCCATTGTAACAACCCCCTGTCAACGGCTTCAGAGCATTGACACCAAGGGGGAAAACTCAATGTGGCTGAGGGGATTAACCCCCAAGGCCAACCCCGGGAGGGGTAAAAATGATCAAGATTAGCTGGTTAGTCGGTAAGAAGTACGAGGAGGTTAAGAGGGCACTGGACGCCGCTGGCGTCCAGTGCCAATGTTGGGAATTTGAAGGCACCGCGTTGCTGCGTCGCGGTGCCAAGCCCGACCTGCCTGAGAAGGCAGGGTCGTACCCGACCGTGAATTACGGTCGGTTGACCGAGTATCGTACGTCTCGCTTGTCGTTCGGCGAGACGTACACGGCGGAGGACGGTTCCACGTGGATCGTCGTTCACGTGGAGCTTGACCTGGGGTGTGCCGCGGGCCCCGGGTCGTACACATTCATAATCGCCGCCGCAGCGGGGATCGAGGTGGATGTCGAGTTCAAGGCCGCCGCGGAGGCCGATTGATTTCGGCGACTTCAGCGACGACTGATCGTTGCAAGTCCTGAGCACGACTATAAAACTGCTCCGGTTACCAATACCGCAAAAGGGAACTAACGAGGAGTGTGAGCGGCCCACATCGGGCCATCATGAACTCACGCGGCCAACCGGCCGCTCACCTCCTCTCACAGGGCGACTCCTCGCGGAGTCGCCCTGTTTTGCGTTTATGGGGCTTTTTAGCAGAGATTGCCGCGCTACGCTCGCAATGACAATACCAAGATTTCTGCCCCTGTTAGGTCAGGAATGACCCCACTTCGCCAGAGGCTACGCGGGGCACAGCAAGTTAGGAATGACCCAACTTCGCCAGAGGCTACGAGGGGCAGGCAAACAACACAGATTGCTTCGTTAGCACTCGCAATGACATCTTATGAATAAACTTAATTTCTTAATAATTACATTTTTTACTTCTGAATTAGAAATTTTGAATTTGGTGTCTATTTATCCGACACTAAATTTGCTAAAATAAACCCATGGAAAAGATACAAAAAGTTGTTTTTGATATATCGATAAAATCAATTCTCAAAATTTTGGCAGTTCTGGCAGGGTTATGGCTGGCGTACGCACTGCGCGACGTCATAGTTATTTTGGTAGTTGTCGCCATAATAGTCATTGCCCTCGAGCCTTTCGTACACAAATTATCGGATCAGGGTATTCCGCGCGGTTTAAGCGTTATAGTCCTATATCTCGCTCTCATCTCCCTCTTAAGTATAATTTTGTACTTTTTGATTCCGCCGATCGCCAATCAACTCAAAGAATTGACTTTCAATTTCCCCTATTATCAGGACAAAATCAGCCAAATTGATCTGGGCGGAGCGACTTCGACGATAAGTAACATTCTCGACGATCTCTCCAGAAAACTATCGTCAATTACTGGAAACATTATCTCCGGCATTGTAGGTATATTCGGTGGTCTGGTTTCGACTGTGACAGTTTTGGTTCTAACTTATTACTTTTTGGTTGATAAGCAAGGTATTACCAAGATGGCTCTGAAACTCATACCGCAAAATCAAAAAAACAGATTTGTCGAAACGATAAACAAAGTATCGGTCAAGCTGGGAGATTGGATTCAAGGACAGCTTGTGCTAATGCTTACGATAGGGATTGTCGATTGGATTGCTCTTTCGATCATTGGTGTCCCTTATGCTTTGGTGCTTGGCGTTTTGTCGGGACTTTTGGAAATTGTGCCGGTAATCGGACCAGTTGTTGCGGCGGTGTTTGCGGTTTTTATTGCTCTTGTCGCATCTGTGCCGGTCTGGAAAATTATTGCGGTTGTCGTAGTTTATATCCTGATTCAGCAACTTGAGAATCACATACTGGTACCGAAGATAATGCAAAAGGCTGTCGGTCTTTCACCTATTATGGTTATAATCGCGATTTTAATTGGTAGTAAATTACTTGGAGTCGGCGGGGCTTTGTTGGCGGTACCGGTAGCGGCCGGAATACAAGTATTGATCGAAGAATACTCGCCCTCCAAGCGCAAGCAAACCCAACAATCATAGCCAAGGGATTACTTTGGAAAAACCAAAGACCGTTATCAAGGTCGATGAACTGAGAAAAATTTTTCCTCCGGCGATTGAAGCTGTCAAAAAGATTAGTTTTAGAGTTTATAAAAACGAAATATTTGGTCTTTTGGGTTCTAACGGTTCAGGCAAAAGCACGACGTTGAGAATGATTGCCACAGTTTTGGCGCCGACTGATGGTAAAATCGAATTTGCCGAAGCGAATTCGGATCATGGAAAAATCAGAAATATGATCGGCTATATTCCTCAGCAGGATCTCTTGTACGATGATCTTTCGGTTTATGATAATGCCCGACTTTTTTCGCATTCGTACGGGTTTAGTGAAAAAGATCGGAAATACGCCATTGATTCGACGCTTGAACGTCTCGAGTTATCAGATTATCGAAACCGTCAGGTCGGTAGTCTGTCGGGCGGATACAAAAAGCGGTTATCTATTGCCGTTGCGCTTTTGCATCGACCGAAAATAATTATTGCCGATGAGATTACGATCGGCTTAGACCCCGATCTCAGAAAAAAGATTTGGGATCTTCTATCGGAACTCAAAAAAGACGCCTCGATAATTTTTACAACGCATTATTTGGAGGAAGCGCAAAAACTCTGCGATAGAATTGCGCTAATGAATTTGGGCGAAATAATTGCATACGGGTCGCCGGAAGAAATAATGCGTCAGACCGAGTCGAAAAATTTGGATGAAGTTTTCTTTAAATTGGTAACTGCGAGGAAAAAAGATGCAAGCCTTGTTTGAGTATATAGGTTTTGAGCTGAAAAGATTTTTCAAAAATATCCGTCTTGTGATGATTTTTTTCATCAGCCCGCTTTTGGCGACAGCTGTTTTTGCGTTAGTTACTTATCAGTCGCCAAAAGATATTGATGTCGGCTTATATAACGGACAGAAAAACGATTTGAGCCAACAGGTTGAAAACGAGATCAAATCAAGCGATCTTTTGGTCGTCCGAGATATGTCATCCGCGGACGATGGGATCAAACTTCTTAAGACAGGTGAGATTAAGACAATCATTAAGATTGATATTGTCGATGGTGCCGGTTCAATCAAAATCCTAGAAGATCCGCGCTATCCGGAGGTGCAGGGCAAGGTGAAAGAAGAGGTAGCGGATTCGATCGAATCAGCCATTACCGAAAATGTGGCGAATAAAGCCGAATCGGACGCACAGGCGGAATATGAGAGTCTTATCGACCGGAATTTTGCCAAATTTACGGATTCTATTTTGGGCGACTCTGCTAGCCCGTTATCTACGGCGATAAATTCGGAACTTGAGAAAAATAAAACCCAAACCATTGACGATATAAATACTCTTGTCGATCAAAAAACTCAAAGCGAGATTGATTCATTCAAACAATCGCTCGAAGATTCATTAACCGTAAGTATTAATGAAAATTTTGGTAATTTTGCTGCGGTTATTTTGAAAAAGATACCATCCGGCGATATTGCTAATTCAATGCAGGGTGATTTTGATTCTTACAAGGCGGAGATGATCGCCGGAATCAAATTGGCACTCTCCGGCGCTGTCGAGGGGCAAATGGAGGATTTTAAATCTCAGATTAAATCCGATCTTACGTCCGAGGTGAGCGAAAAATTTGAGAGCTTCAAATCTCGTCTGTCCGTTACAAACCCCGCTAGCCCAATCGCGAAGGCGATCAGGAGCCAAGTTAATGAATTTAAAGAAGATCTCAAGAATCAGGATGCTTCCATCAAGATCGATACTGAGCCGGTTAGCTTTGAATCTTCGGAGTATCTACCAAAGACGATAAGATATTTCGATAGGTATTCTTCCGGAGCAATCCCATTGGTCATTGTGCTGATATTTTTACTAAAAGCTACTACTTCGCTGTCACAGGATAGGGAGAGCGGGGTGCTGGAACGACTGTTTTCGACGCCGGCATCAAGATCAAAAATTATGTTTGCCAAGATAATTGCCAATATACTAATCGGTTTTATATCCGTTGTGGCGATTGTGCTGATGCTCAAGTTTGCTTTTGGCGCTGCGCTGGGAAATGGTTTTATCGTGTTTTTGGTCGCGTTTTTGACGGCAATAGTGTCAGTGACTCTGGGAATTTTGATTTCGGCTATTGTCAAAGATTTGCCGTCATCGATTCAGTTTGCTTTTTACACATTCTTTTTGCTGGTTTTGACCTCGGAATTCTTTTTTGCCAGCGAGAACATTCACCCTTATTTTGCTTACGTAACGAAGTTTAGCCCGTTGACGTATTCAATTTCGGCGCTCAGAAAAGTAAATCTTTTCAACTGGGGTTTTGCAGAAGATTGGCGCGAGCTGGTTGCGCTGGGTGCGTTTGCAGCCGTTTACACGACTATAGCCTCGTTCTTGCTAAACAGAGAGTCGAGGTAGGTATGCGTAAAATATTTGAAGTGGCAGTATGCCAATACCTGGAACTATGCAATCTTGAATCATATTTCGTATGAGGGTATATTGACTCGGAAGACTTCATGTTGTGTTTGCAGGCCTCATTTTTCAAAACTTGGGAGTCGGTTATGGAATTAAAAATGCCTTCGTCTGAATCTATATTTGAAAACTGGAGACTAATATACCTTGAAAGATCCCCGGGCTTTTAGCCCGGGTGGTGTATCCTTACAAAGAATAAACCACCAGCGTTAGCTGGTGTGTACGTTTTTTATAATTTTCTTTTTAGTTCAACTCCTAACCCAATATTTTGTGGAATTTTAAAACGGCAAGAATCCGAGACGATTCCTTCAAATTTATCATCTATAATTCTTTTTGGATCAGTAAGATCGTAGCTCTCAAAATCACCCAAATTAGCCAAATGAAGATTAGCAGCAGTTCCGAGAGAGCTATAAAGCATATCGCCAAGTATAAACCTAATCTGATTTTTTTTACAAAAATCAATCATTTTTGTTGCCTCCAAAAAACCCCCGGATTTAGCAATTTTTATATTTATAAAATCGATACATTTCCCTTGATGTAAAGTTTTTAGGTCAGATAAATTATGGCAACTTTCATCGGCCATAATTTTAACATTTACAGCTTTTCTGATTTTTGAAAGCTCGTCGATATCATCCCATTTTGTCGGTTGCTCTATAAACGCAATATTAAATTTATCTAGTTTTTTTATAATCGGAATAGCGGTTTTTGCATTTTTCCAACCCTGATTTACATCAAGAGCGAGTTTAATTTTCGCGTCAAAGTCGTGAATAGTTTTGATAAGATTATAATTCTTTTCATTATCTTGCCCTACCTTAATTTTTATTATTTTAACCCCAAGTTTTTTCGCCTCCATAAGTTTTTCAATAATCTTATCCTGACCTTCTTCGCCATACGATAATACTTTTTGCGCAATCACTTCGCTACATTTTTTTGTCGAAAACAACCTATAAACAGGCAGTCTTTTATTTTTCCCCAATATATCGAGCAAAGCCATTTCGATACCTGATTTCAAAGCGCTATTATTGTTTATATAAAGGTTTATTGTCGCCATTATTTTCTCTATATCTTCCAGCTCACTGACCCTGCTCCCAGACAATAAAGGTTTGATATATTTGAAAATCGCTTTTGCTCCTTCTTGAGTTTCTCCTGTTACATCCCAAGCCAAAGCAGCCTCACCATAACCAACCAGCCCATTGTCAGATTTCACAATGATAAGCACATAGGGTAAATAATTAAGCTTGGCCGTAAAATAAGCGAATGGCTCAGAGAGCTTTACATTGTATTTAGAGATATCAATTTCTTTTATAATCATAATTTGGAAAAATTTGAAATAAAATCAGTTAAAATTGTCTCAAAATGCTCAAGTGATTTTTTACTGATCCACTCTCCGTCATTGTGCGGGTTTCCTCCGGTTGGTCTGAAAAGGACCGCGGGAATATTGTTTTCCATAAAGAATACGGCGTCACTCGTGCTGCAATCTCTCAAGAAAGACACATTTTTTCCGGAGATTTTTTTAATTGAATTAGTTAAAATATCAAGGTGTGGATTATTCTTTGAGACTAAAAATGGTTTATTTTGAGCAACGATTTTGATTTTCGCGCCAACCGGCAATATTTTCTTTATTTTTTCTATAATATCCTTTGGATTGTCACCATAAATATATCTGATATCAAAATAAAAATCTGCGTGCTTGGGAATTTGGTTTAAAGAAACACCAGATTCGATTTTTGTTAAGGCGATGCTTGTTTTCCAATCCTTATGATTTTTCGGACTAGAAAATTTTTCTTTTAACTTCTGACTAAAAATCAGGCCCATATCAATTGGATTTTTTGCATTCCATGGTTCGGATGCGTGAGCGCTTTCCCCCTTAAAATTAATGTGTATTTGCATGAACCCTTTTTGCTCGACGGAAATACCCGTTTCTTCTCCTCCATCTGGAATGATGGCAAATTTGGCTTTATATTTTGCTTTCTCGAGAAGATATTTTGTTGTCAAACCGTCGATCTCCTCGTCCGTTGTCACAAAAATTGCAACTCTAATTTTCGGATCAATTTTTGAGATAGTTTGAATCGATGCGAGCATCACCGCCTTCATGTCAAATACTCCTCGACCAAGAAGCTTATCACCATCTTCAAATAGGTTAAATTGCAACTTATCTGCCTCAACGACATCGGCGTGTGACGCGATAATCAGGTCGACATTTTTTGATTTTGTATTGCCTAAAACCAGAGCCGTTCGGTTTTCAAATTTGTATTCTTTTATTATCAACGATTCAGAAAAATGTTTTTTTATCAAATCTAAAATTTCCAGTTTTTCTTCTGGATTATCACTAGTTGACTGAATTGATATTAATTTTTTTAGAAGATTGTAGTTTTTCATATAAGTTTTTTGAGGTGTAGCGGGGCGCGGAGGCGCTCCACTGGGAACGTCGAGACCAACATTAACTGAAGGGGGAGAACGTGATCCCGTCGCGCGAGATAGTTGTGCCGACATATCCGGCGTGCAGTAGATCGGCGACACTACGGTGAGCGTCGGTGTCGATCTCGTCGCCGAACTTGACTGGCACGATCTTGGCGTCCTCGTCGTTTGCTTGTGGAGGAGGGACGACAAGCGACCTCCTCAACAAGAGGCGGTAGCAGTTGGTTGAATCCCCGTAGAAGGGGATGTAGTCGACGATCTGGTGTCCGATAGCCAAGAAGGCCTTGATTGACGGGTAGTTCTCGACACGGATCGTCGTGTACATCTGATCGTGGCCGTTTTGCCGGGCAAACTCCTCTTGTTCTTTGAGGAGTTCTCTCCCGAAACCTCTGCCTTGGTATTCGGGGTGAACCCCTATGCCGTAGCAGAAGGCGCTGTTGCGCTGGAGGGTCCACTTGAGTTGGTCTATCTGCCGGGTCACGACTTGTGACTCGGCGACGATCTGACCATGAAGTGAGAACATGGCAACAAATCCGCCGCCGCACATGATCATTTCCAGCTCATTCATGGTGATGCCGTGGTGGCTGCCGAAGGCGAGGTCGTCGACAGCTTTGACGGCTTCGAGGTGACCCTCGCAATTGGCGATTGTAAGCTCATATATGTCCTTTCCGGCAGTAATCAGCATATGGTAAGCTCCCTCCACGAGCGGAAAGCTCGTTCGATCTGTTCGATCGGAGTATCCTTTTCGACTATCATAAGGTTATTACTGCCCACACTCGACGTGGGATGATCCCCTAGGAGGTGTCGGTGACCTTCTTGAGCCTTCCCAATCAAGGTTTCGGCGATGTCGGGGACCAGCGAGCGGACGCCTGCCGTGTCTTTTATCGCCGAGCCAGTGAAGGAGATCAACAGAACATCGGAGGAGCTGAAGATTGGTTTGTGCGCAACTGCGGCAGCCAGCCCCATTATGCCGGTTGGCTCTGGGATTGCCCCATTCGCCACAAGATCTACATCGTTGACTATGAGTCGGTAAGCTTCGGCCAACGACTCGTTAGTCAGACCGCCCAGGGGAAATCCCCCGGAAAGCCTAAGCGAGTGCATGAGCTGTGGCATGGAGTAGCTGGCGATCGCAATCGAACCTTCGGCGGCGTCGATCTCGCTTTCATCAACCCCAAACTCAGTATGCTCAGCGAGTAGTTCTCCTTGGCGAAACGCGGTTAAAGTCGGAAATGCTCCTTCCATCCCGACTGGGACGATCTTGGGCAGTTGGTTGCCAAGTTGCTGTAACCCACAGGTGATGCCTGCGAGATAACTTCCGTTCCCAACTCCTGCAATGATGTGGGTTGGCTGCGGGTTAAGATTTGCGATATCCTCTGCAACCGTATCGAGCCCGCGGAGAAGTTGCTCATTGTTGACGTTTGTGTTGTAGTGATCGTCAGAGACCGGCTCAGAGAAGAGGGCAAACACATCCTCGAAGATGGCGTCTTCAACGCCAACGACAAACGTCCCATGGAGATTGCGCAACATTGGTATCTTCGATGAGTTGGCGGGCGTAAAGACGATCGCACTATAACCGTTTCTAGCGGCATAGCTTGCCAGGGAAAAGGCGTGGTTGCCGGACGATACTGCAGTGAAAGTGGCGTAGCCTTTTGAGCTACCAAGGTAAACGCCACGCTCTGTCAGGTAGTCCTTCATGCTTCCAGTCAGGTTGGCACCTTCGTCCCTAACGTAGACCGTGTCTACGCCTAGGATTTCGGCGAGGTAACCCGATCTGTGGGTAGTAACTTCTCGCAAATCGCGGTCTTTCCTGTGCTTGATTGGTCCTGGCCACATAATCCCATAACGCAAGAGGTGGGGATGTTCGTCGCTTTTGTGGCTCTCAACGAGAGCGGACGGTACAGACTGTCCGCAGATAAGACACGTAAACATGCCAGATTCACCTTCTTTCGCTACGTGGTTTGTGATCTTGGTCTGTTAAGGTACAAGCGAAAACGGCCGTTAAGGCCGTTTGTTTGAATTCTTTCTTAAAAACACAAGCAAATGACCTTAATCTATAATGTCCTCCTACCACGTCTAATAAATCTCGATTCTGTTTGCATTGATATAATTTTACACAATTTATGATATGTGTCAACTCGAATTGATGAGCGAGCTGGCGCTCGCCATGATTGCGCGCTAATTTCCCTGATCCACGTATCCTAGGCCCCTGACGGGGCCTGTTTTTTACAAAGAATAAACCACCAGCGTTAGCTGGTGTGTACGTTTTATGGCAAC
>CAZIOI010000008.1:0-24817 GCA_964540855.1 uncultured Candidatus Saccharibacteria bacterium
ATGTGAATAACTTTATCGGCTCTCAAAAGTCCAATATGTTAGTAGCGGGTGCATACAGAAGACGCAATTTTAGCTCCGTGTTATAATTCATTTAGGACCGATTTCGGCTTTTGTTTGTGTTAGGTCGAACTCAACAAGGAGGGTATAGAGTGCAAGCTCCGAGAGTCAAGGGTCGGACATATAAAGCGAGAGGGGTTTAGAAGTGCAATATAAGGTTCCGCAAAACATTGATCTAGAGGACCGTATTGTTGGGCCTTTCACAATGCGTCAGTTTATTTACATCCTCGTTGGCGGAGCGATAATTTACGGCTGGTGGAATTTTGCAAACAGCTACGAACAGCCTCCCCCTATGGCGATATTTATGCCCTTGGCCCTTCCGGTAGGTTTACTAACTTTTTGTTTCGCTCTTGTTAAGATTAACGACCGACCGTTTGAAGCGTTTTGCCTAAGTCTTATCAGGTTTCTGTTTGCGCCTAAAAAACGGATGTGGCAAGAGGGATATGTCGGCGAAAATGTCATTTTGTTGGATAAAACAGAACAGCTAAAAGACGATCAAGTTGATCCTAAAAAAACTGTCAGTCTGGACGATTTGTCGAAAAATCTCGAACAGCAGGCCAGCAAAATCAGCCAACCCAAACCTGCTGACAAACCGACCGGAGCCACAACCGCGAAACCAGTTGGTGTAAATCCGGAAGCACCAACATCATCCGGAGCGCCTACAGGTATCAATCTTTCCGTCAAAGACGTCAAAGCGGCGGCCGAGAAACAGTCCGAGGCGCAAAAGACACCTGATGCGGTCGGGAAAAAAGGCTTTTTGGGAATTTTTAAGTAATTTTAGATACAATAGAGAAATGCCGAATAAAACCAAAAATCAGATAAGCACGCAGCAACACATCCCGTTTTCAGCGGTTTACGACGATGTTATCGTGACCAAAAAAGGTCAATTTTGCCAAATCCTCATGGTCAATTCGGTCAATTTTGGTCTTAAGAGTGAGGAGGAGCAAAACGCCATCATCGCACAATATCAGTCATTTTTAAATTCGCTCACTTTTCCGATACAAATCGTGATGCACTCCAAGCGGCTCGACCTAACCAACTACATAAAAGACCTTGAAAACCGCGTGGGTCAAGAACCCAACGAGCTGATACGCTACCAGATTCAGGAATATAGCGATTTTGTTCAGAAGCTCATCTCGATCGCCAACATTATGGATAAAAAGTTTTTTATTGTTGTGCCACAACTTTTACCGTCGACGGAGCTGTCTGGCGGAGGTGCTCTTTCCGGAATTTTCGGCAACCCCAACGTGCACCTTCAGGTTCCGCTTAAGAAGTTTTTAAAGATCAAAGAGGAAATTGTTCAAAGAAGTAACGTCATCATCTCGGGACTCTCTTCTATGGGTATCACTTCGCAAATACTTTCGACCAAACAGATTATCGAGGTGTTTTACAGAACCTACAATCCGGAGGATGCCGCCAAAGAGAGTCTCAGAGAAAATGCCGTCCCGATAGGTGTCGAACAGCAAGATGAGCAAAAACCGGAAATAAAAGGGGTTCAAAAAAAATAACTATGGGAATATTTTCAAGCGCACAAGACAAAAAATTGCAACAAGCCCAGAAGGAGATAGAGAAATCTTCGGCTTCGATGATTGATTTTCTCTCCCCCGCAAGTTTTTTGACGACACCAAATTATTTGCAGATTAATGATTTGTTCGTCAAGACGGTTTTTGTTTATTCGTACCCGAGATTTTTGAACACGAACTGGCTATCCCCCGTCATAAACTATGACATCTCGATGGATGTCGGAATGCACATCGTCCCGTTGGACTCAAATATGTTCATGGATCAGATGCACAAACAAGCCGGAAGGCTCGAATCGACCCGCCAGATCGAGCAAGAAAAGGGTTTAGTTAGAGACCCGCAGTTGGACTCGGCCATTTCCGATATAGACCAGCTCAGAGAAGATTTGATGAGCGGGCAACAGAGGATATTCAAGGTTGGATTGTATTTCACGATTTACGCCAAAAAAGTCGATGAGCTAAATCAAGTTTCCCAGCAGCTCACCTCGACCTTGGGCGGTCTTCTGGTCTACACCAAGCAGTCGATCTTTCAGATGGAACAGGGCTTTCATTCAACGCTACCTCTGGCCGAAGACGAGCTGAAGGTAACTAAAAATTTGGACACAAACTCGCTTTCAACAACCTTCCCGTTCGTTTCGGCGGAACTAACCTCGAACAAAGGTATTTTATACGGCATCAACCGCCATAACAATTCGTTGATTTTATTTGACAGATTTGATCTGGAAAATGCTAATCAAGTGGTTTTCGCCAAGTCCGGCGCGGGTAAATCTTATTGCATCAAGCTCGAGGCACTTAGAAGTCTGATGTTTGGCACGGACGTAATCGTAATCGACCCAGAAAATGAATATCAAGCGCTTTGCGAAGCTGTCGGCGGAGCGTTTTTCGACTTTTCGCTAAACTCCGACAAAAGAATAAATCCGTTTGACTTGCCAAAAGTCACTCAAGACGAAGACGGAGCAACCGTCATCCGCACTGCTGTCACAGATATAAAAGGACTTGTTGCTTTGATGGTTGGCGGTGTCACTCCTGAAGAAGACGCGATGTTAGATAAGGGAATTTACGACACCTACGCCCTGCGAGACATCACCGAAGATCCGGCGACTCACTCCAATCAAGCTCCCCTATTGCAGGACCTGCAGGGCGTTTTACAAAACACTGTCGGCGCCGAGAGCCTGGTCAGGAGGCTTGCGAAATATACCGAGGGTTCGTTTGCGGGATTGTTTAATAAACCGACTAATTTCCAGCTCGAACGCGGCTTCATTGTTTTTTCGATCAGAAACCTCGAGGATGCGCTGCGTCCTTTGGCTATGTATATGATCTTAAACTACATATGGTCACAGGTAAGATTCGAAATGCGCAAAAGGTTATTGTTGGTTGATGAGGCATGGATTCTGATGCAATATCCGGATTCGGCGAGATATTTGTATTCTTTGGCAAAAAGAGCACGAAAATATTTCTTGGGACTGAGCATTATCTCTCAGGATGTCGAGGATTTTCTTTCGAGCGAACAAGGGCGTGCAATTCTCAATAACTCTTCGATGCAAATCCTACTGAAACAATCACCATCGGCAGTCGAAAAACTTGCGGAGGTATTTAATCTAACCGAAGGAGAAAAGTTTCTACTGCTTGAATCGGACGTCGGCGAGGGGTTATTTTTCGCCGGTTCAAGCCACGTAGCAATCAAAGTCATCGCCTCTTACAGCGAAGATCAAATTATTACTACCGACCCCCGCCAATTACTCGAGCAACAACAAGCGAAACAAGACGAAAGCGCTTTGAGCGGTCCGGCAATTGACGAAAATTATTCCGTTCAATCCGCGCCACCGACCGTCCCCAAACCTGCAGCTCCGGTTTCGAAAACTGTCACACCTCCCCCAATAAATTTGGCTGCCGCCGCACAGGCACAGGTCACTCCGCCAAAGGCAACTACTAATATTGCTGTGCAACTCGCGAGTCAACCCGCAGCGCAACAGCCGGCAACCAATCAGACGACACCTCAAACAACTATGAATTCCAACGTAGCCAATCCGCCGGCCGAGCCGGCTCCAACGCCACCAACCGCCAACCTTGGTCAGCAAATTAAGATAAACAACAATGGGCAATAACGACGATCTAAGTCCAATAAACAAAATCGAGAGCATGCCGCTAGACGACGCTCCCGAAGGTGTGCTAGGACAAAAATCAGAGTCTCCTCCCGCCGCAAGTATGCCAACCAAGCAAGCTATCCCCCAAGATGCGAATCCGGCCCAAGAAAGACAAAACGTCCAGCCGACACAAACTCCGCAAGCTCAGGCTGTCAAAACTCCCGAGATACCAAGTCCTAACGCTCTGTTTAAAAGCCCCTCATCTCAGGTCGCTCAACCAACAAGCGCCGGTAGCAAGGCCGTAATAAAACGCGGCAATTCCAGATGGCCGAAACTCGCGATCATCTCCCTGATAGTCTTAGCTGCAGGCGGTTTCGCATATTTTTGGTTTTTTTATCAAGTAGTCGTCAAAATTGAACCCACGGAAACGGCTGACAAAATTCTGTTGAACGGCAAGGAAGTTTCGGCGGGCACATTTAGGCTGATGCCCGGCAAAAATATTATAGAGGTCATAAAAAACGGTTACGCCACATATAGGCTGGATCGAAAAATAGAGCCCGGTGAAGATATCGATCTTAATTTCTCGTTTGCCAGGCAGGTACAAAGTAAAACCGTTTTGGCTGGCGCCAAGAGTGTTCAGACCAGTTATGACGACAAGGTTTGCTACTTTGTTTCTAAAGATAGCCGGTTTATGGCGGCAATAAATAACGGAAGCGATCCGACCATAACGACGGAAGTCTCAGTTGGCAGTTACAAAAATCCGCGAGAATATATCATTTCAGACGATGGATTGTCGGGTTTTGTTCTTGATGAAGAAGCACTAAAAGTAGCAAGCTTTATTAAATCCGATTTGATCAATCAGACTGAAATTAAATTGCCGCCAGATGCCGCAAGAATCAGTAACTTTACAATCAACAGAGGTTCCAGTGGCTACGAAAAAATCGCAAATTCAAAAATAATCTACGACTTAAAGTCGGATTATGGGTGGAGTTTGATTTATACGGACAGCACTCACAAAAAATCTGAAATTATTATGGATCTGACAAGCAGCAATTTTTCGAATCTCAAGCTCGACTGGACCGATAGTCCCAACAAAGTTCTGTTGGTCGGCGGAGAATTGGGGATTCTAAATCTATCAGATAGAAATTACAAAAAATTGTCCGACAAAACTGATTTTGTCTCGGCCAAGTGGGGAGCGACCGGTAAATATGCTGTTGCCCAAGATGCAAGCGGACAATTATTCAAAATATCCGGCGAGAACATCGAGGCTTTAGGCGTCTCGTCACAAAAGGGTCAGTATAAATGGTTTGGAGAAAATAATCTTTTCTATCTGGACGGTAACAGGCCGGTAAAATTTAATTTTGACACATCAGACAAGATTATCTATGCTGAAGTAGAGGGTTTAAAGGACGCTAAAGGTTTGTCGGTAATCGGCTCCACACTGTATTTTGTAGATTCTGCCGGCCTCAAGGAAGCAACACTCATCGAAAACCCATACAAGGAGGGGTAAAGTGGCAAAAAAGTTTTTGCTTATATTAATCTCAGTCGCCATGGCGATCTCTCTTTCGGGTTGCAGCTCTGCAAAGAAGACTACCGGCTCGAGCAAGGTCACGCTTTATTGGTGGCGGCCCAACACCGATGCCGGAACCGAGACCTTAGAAGAAGTGAAGGCTGATTTTGAGTCAGATCACACAAGCGTTAAAATCGAGGTTGTAACAAAGGACATAAGAACATATTACGAAGAAATCGATGCGGCGCTAAAAGCACACAGTACCGTTGAAAACGCGCCTGATATAATTTCCCTGCCTGCCGAGAACCTGCCTGCGTGGACCACCGCCCTCGAGCCGGCACCAGATGATTTGCTTGAGTCCGACTTAGATGAAAAGAAAAAGACCGGTAAGTCAACCGATGAGCTCGTAGCTGAACAATTTGAGCCATCCGTCGCGAAAACCGTCACTTTTAACAGTTCTGACGGCACACCAAAAGTATATGGTCTCCCAATGGCAGTCGATAACTTGGCGCTTTATATCAATACCTCCCTAACCGAGAAAGCGGCTGAAAATATGGCGGCTCAATCAAAAGGAAAAGTTTCGAGCGAGGAAATAAAAGCTCTCAGAACAAAGATCACCACCGCGCCGAGAACATGGCAGGACATAGTCGAGATCGCCCCATACCTTACAATCAAAAATGGAGAGACGTTGAGCCAAGCTTCCATAGCAATGGGGACCGCAGACAATGTTGAGCGATCTTACGACATACTATCGGCCATTATGATGCAAAACGGTACGAAGCTCACATCCGATGATCTAAGCGCCGCCACGTTTAATCAAACACAAACAAGCTCCGTCGGCTCCGTTAACCCCGGCGAGCAAGCACTCAAATTTTACTTAAGGTTCGCGAATACATCCGACCCATTGTATGGCTGGAACAACGACATTTCGGATAGTAGTTTGAACGCCTTTATTAACGGTCAGACAGCAATGATGGTTCATTACGCCGGTGCCTACAGTACGATCATCAACAAAGCGCCTGCGCTCAAGAGCTTAATTGATGTCGCGGCCTTGCCGCAAATTGTTGACCCGACCATTCCGACCAACGCGAGCAAACTCAAGACAACGGCAAAAATGTGGGTTGAAGCAGCACCAAACGCAAAATCCGATACGCGCCGTCGGGCAACAGCTTGGTCATTTATAAAATATCTAACCTCCAAATCCGGTTCGTCGGCATATCTAAGTGCCATGATGCTCCCATCGGCGCTTAAAGGTCAGGCCGGCAAAGCAAAGTTTGAGGCGTTTGCGAATCAAAAAACTTACGCCGACGTTTGGTACAAAGGGAGCCAGCCGGACGAAGTGGACACCGCATTTATCAGCATGATTGCCCAAGCTCGTTCGGGCTCATCGCTCAAGGACGTGCTTGATAAGTCCAACTCCGACGTCAGCACGATATTGCAAAAAAGCCTCGCGAAATGGGCAACAGCCGCCGGCACAACCAACTTAAGCACAGAAAATGAAAATTAGAAAAAAACTTATGGCAATCGCGCTTTTAGTCTCGCTCCCCACTTTGGCAATCGCTCAAGAGGTGGATCAAGACGTGTACGAGCTTTATGACTATGTGGGAAAAATATACAGCGGGCTTTTATTGCCACTGGGGTCGATATTGGCCGGATTTGTTATAATGTGGGGCGGCATAACATACGCCATGAGCGCCGGCGATGCTTCAAAGACTGGTAGAGCCAAGGAACTTATAATAGGTGCTGTTTCCGGTGAGGTTTTGCTTTTGTGCGCGTGGGCGATTGTCAGGTTGGTAAATTCCTAAACTATGAATATATTAGAAAAAATTACACTCAAAGCGCATGCGGCAAGCTTAGACAATATTTATTCGAAGTACGACCCGACTCCGGACACGACATCACTTCTGGATAGTCTGTTAAACAGGATCCCCGTTTATCTGGGGGCGCTAGCAATCATTGCTCTTTTGATAGCCGGCGTGCAATATGCGTTTGCCTACGGCGACCCGAGCAAGCAAGAGCAGGCAAAAAAAAATATTAGCTGGACGGTGATCGGAATTATTGCCGCGAGTTCTGTGACGATTTTGATTAAACTTGCCGTCTGGTTTGTAAAGCCGGGAATTTAGAAAAGGAGTAGAATAATGGCAACACCCAGTCTTGGGATAGACTCTCTATCGGGAAAGGTTAACGACGCTGTTATCGGATCAAGTGATCCTGAGAGTATGTCTAGTTCGTTATATACAGCGATAAGTGGCTGGTTCAGCGAGAGCATCTTTCCGATTATAATGACCATTTTGGTTTTTATTACTGTCGTGTTTGTGTTTTATGGTTCATTTCAGTATTTTACCGCCTATGGCAACGAGGCAAAGGCGGAATCAGCCAAAAAAACAATCACATTCGCAATAATAGGTTTTATTATCGCTCTTTTGGCATTCTCGGCCGCTACATTTGTCCAACGCATTATCATCAAAAAAGAATATGAGGAAAATAACGCTCAAGAAAAAGTGGAAGAACAGACCGCCGATGAGGATATGACCGATAGCAGTAATCTTTGGGAATCAGAATATTTAAACAGCGGTAACTAAAATGCCAATTAGCATAGATAAATTAAAAAATCCTGTTACGCAAAACACCCAGCCTGATTTTAATAATCTGGGACAAAATGTCACGGATTATACCACTCCTGAGTTTATGATTTTCAGATTTATAAACTTGCTAATTTGGGTGTTTTCCGCTGTATCAATTATACTTTTTCTCTATGGAGGATTTGTCTATGCAACCGCCGGAGGCGATGCGGAGAAAGCCGAAAAGGCAAAAAAAATTATTATCGGGACAATCATCGGCGTTCTGATCTTTTCGTGTTCGTATCTCATCTACAGAACGACTATTAAGGTTATAGGCGGTTCCACCAAAACCGAGATACAATCTGAGGACGCAAGTAGTGGTTATGGATCAGAGAATGGCAATACCGAAAACGACACATCCCAATCTAACTCAAGCGGTCAATTACCGACCACCCGCAACGATACGACTAACCCATAATGACAAGAGTGAAAAGCACTGTCCAAATACCGATTTTAGCAACATCTTTACTGGGTCTCGCCCTAGTGGCTTTGGGGGTGGGATTTTTTGCTCCGACCGGAGAACAATCAAAATTAATGTACGAGGGAAATCTCTGGTGTGTCTCTAACTACATCGAAAAAGAACCGACTGAATATTTGGACAACGGCCAACCTCAAAAAGAGCCTCTGTTGGAAGGTAAAGAAACGTGGGTCAGAAGAGATCAGGTCGAGGCCGGCTCCGCCGAAGAAGCAATGACAAAAGCAACGCAAGCCGGGTTTTTCGAACGATCTAATAAAACCGATCTCAGGAAAGCCCTACAAAATAACGATCAAGATTTTTTTACACATCACTTTAATGAATGGGCAACCGCCGCCGGTCCGTGTTGGGGCACGGGAGATCCCGCAAATCCCTATGTAGGCTATTGGATAAATGATGCCATAGCAGCCGAATGCAAAGGCGAGGCGCTACCGGAACAATCAACTTCGTCTAACCCAACTAGCAGTAACGAAACACCCGTAGATCTGTCATCAGGAAAAAAAATTAGGGTTAACATCACCTCATATAGTCCATGCATCAGACCTTATAATACTTGCGATTGCAAAACAGGGGGAAATACCTCAACTGCCGATTCAACTGGAAAGTTTGCAATGAAAGATGGTCGATTACAGTGGGTAAAAAAAGACGGCACAGCGGAAAGGTTTGTTTTTGCGCAGCCGACAACGGACAACATCATCCCGTGGAATCAAAGGGAAAATTATGGAGTTGTTATCCCGGGATTTAACAACAATCAACCTATTAAAATCAGAGATCACTATGCTGTAGGCAATCACGCCAACCAAAACTACCTTGATCTTTTCGTCCCTTGTTCAGAGAACAAGGCTGTCACAAAACAATTAAGCACACTTTCGCACGCAAAAAATGGAACTTACGACGCGGTAATCGTAAAATTAAAATAAGATGAAGCCAAAACAATTAACAGAAAAAATATTTGTGGTAAATTTCACTGCACTTCTCATAGTTCTTGGTTTGGTTGCAGGGTTTGTCCTTTTCTCAAAAACCTCAACAGGACTCGCGCAAGAAGCAGTCTCGCCAACCCCTGCCACCTCTGCGGCTCCGACACACAATATATGTCCGGCAAAGTTTTCAACCGGACCTTCGGCGGGTAAGGATTCGATAGGGGAAATTGCAAGCAGTGTTTTTGAGCCAAACGCGGCAAGTGGAAACAATGATTTTGCAGAAGAGGGATATTCCGGCGCATCGGGCGAAGTCTCGGATTTGGGAAAAACAGCAAATCCGGGTGGATCAAACCCAAACATTTCATTCAATACATGCCATGGATCATCAGCATGCCACCCAGGAGAGATATATCATCACGGAGTTTACCACAATAGGAGTAGTGGAGACGCCATCGACATCACTCCGTCTAATGAAATGTGTTATGCGGCTTTTGACGGCAAGGCTACCTCGGGCGGATCAGGTCGCAACAGCTATACAAGGCTCGTTTCAGCAAATGGAAGGGTCAAGGCATACTATTATCATACTTTAAACAAAAAAACCGGCGAAGTAAAAGCGGGTGACATCATATGTCGTGTCGGAGCTTCCAATATCCGACACATCCACTTTGAATTGTTGGTTGATGGCAAGTCGGTCAATGGCGACCTATCAAAACGCTCAAATGAATCAGCTTACGTTCGATCACTTTGGGCTAATATGAAGAAAGTATTGGGGCTTTAATGAAAAAAAAATTGTTTATCTTCGTGTTAATTATTGTCGTTATCGCCTCGGTCATACTGCTTGTATATGCCTGTTCAAGACCCAAAGAGCAGGCGGCGCCAACTGCGAGTGAGACCTCGATTAATTTAGATTATAAACGTACCAATTTAGAGAAAGTGCTAGATGATCCGGGAATTGAATCATGGGGCTTCGCCACTAAGAAAAACGGCATATGTTTTGCCGGAAACGATTTCTCGCTGAAGTTTTATTCTTTCCAGACTAAGTCATCTTCCACCATAATGGCTGGGCAGACTGATGCGGATTCCATCAAAATTACTTCAACTGATGAATCATGTCTATTTCAGGTAATGAAAGCTCGGACCAATCTCCTGTATATATACACCGACAAGCTGTCAACGCTAGACATGGAAACAATTTCCCCGGTTAAGGCAAACCTTTCCTTCTATACTATTGAGAGCAGCGACTCCACTCTAATTTTAGACAGTCTGGGAAATAAAATATCCGTAGATGAAACAAGTCTGCCGCTGTTATTCAAAATCGCGCCTGTATCGCAAAACAACTCGTTTGCAATTGCAAACTATGATCGAGAGCTACAGTCCGGAAGCCTATTTTACAAGCAGTCAGACGGCATAAAAACCCTTCTTGAGATTTTTGGCGCAGTTGATCTCGTAGCGAATCATCAAACAGCGCTTCTTTCACACGATACTGGAGAGACGATCGACGCCACTTTGATTTCTGACGAAGGAGAAGAGATAGCTGGAATTAACAACATCGACCCCTCATTCGCTAAGAGTACGAGCGATGGCTATTTCTACGCAATCAAGCCGGGCGGTAAAGACAGCGAAACCAACGAGGCAAACTCTGTTTTCTTTATCTCAAATTCCGGACAAACCAGTAGATACTTGTCTTCAACGGATCAAGCGGCTAACAGATTTGATATAAATGGTCTTGACTACAAAAATGGATCGTTGTATTTGCAGGAAACTGACACGATTTATCAATTGAAAATATAATTCTGCATTGATAGAATATATTTGCAGTAATCGATGCATCCGGCGATCTGTCGTGTGTTGCATATTTTTTTGCAAAACAATATAATCTTAGTAGTTAACCAACAAGGAGGATAATGGACATGTCGCGATTTAGAGTAAAAGAACTAACATCAAAAGCAGGTTTTGCGATTTTGGGAGTTACTATGACCGCCAGTAGAGCGCTTGCAGCTGATCTGACTAACGAGCAAGGAATCCCTCTGCTGACCGACGCCCCAGGTGACGTGATAAATAGAATCGTAAACACTTTTCTCTGGGTTATAGGCATCCTAGCGATCATCTATCTAATATGGGGCGGCATGACATATGTAACCGCCGGTGGTGACGCAGAAAAAGCCGGCAAAGGCAGAATCGCTATAACAAACGCTATAATCGGTATTATTATTGTTGCTCTAGCAATAGTTATTTACAGAGCAATTCTTGGAGGAGTAGGCAGCGGCACTCGAGGTCTGACAGGCGGAGCCTATTAATCCGCTGGCGCCACTCGCCTAACTTCCGCTTCGGTAGTTAGACCTTCTCTGACTTTTTGAAAGCCGTCCTCGAACATGGTAACCATCCCATCCTCGCGGGCGGCTTTTTCGAATTCGCTGACCGATCCGCCCGATTGGATCAGATGCTCGATCTTTGGCGTAATTTTCATAGTCTCAATAATGGCTACTCGCCCCTTGAATCCGGTGCCCTTGCAAACAGGGCATGTTGGCTTACCAGCACCGCCACGGCAAGAGTTACAAACTTTTCTGACCAATCTCTGTGCAATAATAAGATTGATAGAGCCGGAAAGCAAAAACGGCTTGACGCCCATATCTAAAAGCCTCGGGATGCTCGAAGGCGCCGAATTAGTATGAAGTGTCGTTAGAACCAAGTGTCCGGTCAAAGAAGCTTGCAGCGCCGTTTCGGCGGTTTCTTTGTCACGAATTTCTCCGATCATAATCACATCGGGGTCTTGGCGAAGCGCGTGCTTAAGGCCATTTGCAAAATCGAAGCCTTTATCGGGCCTGACTTGGCTCTGGTCTATTCCCTCTATTCGATACTCAATCGGATCCTCGAGGGTAATAATTTTAATCTCGGGTTTGTTGAGCTTTTGCAAAATTCCATACAACGTCGTTGTCTTTCCCGAACCAGTCGGACCAGTATTGAATATCGCCCCGTTTGGTTTTGAAATTGCTTCTTCGATCAACTTTAAGGCATCTGCTCTGAAGCCAAGATCATGCAGAGAAATAATTGCGCCAGACGGATTAAGAAGTCTCAGGACTATCACCTCTCCCCAAGCCCCGGGCATAACTGAGACTCTCACATCAACGACTTGATCGATTATCTGAATATCAAACCTGCCATCCTGCGGTTCTTCGGTAATGTTCAGCTTTAATTTTGAAAGATATTTGATTCTGTTTTTGATTGAAATATACGATTGCTTGGGCATCGTGATCACGTCCTGAAGCATACCGTCAATCCTGAAACGCAACCGCGCGCCCTGCTCAATCGGCTCGACGTGAATATCGGAAACGTTCATGTGGACCGCACCGGCAAAAACCATATCTAGAGTTTGGGTAACCGGCGTCTCTACGATTTTTTGACCGATAGATGCGAGGCTCTCTGCTGTTTCAAATTTGAGTTTTAGATCCTCTTGCGAGACTACATGCCTTTCGAGGGTCTTTGGTGCTTCTTTGACGAACTCAAGCTGCGAGAGACCATATTCTGTGCTGGTCTTAGAACACAAATACAGATAAAATTTCAGTCTGGTCGCACCGGCAAGCTGTTTCAGATACGGGATTAGATTCGGGTTCGCTGGATTGTCTGTCGCCACCTTAACGCCATCGTTTAATTTGAAAAACGAAACAATACGGTGCTTGTAGGCATCTTCTTTTGGAATAACCGATAGAACGTCGGGCGTGAAAGGATAGCCGACAAGGTTGACATATGGAATGGCGGATTTTTTCGATAAATCCTGCGCTACCTTTTCCTCGCCCGCTCTCGAAAAAATTTGTAATGCTTTGTCTAAATCTGACATTTTATGAAATTATTTACCTATCTCGATATTTTAAATAAAAACTTTATTCAAACTTTGCTTTAACTTGAGTTAACAAAGATACAACCAGCAAGTAATAATCACCAAACAAACTTCAATATTCAAATATACAAACAGATACTTACAGTTTTCTTTTGTTTATTGGGATTTGTTATTTGTTTGTTCCTTGCTTACTTGTGATTTGTTGGTTATGCAAACACGCTTCATACCATGGATTTTAGAAGCTCCGTTTTGATTTTATCATTAATTGACCCAAAAAGACGAAAGGCCCGCCAGATGCGATTTTCACGCACCCAGCGGGCCTGTTTCACGACTCGAGAGAAGCCCTGAGCTGATTGACCAGCTCGGGGCAGTCCCCAAAGAGCTCGAGGATTTGGATGCGCACAGGGTCCACTGGATCCTTGTGCGCATCCAAGCCGGCTCGGCAGGCCGACAGAAAGGCCTCCGGGGAACAACTCGCCGCACCGATCGTAACAGCAAATAGGTGCAGCGAGTTGTCTATCAACTTGTTAACGCGCGCGGAACCCTCGTCAGCAACAACGGCAGCCACCGCGTCCGAGGGTTCGTCGACGCCGAGAAGTCCTCTGATAGCATCGACAAACTCGCCGTCCGAGAGAGACGAGAGGATCTCTCTCAATATATCGAGGCCCTCTTTTGTCTCAGATGCGGCTATCAATGCGTCGCCGTCCATTTGAACCTCTCCCTTACCCGTTCCCGCGGGTCGAGAAATGGCACGACTCTTTGTCAAAGTTCAGCCTATACGCGACCGAACCAGAACACTGGATCATATTAAAAAAAGTTGCCGGATGCAATAGGCCTAGCGACTACTTTACAGACTTGGCATATTTACCGATAAAATCCTTCAGTCCCATCAACACAGCATCGCGCAAGTCTTGGTCTGATTCGGCGACCCAAACGGCTAGATTATAAAGTTTTTGCGGCTCGACAGTTAGCCATCTGTGATTTAAAAACAAAAATACCATCATGCTCGTTACAGCAATGCGTTTATTGCCATTTTGAAATGGATGATTTTTGATCAAAAGATAAAACAAAACCGCTGTTTTTGATTCGATTGTCGGATATAAGTCACGACCGCTATAGGTTGAGAAAGGCGTCTCTACACAGCTCTCGAGAACACTAGGGAATCTCGTCCTAAACGGAGGGATAGGTTTGCTCCAGCTCATCGTAGAGACCGCCAAATGATGAGCGATTTTTTCGATATGATCTATGTTGATTTTCTTGGTTTTCATGTGTCGGCAAGTTTTTTTAACACCTCGCCGTACTGAACAACGACTTTTTCCACGCCCCTCGCGATCAGTTTTTCATCACGCTCAGTCATCTCGCCCGTGTAAAGCGAAGCATATTCCGCGGGGATAATATAAATACTGCCGACTTTCTTGGCCGGTATTTCCCCGGATTTTATTTTTCGAAACACTTGGACCCTGCTAAGATTCATAATCTTTGCAAGTTCCGTGATCGTCACATGTTCTTTATTACTCATACTTGTCATTATGTAATACCTATTACATTGTGTCAAGGGTATGTAACGAAAATAGTTTTTAAAAATCATCTGTCTGGCGGAAGCGGGAGGATTCGAACCCCCGGAACCCTTGCGAGCTCACTTGTTTTCGAAACAAGCCCATTCAACCACTCTGGCACGCTTCCAATAGTGAAAATATACCTGTTCAGTCAGAGTTTTTCAACCCAAAATTAACTTAAAACGAAAAATGCAAAACGTATAACTATTGTGTCGCTCTGCGACGATTATTATAAGTTTTGAATTATATGTTGTGGCTATACGCTATACGTTTTTACTATACGTTAGTTTTCTTTCTTTTTCCTTACTTCAACAACAACATCGCCTTTTTTGGTGATATTTTTTGCCGGCAAAGCGCGAAGTTCCGGATCGGAGAAAAAATGCTTGTTGATATAAGCTTGTTGGAAAATCATAAAGACTGTCTGGGTTATCCAATAAATCGACAGGGCGGCAGGCAGGGTAAACGAGATATAAGCAGTCATAGCCGGGAACAGATACGTCATCTGCGTATTGAGCGATTTTTGTAACCCCTCCGAGGTCCCGCCACCGGTTGATTTAGGTTGGGTCGCCCTCATCTGCAATGACTGGTAAAGCTGAGTCAGCCCGGCAACTATCGGAAAAGCATAGCCAGCCACCGATTTGATGCCCCCCTCTTTGATGATAGCGGAGGCTGTCTTCGCCAAATCTATTCCGAAAAACGAGGCGTTTAACGGCCCATGATCTTTGATAAACGAATAGAGCATGCTCACATCAACCTGTGTGATATTGCCTTTATAAAAAACTCGATAAAAAGCAATAAAGACGACGATTTGAACAATCAAGGGCAAACAGCTTGACAGAGGATTGAATTTTTCCTCTTTATACAAATCCATAAGCGCCTGCTGTTGCTTCTGTTTATCCTCTTTGTGGGTAACTTTGATCGCATCAATCTTGACCTGCATTTTCTTTTGCTTGATCTGCATCTTTGCCATCGAGATTGACGATTTGATAAACAGCGCGCGCAAAAACACGGTGATAATAACGATCGCAATCCAAACATAGTGACCCGGAACCAAATATGTGACGCCGACTAACAGGTTGTAAAAAAATTGTGATAGCATTTTTCCTCTTTATATCTTTCTTATTATGTTAGGGATATTAAACTTCTTTGGGCTATCGTTGCCGCCACGGCTAAAAGGATTGCACCTCAAGATTCGCCATGCAGCCATAACCACACCTACAAAAAACCCGTTTAATTCTATCGCCTCCACTGCATATTGACTACATGTCGGCCGAAATCGGCAGCACCCCATCGGGTGGCGATCCCGCAAATACCCGTGATCGGGGCTCAGCGTTTTTTGATAAAGCTTGATCAGTTTGACAGCAAGTATTTTAAGCATTTTTCAAAATCAGCCTCAACAAGACTGTATTGCTCGGTCAAAACCCTTTTATTGGGTAAGACAACAATATCAAATCCACGGCTGTTTTTTAAATGTCTCGCCGATGCGGCTAAAATGCGGCGCTTGGCAAGGTTGCGCTCAACGGCCGATTTAGAAAACTTTTTCGAGATTATAACCGCAATTTTGGACGGGTCGTTAGAACCTCGAGCAAACTTTTTAAACAATCTTATTTTAAAAAAACCACCGCTTGCAGACCTTCCTTTGTCAAAAACCATTTTGATCTGGCGGGGTTTTTTTAACCTATTTTCTCTTTTGATCATTTGAGTTTGGAAACGGTCAGGGCTTTTCTGCCTTTCTTCCTGCGGCGAGAAAGCACCTTTATTCCGCCCAAGGTTTTGAGCCTAGAGCGAAAACCGTGGGTTTTGATGCGTCTTTTTTTGGATGGTTGATATGTTCTTTTCATAACGGGTATATATTACAGTAAAGTTCGCGTTTTAGCAAGGGATGCACAGTGATTAATTTTGGTCCTATGATCGCCCTGTTTGATTAATAATTTCTTTTAGAAAACTAAAGTCAATCTCGTCGGTCGGCACACGGTGCCTAATTTTCCAGTTAGTGCGGTTTTTTTCACCGGGCTTGTTGTAGCGGCGCATATCCCCCACCAGATCAGCCAAGCTCACAGAGGCAATTCGAGAGTGCGAGCAAAACACTAGGGAGATCATCTCTCTGATCATTAGGTCCATCGGAATTCGTATCTTTTTTCGCCGCGCTTTTTTTCGCGTTATCCCCTTCATTTTTTTAAAATAAGTCCTGCGGTCATCGTGCGAGAGTTTTTTCCACCAAGCTGCGAGCGTATCGGTGTCATGAGTCGAGGTGGCAGACATAGACAATTGCGGATATTTGTCGATACGACTGTAACGAATTTTATTGACCCACTGTGGACAACGGATTCCCGGCATATCAAATTTATTAAGCAGGCGGTCTATCGCTTTAGATGAATAACCAAGATCTTCGGCGATAAAAATAATGTCTGGAAATTCATTTTTTATTGCCGATAAGATGCGATCCTTCAGGGCCTCAACATGCAGAGCGCGACCAGATTTTGTTTCAATCAGATAGTATTTCCAAACTAAAGCCAAGGCATGATCAATGCGAATCACCGGTGATATTTTTGACAAATGGCGGATTGTCTCAAAATAATAAGCGATTACCTCGTCTTGCCTTTCTCTAAAGCGATATACCGCGTGGCCCCAACGTTGCGGACCAAACGGGTCTTTAGGATTATCGCAACCCGATTCATATTTTAATGTCCCATCATCGTTCAGATAAAACAGATCCTGGTTCGCCCAAACCTCCGCACTATCATAAATCGGATAAATCGGCTTGTCCATCACAAAATAGATACCTTTTTGGCGGCTATAGTCAGCCAAACCCATCCACTGCTCGGTCATTATATCTTGTACAAACAGTTCAAATTTTACTCTCTCATGCAGCCCCGGATGTTTGGCGAGTATCCTTTGGATGTTTCCTGTTGAAAAAATTCCGGGCCAATTAACCCATGTTCTCTTGAACCGTCTTTTTAAAACCTTGAACAAGGCATAGGCGAGGACATTTCGATCATAGTCCCCAAGCTCTTTGTCACCAAAGCCGACTTTCCTGTACAAAGATTTTAATATCGATAATTTCTGTTTTAGGCAATTGCGCTGATCGATAACACCAGGCGCGGAATTTCCAAGACGGGAGATGCCACCAAGATGACGGGTGTCCAAGTAAATAGGATTAAAAGAAAATATACTCAATCCCATATAAGGAGATGGGTGCGTAGTGTCTTGAACAGGAGTAAACTCAATGAGACTGAATCCTGCCTCTGCAGCGGCATCCACAAGCGGATACATATCCGCTATGGTGCCGGAGAGGGACTCGTCATAAGCAGACCTCAAGCAACTCGGGCTGTGAATATCCAAAGAGGCTATACGTTTATTTTGAAGTGAATTTCTTTTCATAAATATATCTTTAGTATAACAATTTTCGTCAACTTGCGCAGATTTTTTGTTTTGGCTGCAAACCACGCATATCGACTATATATAGAAAAGTTTTCCACAGGCAAAAAAAATTTAGCTGGGTGGAGTTTTCCACAGGCAGAAAGTTATCCACAGTTTTCCACAAGTTTTCCACAGGCCCATCAAACAAAGACCAAACAAAGTCACATAAACTTATATACAAGTTTACATTTAACAGGTTCAAATTATGAGTTATCCACAGGCCCTTGACGATTGTGGATAAGTAGTTCTACAGTGAGTATGCCTGTGGAAAACTTTTTTTGAACGCATCGCGAATAGCAAAATGGAGGGGTGTGCAAATCGATCAGCTATGGCAAAAATCATTGCAAGACATCAAAGAGTCTATTGGTGAGACTAAGTTTTCGACGTGGTTTAAAAATACAGAGCTTATCAGCACCGATAAAGGCGTCGCCACGGTCGGGGTCTCCAACACTTACACTAAAAATTGGCTAGAATCAAAACACCGCCACGACATAGTAAAGGCTCTTCAAAAACAAAAGTCCGATATTCAGAACGTTCAATTTAAGATTAGGAAGAACATTAATCTTGAAAGACTGCCTATCGAGATAGAGCCTAGGCGTTCAAGCGCCAAACCCGCCCGAGACACGTCTGACAGCAACCTTAGGAAAGAATACACGTTCGATACGTTTATAGTTGGTAACAATAATTCTCTCGCCTACGCCGTAGCCCAAGAGGTTGCCGCCAACCCCGGCGTTCGTCACAATCCCCTCTTTATATACGGCGGCGTGGGCCTGGGGAAAACTCATCTCGCACAAGCGATAGGCAAACAATATCTCGAAAAGAACCCTCAAGGAAAAATCGTATATGTATCATGCGAAACCTTCACGAATGATTTTATAAACGCCATTGCGACAAAAAAAATGAATGAGTTCAAGAAAAATTATCGCGAGGTTGATGTGCTGATTGTTGATGATGTTCAATTTCTCTCTTCGAAAGAAGGGTCTCAGGAAGAGTTTTTCCACACATTCAACTCGCTGCAACAAAGATCAAGACAAATCATCCTAACTGCAGACAAGATTCCACACGCTATCCCCGCCCTCGAGGGAAGGCTGGCAAGCCGTTTCGGGGGCGGGATGGTAGTTGACGTCCAACCTCCAAATTTAGAGACGAGAATGGCGATCTTAACTGAAAAATGTCGCGAAAAGGATTTTGCACTTCCGGAAGCCGCCATCGAATATATTGCTCGCAATATTCCGTCTAATATAAGGGAACTAGAGGGGGCACTAAATCGCTTAATGATTCATTGTCAATTTAATCAACTGACCCCTAGCTTGCAGGCCGCCGAGGAAGCGCTGAAGGATATGGTCAGCTCGTCAAACAGGGCTGTTGGCACGGCGGAAATTATTGCGGCAGTCGGTAAATATTTTGGTATTTCCAAGGATGATCTTTTGGGGAAAAGCCGTAAAAAAGAACTTTCGACCCCAAGGCAAATTACGGTTTTTCTAATAAGAGAGAATACCAACCGATCACTTCCGGAAATAGGAAAGTTAATGGGAGGAAAAGATCATACAACAATTATGTATAGCGAGAAAAAGATAAGAGATCTCTTAAAGACCGATATAACGATTAAGTCGGACATTGAGAAGATTCGCGAGCATCTCTTTTCTACTTTAAATATGTAAGTTAATAATAAGTCGTAGTAATAAGCATGTTAATATTGTGGAATAAATCTTGTCAGCCTGTGGAAAAGCCTGTGGAAAACTCTAGTATTTGCTGTGGAAAAACCGCTAAATTTTTTTTGACGGTTGACTTATCCACAGGTTTTTCTAGAGTTATTAACATAGTTTTCCACAGGGCCTGTGGAAAACTCAATCATCAAATAAGCTAAAAAAGGAGATATATATGAAATTCGCCTGTAAAAGAGAAGAGCTGCTAAAAGCCCTTTCGGTTGCGACAAAATTGGTGAAAACGAGGGCAAATTTGCCGGTTTTGGCCAATATAATGATTTCAACGGACAAAAATAAAATAAAGGTTTCCGCCACGGATCTAGAATCATCTGTAGCGGTTTGTATCGATTCGCATGTCTCGGACGAAGGGGCGATAACAATACCCGCCAGAACGCTTTTGGAGTTTGTTCAATCAAGCTCTGACGAGACAATTGACATAGATTCGCAAGATCAGGACGTGAGGATAAAAGGCTCCCACAACAACGCTACAATAAAGGGTATAGCAGCAGATGAATTTCCCGAAATGGCTACCGTTGTTGCCGGCAAAGAGTTCAAAATTGTCTCGGACAAGCTAAAAACAGCCATTATGGCGGTTGCCCCTGCAGCTGCATTAGACGAAACAAGACCAGTTTTGGCCGGACTGTATTTTTGCGCAGGCAAGAATTTAAAAATCGCCTCAACGGACAGTTATAGATTGGCTGAATATACTTTAAAAATTGATGAGCCGATTGAGTTAACGGCGATTATTCCGCAAAGAACTGCCATGGAACTAGCCAGAATGTTACCCCAATCGGGGTCGTCTGTTAGCGTTTGCGTGGGGGAGAACCAAGTGCAGTTCAAATTTGACGATACTGTCTTTATTACACGTCAAATAGATGGAAACTTCCCGGACTATCAACAGATTATTCCCAAAGAGTTTGTGTACGAATTCAACGTCTCAAAAGAAAAGTTCACCGAGGCGCTACGAGTTGCAAGTGTTTTTGCCAGAGAGTCAGGTAATAACATTAAACTTGCTGGTGAGCAATCCAAGGTTTTGATCAGCGCCGTGTCCGCTCAAACAGGGGACTCGCAAGCACTGGTCGAGGCTTCAACCAGTGGCGCGGGGCTTGAGATATCGTTTAATGCCAAGTTTTTGCTTGATGGTATAGCCTCTATCGGCAAAGAAGAAATCAAGATGAAATTTTCCGGTCCCTTGAGCCCGGGGTTGTTGGTGGGGGAGGGTGACACAAGTTTCAGATATATTATTATGCCTTTAAGGAGCGAATAAGATTTAGATGATCCAAAAGATAAGACTGCAAAATATCCGGTGTTTTGGCGATGATGTTTTTGAGTTTGGTCCCGGCACAAATCTTGTAATAGGGCAGAACGGAAGCGGTAAAACGACGATTCTGGAGGCAATAGGTTTCTTTGCCTTCGGCGGCTTTATTTCGGTTAAGTCGGACTTTTTGGCGGTTTCCCACGCGCAAGAGGTTGGACGAATCGAGGTTTTCACTGATTCAAAGAATGCCTCTGTTGCGATCTCGGGCTTGCAGAGGATTTCAAAAATTGCCCAAAATAAAGTAAAAAATTCTCAATTAATAGGTTTTAAAAAAGCGGTTTTGTTTAATCCTCAGACCGTCGAGATTGTCAGTGCCTCGCCTGCGGCGAGGCGCAAAGAAATGGATATTGTGATCGCCCAAAAAGATTCCGCCTTTGTCACAACTTTGTTGGAATATCGCAAGGTTTTAAAAAATCGTAACAGCCTTTTAAAAATGGTTGCGCATGCTCAAACAAGCTCGGATGCTCTGGACTTTTGGGATGAGAAATTAGACGAGCTTTCCCGACGTATTTATGAGGCAAGGACAATATTTATAGATTATCAGAATGAGCGCATCGGCGATGTTTACGCAAAACTCTCTTTGCGTAAAGGCAAGTCGAAGATAGTTTATAAACCAAGCTGTGATTATGACAGGTACGCCGAGGCGCTCGTGAGCTCGCGAGATTACGACATTGTCTCGGGTTCGACCTCGGTTGGTCCGCACCGCGATGATTTTGGCGTCCTGTTCGATGGCTACGATATCAGGAATCATGCTTCACGAGGCGAGCAAAGACTTGCGGCGTTGGCAATCAAAAATATTCAAATCGATTATTTGTCCGAAAATTCTCACAAGCCCGCCTTGTTACTGGATGATGTTTTTTCAGAGCTTGATCACAAGCGTAGAGAATCGTTAATCGAAAACATTGATCCGGATTGTCAAATTTTTATTTCCGCCACGGATAAGGCGATAATCCCGGCCGAGTTGTTCTCCGGTGCAAATCTAATTGATTTAAGCGGGGGAGATGATGAGTGAACCAATCCAAGACATTCTCGCCAGAAGGATCGTGGCGAAGGGGCTTTCGGGTGTTGTTGTGGCCGCTAGAGTATGCGCGGTTGCCAAGGAGGTGGCCGATGGCGCTTTCGAGCCAATTAGCTACAAATCTGGTTGCTTAAAAATATTGGTTCTGTCCGACTCCAGAGCTCATTTGATTCGACTTGGCGAAAAACAATTACGATCTAAAATCAATCAGAAACTCGGCAGAGAAGTTGTAAAAAAATTAAGTTTCAAGATAAGCTAGCACACTTGCGCCGGCGTCATTTGTTCGCTAAAATTCAAAGTGGAAAGTGAGAAGGAGGGGCAATTGACAAAGGAAGCTCGCAAGGATGAAGAGGGCATGTTTGAGGAGTACGAAGGTCAACTCGCTATTGATGCGTATCAGACAAATGATGCAGTGGTCATCAAGGCGCCGATCGCCGGAGTAAAATCCTCTGATGTCGAAATCGCTATCACGGATGAAGTTGTGACCGTGAAGGGAAAGAGAAGGCAAGAACCGTCGGTTTCCGAAGCGGATTATTTCTGCCAGGAGTGTTATTGGGGTTCTTTTTCTCGATCGTACATAATTCCGGTGCCGGTTGATAGCGAAAAAGCCCAAGCGGGCCTCAAGGATGGTATTTTAACGATTCTCATTCCAAAACAAGAGAAGTCGAGAACTAGAGTCATCAAAGTTACCGGATAAGCTAACCTAATGGCTATTAAAAAAGCAATTTACCCCGTTGCGGGGCTGGGTACGAGGTTTCTGCCTGCGACAAAAGCTCAACCGAAAGAAATGCTGACGCTTATAGATAAGCCGGTTATTCAGTATGTGGTTGAAGAGGCCGCCGAGTCCGGAGTTGATTTTTTTGTTTTTGTCACCGGCAAGGGAAAACAGTCTATTGAAAATCATTTTGATTCGTCTTTTGAGCTAGAAGCTGCTTTAGAAAAAAATCAAAAAACGGATTTACTGAAAAAAGTTCGCTCTATATCCGATCTGGGCAAGTTTGTATTTGTCCGCCAGAAACAGCCGCCCCTTGGGTTGGGTCATGCCGTTTTAATGGCGGAAGGTGTAGTCGAGGACGATTATTTTGCGGTTTTTTTACCGGACGACGTAATCCTTGCCGAAAAGCCATGCCTAAAGCAGGCGATAGAAGTGCATGAGAAATATGGCGGTGCCGTTATAACGGTTGCAAAAACCGATGCCGAAGGACAAAAAAGGTACGGGATTGTCGAGGTTGAACCAACAGATAATCCAAGAGTGCACAAGATAATCGATATAGTTGAGAAGCCCGGTCCCGAGAAGGCCCCTTCGGATCTGGGGGTGATAGGCCGATATATTCTGCCCAAAGAAATATTTAGCGAACTGAAGCAAACTCAAGCCGGATCTGGCGGCGAAATTCAGTTAACGGATGCAATAAGGGCTTTGGTGAAAAAAAGAGATTTTTATGCTTTGGAATATGAGGGTGATCGACTGGATTGTGGTGATCCGCTGGGATATCTCAAGGCGACCGCCAAATTGGGGCTCGAGAAACCCGAGACGTCAGAGGAATTCAGACAATACTTGCAAAGTATCCTGTAAACTTTGGTAGAATTACCAAAGGAGGGACCAATAGAAAAAAAGGATACAAGATCAGTTTTTTCTAAATCGTGGACGATTTTTCGCTGGCCCGCAGCTATTTTTTTGCTAGCTGGTGGTGTTTTTGTTTTCTGTATTGGACTAATGGGTAATTTTGGCTATACAGGTACCACCAGTTTGCGCTCTACCAAGCCAGATAGCAGCGAGTGGAAAGCTCTAGAGTCGGCAACCGGTGGTTCGACCGGCTCCCCGATTGTTTGGGATGGTGATTTGCCACAAAAACAATCGGATACAATTAAATTCGATAGCCGACTTGTTAATCTGCTGGTTTATTTGTCGAAAGTTTCTAGCGCTGATTGCGGTTCGAACAAGGCCCATGAGTATATAGCGCTTGACGCAACGGTTGACGACGACGTTTCTGATCTTTCGTACCCGACAGAAAATTTGCCGTCCTCGTCGACAATTTCTCGTGGTGTTGGTGTCAGGGTCACCAGTTTGGACAGGATCAAGTGCACGCAGGTATGTACAAATGAGCCTCCAAGGACATTTAACGATCCCGGATACCCGATTTCTTTAAAGTATTCCGACCTTATTGAACCGGAAGACTTTGTACAGGCAAATTGTCGTGTGACCTGCGCGGTGGGTTATTACCCCTTGGCCCCGGTGGATGCTTTGGCCTCAGACTTAGTGGAGCCAACATATGCTGGGGATATATCGAAATATGATCCCGGAATTTTTGACTACTCTCAGATAAAAGAAGCTTCTCGCAAAGCGGCAGTCTTGAAGTCTGCTCAATTGGGCTATGAAATTCTGAATGTTGACCAAGCCGGCTGTTACTCTGATTCGGTTAGAGAGGGGAATGAGAGAATGATTCCTACGACAATGATTTTCCCGCAATGGGTGCAAGGCGTTTTGAAGGACGACTGGCAGAAGGTCTTTTTGACTCTCGCCTCTAAGAGATTTCCATATAATTTTCAATCTGATTCGCCGACGGCCGGGCTATCCTACGATCCGTTTTTAAATAACGAAGGATTGCACATTAACTATTGATCAGGAGAGCTGTTTTCAAGATGTGATATAATACGCACACGGGAGGGTTTTTGACCAAAAAATGGAAAGTCTTGGTACTTGTACTCGCGCTCATTGGCGTATCGGTTTTTGCCGTATCGCGAGCAAAAGCGGATTTTAATTCCAGCAATCTGATCTC
>CAZIOI010000009.1:0-23096 GCA_964540855.1 uncultured Candidatus Saccharibacteria bacterium
GTTGCCATAAAACGTACACACCAGCTAACGCTGGTGGTTTATTCTTTGTAAAAAATAGCCCAATTAAACGGGCTATTTTTTTAAAAATCAGCTTTACTATTTTAATTTTCTTCTGATAAATGCCGGCACTTCCAGTTCATCTTCGCTTTCTGCGGTCTCGATCTCCTCATCTTTTTCGATAAATGTGTTGTATGTCGGTTGCGACTGGTTCATCTGTCGTTGTGGCTGCTGCTGTGGCTGTGGCATCGCTTGGTTAGTCGAATACGGTTTTTCGCTGTATGTCGGTCGGAGTTGTTTTTTTGTTTCTATACCCTCGTCAAACCCCGTGGCAATAACGGTGATCTTGACTTCACCGGACATTGATTCATCAACAATAGAACCAAAAATGATATTCGCATCGGGATCGGCAGCTTCGGTAATCGTTTTGGCGGCCTCGTCAATTTCATACATACTTAAATCAGTTCCACCGGTGATATTAAACAAAATTCCCTTTGCTCCGTCTATTGAAAGTTCCAAAAGCGGTGAATCAATCGCTGCTCGTGCGGCTTCGATCGCTCTGTTATCTCCCGTTCCGCGCCCAATACCCATCAGCGCCGATCCCGCATCTGCCATGATCGTTTTCACATCTGCAAAGTCAACATTAATAATTCCGTGTAATGTTATAAGATCTGAAATACCCTGAACGCCTTGTCGCAAAATATCGTCAACAATACCGAAGGCATCCGTTAATGAGGTTTTCTTGTCTATAACCTGCAGAAGTCTGTCGTTAGGAATAACAATTAATGTGTCAACCTTTTCTTTCAACTCTTCAATTCCCTGTTCGGCTACTTTTTTTCTTTTAATCCCCTCAAAACTAAAAGGTTTAGTTGCTATTCCCACCGTCAGAGATCCTTGTTCCTTGGCGATCGCTGCGACCATCGGTCCTGCGCCCGTGCCGGTTCCCCCACCTGCGCCGTATGTCACAAAAACCATATCCGCACCCTTGAGCGCTTCGTAGATTTCTTCTTTGTTCTCCTCAACAGCCTGACGCCCAACTTCAAAATTACTTCCTGAGCCCAAACCTCTGGTAGTTTCTTTTCCTATCTGAATTTTTACAGGTGCCGGATTATTGACTAGTGCTTGTGCGTCGGTATTTACAACAATAAACTCTACGCCTCTAAGCTTAGACTCAATCATCCTGGTCACTGAATTACCGCCGCCTCCACCAACGCCAATAACTTTTATCGAGGCAAACGTCTCTAAATCTTCTTTTATCATTTTATAAAAACAGTCTAGGGAATAAAGTTCTTAAATATATCTTTTACCTTTGTGAAGGCTCCACCAAAGCCTTCAAACTTTATTCCTTGTTTGTTTTTATTAAGCACAAAGTTCTGTGATTCGTCAATACCCCATAGCACTAATCCGATCGCTGTAGCATATTCCGGATCATCAAGTCTATCGATAACACCCGGTAATTCCAGGTTTGGCTGACCGATCTGAATCGGAAGTCCTAGTGTTTGTTTTGCAAACTGCTGTAATCCCTTGAGTTTCGCTCCGCCGCCGACAAAGACGGCACCCGCCGGCAACATACCATCGCGGTCGATACTCTTGAGCTCGTCTGTGATCATGGCAAATAATTCATTCAATCTTGCTTCTACAATCTCACAAACATATCTTCTGTTTGGTTTCTCAACCTCATTTTTGTCATATTTTGATAAATCAACTTTTTCAGTCTCCTTGACCTCGGAAACCCTCGAATCAACTTCGTTAAGCTTGATTTTCTCCGCCGCGTCAAGGGAAATTTTTAGACCAATTGCGATATCGTTTGTTATATGGTTTGAACCAACCGGTATAACTTTGCTATGGATGATCGCGCCTTCCTCAAAAACCGCCATTGAAGTATTTGCGGCTCCTATGTCGATTATAACGACGCCTATCTCTTTTTGTTTTTTAGATAAATACGCCCTAGCTGCCGCTAAAGGAGAAAACACAATTCCGTCAATTTCCAGACTAGCCTGAGTAATCGCCTTAGAAAAATTCTTTAAAGCAGGTGTCGAAGATCCAATTACGTGACAGTGAGCTTCAAGCCTGATACCTGTCATACCAACGGGGTCCTTTACGCCAGACTGACCGTCAACCGTGAACCACTTTGGAATGATGTGTAGTATTTCATAATTTTGAGGTAGTGCGACTGATTTGACGGCTTCTATGACACGATCAGTATCGGCCTCTTGTATCTCTCCATCTCCCCTACTGACTGCAATTACGCCCTTTGAGTCAACTGAAATTATTTGGTTGCCGCCAAACGAAGCATAGCAGGAACCGATTGGTGATCCGCAAGATCTTTCAGCCTCGTCAAGTGCCGCTGAAATCGCACTGACTGTATCCTCAATATCAACAACAGCGCCTTTGCGCATTCCCGAATTAGCGGCTTTCCCCAAACCGGTTATCTGTATCATCCCTTCCTGCATTTGACCGACTATTGCGATAACCTTGGTTGTACCGATGTCTAGTCCGACTATTGAATCCCTACTCACTAACCCCTCCCTTACTTATGATGAATGCCGATCAGATGATCAATGCCATGACAAAGATAAAATAAAAATTCTTCGGCGAATGTTTTGCCCAGCTTCTTTGCCTGCTTTTGTATTATATCATTACAAAGCACGACTGTTCCAATAAAATCACAACCGGAGAGTTTTGGAAAGTCTGCAACAGGGAAACTTAGTACGTCGGTCGGGTAGTCATGATTCATAAACTTTCTGTTGAGCGTCCGCATCTTTTTTTCCCCGACAATATTCACTTCAATAACACAGCTATCCTTTTTTCTAAATGCAAGATGACTTTCGATACACGACAATATCTCTTCATCATCGATAGGAAGTTTAAGGGAAACTGAGTGATAAATTTTACTTTGCATATTTTCTCTTGTGATTAATATGCGAAAGGGTTCCAACAAAGCTGTGGTTAATTTTTTTAAGTTCAGCCGCTGAAAGCGTTGATTCATCGAGTTGACCGCTCGCAACCCTCTTATCAATCTCTTGAGCCACTATTTTTTCGATCAGTATTTCATCAAGTTTCTTAAAACTTCTCGATCTTGCCTCGACGCAATCAGCCAGCATAATTATGCCGGTTAATTTTGACTGAGGTTTGGGGCCGGGATATGAAAGTGTGGATTCTTTCAGGGACGATATTTGCATTGTTCCATGATGTTGGCTGATAATATCGGTTATTTGCTCCGGGAGCGCAAACCTTCCTGATAATTTAATGCCTTTTTTAACGTGTTCGATAATTTTTCGATCTAGGTCCATCGGACGACTTTGCTCAACTTGGTTTTGTTGATTTTCTATAAAAATTTTTGAGTTAGCGATTTTACCTATGTCATGATAGTAGGCGCCAATTTTTAGATAATCATTTTCGTAACCGATTAGCTTACCCGCCGCTCCTGATAATTGCCCTACATTTATGGAGTGGCTGAACGTACCGGGTGCTTTTTTTGATAACAATGATAAAACCGGATTATTAATATTTCCCAAAACATCCAGGCTACTACTCAATTCCAATCTTTTTGCAAATAAAATTCTTCTGCCCGATATACCAATCGAGATGATAGCGGCGTCAATTAAAACAATCGACATTTTTTCGCTGTTCGTGAAGCTGCTGGTCAGCAATAAGTAAAGTAAAAAATTGTTCAAAAAAAACAGACCAAAATCTAAAAATATCCTTTTGCTGTTTTCGGTAATTTTCATTTTCTAAAGATGCTTTTTCAGAACCCTGGCAACCACCTCGCCGTCTGCCTGACCGGCGATCTTGCCCATTACTTTACCCATAACCGGACCGAAAGATTTATCATCAGCTTCTGACACAATCTCTATTACGATCTTTTCGATCTGGTCCTCAGACATCTGGGAGGGTAGAAATTCTTCAATAATAGACATTTCAAAATTCATCTTCTTGACTAAATCATCTCTCGAAGCGCTTTTATACTGCTCTCTTGCATCGGATCGTTGCTTTAACTCTTTGCGAAGAATTTTAACAGCTTCATCATCCGGAAGCTCTTTTTTTAGGTCTTTTTCACACATAGCCAAAGGAGCTTTAATAGTCTGCAACAATATCCTTCGCGAAGAATTTCCATCCTTATAATTTAGAATAATTTGATTTGATATGTTTTGGAGAATATTCATTTTCCTATGATATAAGTTGAATTATTTATCTTTGTAAGTTCGTACAACACGAATAATGCTGCTATTACAACAACCGCATAAACCGCATAAATCGGTTTAAATTTTATCTTACCAGCCCCTCTTAAACTCATTTTTGACTGCCTTTCTTATGGCCGCCTCTCGCTTCTTTGTTCTGGAGATATCTTTTTCTCTAAATCTTCTTCTCTTTGCTTCAGTTAATATTCCACTGAGCTGCACTTCTCGGAAGAACTTTCTGATCATTACATCAGGGCTATCATTTCTTCTCACTAAAAATCACCTCTTTCTCTAAACTATGCTATCAAAAAATGTCTTGACAATCAATGGGTTGGCAACCCTTTCTTAAGGAATGAAATATCCCCATGGGCTTGACTTTTTTTAAAATATATGGTATAATCACGTATTCCCAAAATTAGGGAATATTTTATTTTAAATTATGAATAGAAAAGCCCAAACAATCATATGGATAGCGATTGCCGCGATGACTTTTATGATAAAGCCAACGCAGGCTGCTTCCGATATTCAATTGGAAAAAAACGACGCTCTGAAGCTTGAGAGTGCTCCATTTTCCATGGTGAGCGCAGTCGAAACAAAAGTTGCTTTTCATATCGGTGAAAGTAAATTTGACGAAAAGCAAAGTGAAGCCGCCAAAAAAGAAAGGGCTTTGAAGGCTGCCGCAAAGACAGCAGTCGAGCCAAGCGCTTCCGCGTCAACCACATACTCAATAGAGCAATTGAGATCGTTTTACAATGAGGCCGGTACGCTTTATGGCATAGACCCAAGGCTCATCGAGGCTGTTCATCAGGTAGAAACAGGTAAAAGTTCTGATTGTAAAAGAAGCTATGCCGGTGCTATAGGCCCTATGCAGTTTTTGCGTTCTACTTTTGCGCATTACAGTAATGGTAATATTTGTGATGCAAGAGATGCTATTTTTGCTGCGGCTAATTTGCTATCTAAAAGCGGTGCTTCACAGGGTGACATCAGAAGCGCTTTGTTTAGCTATAACCATTCCAATTCTTATGTTAATAAGGTTATTGGAGTTATGGATAGTATAGTTCGCTAAAAGAATGTTACTTCTGACTCCGGTGGTATGATTTCGTACCAAAAACTTCCTCTGTCAAATTTAATCTCAGCGCCTACTTCATCATAAAATTTTGTCCTATCTGTCAGAGAGGATTTTTTCCATGTTGCCTTTGTTGATTTCCCATCCATCAATATTGTTGCATCTCCACTGCCGATAGTTTTAAATACCCAGTTTTGCGAGCCATAACTACCTGTCGGGTTGAGAGTCCTTGAAACAGTTTGAATGATGATATTTTTTGCAGTTAGCTGTTTAGAGGTTATTCTGTCCTTATGTTCAGCACCGCCCATAAATCTCAAATATTCATTTGTAGAAGCGTCATATGACCATTTTACAGCGTAAGACGTGCTGTTGGAGAAATCAATTTCAACATTTTTAGGTGATTCTTTGGTCGGTGCATCGTCTTTAAACGCCATTTTAGTGAAATTTGAAGATGAAATATCAAATTTCTTGCTGGAAGCATACTGGTACAACTTCTCTGTAGATGAATAAAGTGTGTGTTCACTCGCCACACTCTTTCCCTTATTATCTCTGAAAAAATATTTAGTCGCGTGGTTTAGGTCTAAAATGCCATATTTTGTTATATTTGCCAGTGCGTCTTCGTTTCCGCCTGCGTGAGCGTAAAATGCGTCATATTCTTTAAGCCAATCCATAAAGAAAAGTCTAGCGCTTCTGATGGGTCCGATTTCCGAGGAATCTTTGGGCGCAAAAATTGCCATAAATCTGGTAATTCCGCCTTCTGTAATTGCTTCGTAAACTACACTTGCGTTAGATAGGCCGGATTGAGGACGCGCATCTGGGTGATTTTCAATCATGACGGCAAGCGGATGGCGGGTTGCCTGTTCGTTTGTCGGGTACCCCACGCCGTCTAACGGTGATTCGTATGTTTTTGCCGGCTCTGTTTTTTTAGTTTCGGTTGTTGCCGCAGTGTCTGTTGAGTTGTCCTTTTTGAGTATTTTTGCAGCAACGACTCCTGCGACAATAAATATCGCTACGGATATCAGTATCGCCGCGATAATTTTATTTTTTTTAGACTTTGATGATTTTTCTTTTAATTCTTCCATATTCCCCTTTACTTTATTAGATTAAGACCAATATTTTTATCAAAATAGCGGCTGATTTCATTATCAGACCGTGCAAAGAAAAACTCAAATGTTGCGCCTACAACAGCACAATCAACATGACCGGAGTATGTATTAAATTCTTTATCACTCGCAACTATGTGGGGATGGATGTCCATCTTGCCCTCAACATTTTTTCCCACAATTGCACTAAACGATCCAACCTCAAGAGGTCCCTCTATTGACTTCTCATGATATTTTTTGACCGACAGATCATATGTTTTAACAGTCAGGCTTTCCAAGGCACCCAGACCGACTATGACACCGGAGGGTTTATCCTTAACAAACTCAATGAGCTTTTCTATTAAACTATCTCCTCTTTTTAGCCTACCTATCAGCATTTTTTATCTCCAATAATTTGTGAGTCGATTTTTGTCCTTTTACTATTTTAATTGATTTTTGCTCCACTTGAAACTCTTTTGCCAATAAAAGTATCAGCTCATCGTTTGCCATATTATGCTTGGCTTTAGACTTTAGTCTCGCTTCGAAACTATAAGGTTCTTTTGAACTTATAAGGGCAGATTTGTTCTTATCAAGCTTGACCTCTACCTTGATTTCCATATTCGTCTCAACAATAATACAAATACATTAATGACAACCAAAGCCACAACCGTTGTCATAATTAAGATTATAACATTTCTGCGAATATAATCTGATGGAAATAATTTTGATCTAAATAAAACCAAGGTTACAAAAAGCGTTATGTACGACCACAGTGCGTTTGAAAGATCTTTTTTGCTGGGAAACATAGACAAAAAAACGGAAACACATATATATACCATTATCACCATTGGTAAGTATCCATTGCTCCTTGGGATGTATTCGCTTGATAAGTACAAAAGTAAGCTGCCAACTAAAAGCGGTGCTATTGATATTAAAAAATCCTTAATAATGCTGCGACCTTCACTTTCATATTCAACGAACCCGCTTCCCGAGTCGAAAAGCTTAAATCTTTTAACCCGCACTCCCAATAGCACGCAGAACAGCAGATGTGAGAGTTCGTGGATAACTACTCCGGGATATAATACAAATAATAGTACTGACCTCGTATGAGACATTTGCAAAAGTAACCAATTCTTAAGTACAAAAACAACAACGCAACCAATACAGACAGTGGCTATCAAACTATTAGGATTACTTAGAGCCGAGAGCAACGACCGCATCATACACCCCGACTATCGAATCTGATTTTTGAATAGTTGCAGTGTATTCTTCATCTAATGAATTTTTTAGGCTTTCGGCAAGCGCCTCTTGGCCGGTTTTATAATAAATTATCGTTTCAGTGTATGTCTTTGAGGCATTGTTAACCAGCGCGATATTGTATCCTGCCGTTTTAAGCAACTCGGAGATCCTCTTGCCCTCTCCGCTTATCCCATTTCCGTTTGCGATCCTAACGTCACCATCCGTTACTACAGAGGCTGTTTGAGTCGCCGTAGCTGTTGGCGATTCTTCAACGGTTACAGTTTCTGTCTGGGTCTCTTCTTCAGTCGCTGTTACAGAATCCACAGCGGCGACATTGTCTTTATCATTACTATTATCCTTGAATAAAATATACATCGATATCGCAACCGCTAACACTATGGCCACAATTCCTAAAACCAAATAAAAAGACCCGTTTCCTTCTTTAGGTTCTTCTATAACCATTTGCTCCTCCTGTTTTGGTTCAAAAACAGGCGTCTCATCTTCCTTTTCAGGGTGAATTATATCTAACGATTTTGCCATTAATATTATTATACTAAAAAGGATTTTGTTTTAAAACTTTCTGATAACACCCTTTACGCGTCCCTGTACCAAGGCCTTCTTGGTATAGATCGGTTTATAGTTGCTATTGGCGGGCTGAAGACGGATGCGTCTGTTTTCTCTGTAAAATCTTTTAAGTGTGACGTTGTCGTGGTCCAAAAGGGCGACAACTATGTCACCGTTGCGGGGGTTGTTAGTTCTCTCTATGATGACGTAGTCTCCATCCATGATGCCGTCATCTATCATCGAATCGCCGACGACCTTAAGAGCAAAAACATTTGGCCCCATCATGTCGCGCGGAATATCTATGGTTTCGCTTGTTCTGATAGCCTCTATAGGCTTTCCGGCTGCAATAGATCCGATTAGAGGTATCGTGAACGTTGACTCATCCCACGTTGGAGTAAGCTGTAAACTTCTGGCACAAGAACCGTCCTTTTTGATATAGCCTTTTTGCTCAAGAATGTTTATGTATTCGGCAACCGTTGCGACAGAAGATAAATTGAGAAATTTGGCGATCTCCCTATAGCTTGGAGCATAATCATTACTATCTATAAATGACTTGATAAAATTAAATATGTCGAGCTGTTTTTTTGTAAGAGGTTGATTCGTTTGTGTCATCAAAAAAACAGTACCAAACAAACGCCGAACATGTCAAGCTTGCTCAAATACCGGTCGATTTCTTTATTTTAGATCTTGCACTTTGAGTTTTTACAAATTTGAGCCAGTCGGGGCGAGGTTTTGCAGACTTTCTTTTTATAATCTCGACTATGTCGCCACTCTCCAGTTTTTTTTCTAATGGCGCAATCTTGCCGTTGACAATTGAGCCGCCACAGCTATTACCCAAATCGGTGTGGACACTATAGGCGAAGTCAACCGGGGTAGCATCTTTTGGTAAATCTTTAACATCACCCATCGGTGTAAAGACGAAGATTCTGTCTTGGAATAAATCCATTTTAAACGAATCTTCCAACTCTTCGGGCGAATTAATGCTTTTTTGAGCATCATAAAATTCTTGCACCCATTTCAGTTCTTCCTTGTTTGACGGTTGCCCACTATCGCTTTTTTTATATATCCAATGGCTTGCAATACCAAAGTTCGCCTGATAATCCATCTCAAATGTGCGTATCTGAAATTCCACAATCTTACCCTCGTCGCAGAAGACTGTTGTATGAAGAGACTGATAACCATTTGGTTTAGGCAGAGCGATATAGTCCTTAATTCTACCCGGAAGAGGTTTCCATACGCTATGAATTACGCCAAGCATCGCATAGCATTCCTCAACCGTTTGAACAACAATCCTGATTGCGACAAGATCGTGAATTTTAGCAATATCGTTATCGTATCGCTGAAGTTTTTTATAAAGGGAATACCACTTTTTAGCTCTAAAGCTGGTTTGGATTTCAATTGAATTTTTCCGAGCAATTTGAGTAATTGATCTTTCAATTTTTTTAAGATACTTTTCTCTGATTTTAATCTCGGGAACTGCAAAAGATTTGAGGCTTTTATACTCGGCGGGAAGCGCATGAGGGAAAGCCAGATCCTCAATCAATCCTTGCCAGTTTGCTATCCCAAGTCTCTGCGCTATAGGCGCATAAATTTCTATTGATTCCTTGGCGATTCTTTCACGTTTTGATAATGGCAGGTGATGAAGTGTCTCGAGATTGTGAATTTTATCCGCAAGCTTTATTAGAATAACTCTGACGTCTTTTGCCATTGCCACAAGCATTTTTCGTAGAGTCTCTGTCTGCCTTTCATATTCCGAAATTTCTTCGGTTTGTAGCTTCTTATATGGAAACCAAGATTTTCTAATTCTGATATGGGATAGTTTTGTGACAGAATCAACCAAGCTCACTACTTCTTGTCCAAAGAGTTTTTTGATCTCCACTTTTGATAACTGCGTGTCTTCCAGTGTGTCGTGAAGAACAGCTGCAATAATCGCTTTAGAGTCGAGGCTTAAATCAGTTAACCTAATCGCGGTGTAAAATGGGTGCACAATGTATGGCTCACCGGACATTCTCTCGTGTCCCATATGCGATTTACGGGCTACTTCGATCGCCTTCAGAATCTGGTCAATATCACGCTTATCAAGATACCCGCTGATCTTTGCCAACAGTTTTTTTTCTAAATCATTTGGTAATAAATTCTTTTCCATCGTGCTCAATAACAAATTTCTTTTTTTTATCTTTAGCAGTAAGTATAGCAGCCGAAATCTTATCTTCAATTTCGGACTCAATAATTCTTTTTAGAGGTCTCGCGCCGTATTGCTCATCATAGTTGGCGTCTGAGAGCGCTTTTATTGCAGAATCTTTGTATTCCAGTACAAGGCCCTGCATAGCCATTTTTTTTGCGAGTATATCAAGTTGAAGCCTCGCAATCTTTTCTAAATCAGGTTTTTTTAGCGGATCAAAAACAATGATTTTGTCTATTCGATTTAAAAGTTCCGGTTTAAAAATATCGGATAGCTTTTCGCTCACAAACTCTTTTATGTTTTCGTTGACGCGTTGCGGCTCGCCAAGTGAAAAACCAATTTTTGCGATTTTTTCATACTTATCAATGCCAATATTCGATGTCATTATTAAAATCGTATTTTTAAAATCCACTTCACGGCCTCTTGCGTCCGTAAGGCGTCCTTCGTCTAAAATTTGCAGCAATATGTTAAAAACCTCAGGATGGGCTTTTTCTATTTCGTCAAACAAAACAACGCTATACGGATTTTTTCTTACAGCCTCCGTCAGTCTTCCCGCATCTTCGTAACCGACATAACCGGGAGGCGCGCCGGTTAATCTTGCTAAGGTATGTTTTTCGACGAATTCACTCAGATCAATCTTGATTAATGCATTTTCTCTCATAAAAACATGTTTCGCCAAAACCTTGGCAAGCTCTGTCTTGCCAACCCCGCTTGGTCCCATAAACACAAAGGAACCGATCGGTCTTTCGTTAGAGCCGATACCGGCGCGACTTCTTCTTAGCGCTTTAGCAATTTCGCCTATCGCTTCCTTCTGTCCAACAATGTGTTCCGATAGGACATTTTCTATTTGAAGATATTTTTTAGATTCTTCGACATTTAATGCGTCAACCGGAATCTTTGTGATTTTGCAAACGAGAGAAGCGATATCAAGTTTTTCGACTCGTGATTTTATTTTACTTGATCGAAGTTGATCCATTGATTTGGCTAGCTTAGCTTTGAGCTTTGTTTCCTGATCCCTTATTTTTGCCGCTTCTTCAAATTTTTCTTTTGATATAAGTTGCTCTTTTACTCTTATAATCGTCTGCAGCTTTTCTTTTGTTTTTCTCACCTCAGAGTCAAGATCGGTCTTTGTTTGCGAGGCTACGAGTGATGCACTGGCTTCGTCTATAAGGTCAATCGCTTTATCCGGCAAAAAACGGTCTCTGATATATTTTGAAGACATTTCTGCTGCAGCCCTGAGCGCATCATCCGAAATTTCAAGATTATGGTGTTTTTCATAACCGGATTTTATGCCGCGTAATATTTTGATCGTCTCCTCGACAGTCGGCTCACCTACTTGGATAGGTTGAAGCCTTCTCTCTAAAGCTTGGTCTTTCTCTATGTATTTTCTATATTCTTCAAAAGTCGTCGCGCCTATTAGCCGTATCTCTCCTCTGGAGAGAGCCGGCTTTAATATATTCGCTGCGTCCATGGAGCCTTCGGCGCTGCCGGCGCCTACAATCATATGAATTTCGTCGATAAAAAGTATTACATCTTTGTCCTCAGCGGCTTCCTGAATGATTTTTTTAAGCCTATCTTCAAACTGACCTCGATACATTGTCCCCGCAACCAAAAGACTGAGATCAAGCTGAATTATTCTTTTGTTGATTAAGCTTTCAGGAACCTGAGATTGAGCAATTTTCTGAGCAATCCCTTCGACAATAGCCGTTTTTCCCACACCCGGGTCACCGACAAAGATAGGATTATTTTTTGCACGTCGCAAAAGAATTTGTACGGCTCTTGTGACTTCATCCGCCCTTCCTATCACGGGATCGAACTTTTTTTGCTTGGCTTTTTTTATCATATCGATGCCGAAAAATTCAAGCGCTTTTTTCTTTTGCGGTTGTTGGGATGTTCGCATTCCGTTGGGGTGCTCGGGTACGTCAAACAGACCGCCCACCGGTTCGTTAAACTCGTTTGGCGCCGGCGGCTGTGGAACAGGCGGGAACTTTTGGTTTAAGACCATTTCGTTCATCTCGGCGAGATCATTAAATATCGAAATAATTTGATTTTTTATCTGTTCAGGATTAATTCCAACTTGTTCAACACACTGATAACTGCCAAAGGCTTTATTTGACAAAACCGATACCAGCAGGTGCTCTGTATCGATGTTGAAATGTTTAAACCTAACTGAAATCCTAAAAGCCTGTTTAACAACTTCCTTGGCATTCTCGCTGATTGTTGATCCGTGAGAAAACTTCGAAACTGTTTTTTGTCTGCGCAAGCTCAGAACCAGCCTGATTTGATCATATGTAATCGAATATTCACGCAAAATATCGTGCGACATAGTTCCGGGTACTTGAATCAGTGCCAGAAGTATATATTCGGTTGTTATAGGTCGGTTGTCCGTCTGAGCTATTTTTTGAGCTTCTTCTAGTACTATCTTTGCATTGGGCGTAAATTTATCGAGAATATCTTTTTCATCCATCGCTTTTTTCGACTTTTCCGGTCGTGCTCTCATCTGAGCTTACTTTTTTAGTTTTTTTAGATTTAGTCGCTTTTGGTTTGGCACTGTCCGCCTGTTCTTTTTCGTCAGCTGATTTGACAACTTCTTTAACTTCTTCTTCAGGATTTTCGCTTGGATCAGCTTTTGCTTCAGCGCTTTTATTATCTTCTGACTTCTCGGGCGCATTAAGTTTTGCGTCCTTCACAATGTCAAGAACCCACCCGCTTAATTTGCTTGCGAGGCGAACGTTTTGTCCGCTTCTGCCGATCGCCAACGATAGCTGGTCTTCTTCGACCCAGATTTTGGCTGATTTATCCTTTTTGCTAAACTCGATTTTATCGATTTTGGCGGGAGAAAGGGCATTTGTTATGAATTGCTCCATGTTATCGTCTTGCAGTATGATGTCGATTTTCTCATTTGGAAGCTCAGTCAAGATTGACTGGATTCTCGTACCTCGCTGTCCAACAACCGAACCGACCGGATCAAGATTTTCATCGTTTGTTTTGACGGCAACCTTTGTTCTTGATCCCGGCTCCCTGGCAATATTTGTTATTTCAATTGAGCCGGACTCAATTTCGGGAACCTCTTGAGCAAAAAGACCTCTGATAAAGTCGGTACTCGATCTCGAAACCAAAATTCTGGGTCCCCTGTTAGTTTCCTCAACTTCACTAACCCAAACCTTAATTCTTTGACCGGTATAATATCTCTCAGCAGGAATCTGATCTATCGGAGTCATAATTCCGTTAATTTTGCCCAAATCCACAATCACAGTCGGGCCCTCTATCCTTTGAACGACAGCATTGGCAATTTTGTTTTCCTTGCCTTTGAATTCTTCATAAAGCATTTCGCGTTCAGCTTCTCTTATTTTCTGAATTATCACCTGTTTTGCCGTCTGTGCCGCGACTCTTCCAAAATCAGATTTTACTTCCAGTTCTTCGAGTATTTCATCACCCGGCTTTACTGCCTTTTTCATTTTTTTAGCTTGCTCGATTGTTAACTGCGCTTCCGGATTTACAATCTCCTCATCTTCCTCGGCAACTATAAACACGCGCCAAACCTGCATTTTACTGGTTGCGGTGTCAAGGCTGATCTTGATTGCTTGACCCGGCCTGCCATAGTCTTTCCTGTAAGCCGCCGCTAGCGCGGATTCAACAGCAGAAATTACAATATCTTCAGAAAGATTTTTCTCATCTGCTAGTTGTTTTATTGCGGACAAAAACTCTTTTATTTCCATATTGACTCCTTAAATTGTTACAAATTAAAGCGGCTTTAGCCGCTTTTGTTCACTCTATCCGATCAGGCGGTAATTGTCAATATTTACCCATATGTTTAAATACTCTTATTGGGAAAACAACGAGTGCGGAAAAAATTCTCTTATATCTTGAAGGCTGAATAATAAATCTAAAGAGCCACTCCAGACCGATAGATCTCAAAAATTTTGGCGCTCTTGGTATTGTTTTTGAAATAAAATCCAGCGTTCCACCCAACCCGACAAAAACAATCGCATTTAGTCTTGTGAAATTGGAATCTATCCAAATTTCTTGCTTCGGAGCACCGAGGCAAACAAAGACAATTTCGGCTCCGGAGTCATTAATCTTTTTAACCAATTTTTCATCATATTCAGGTTCGATCACGGTTCCATCAAGATACCCCGCAATCTTGAGGTCGCCAAACTGTTTTTTGAGCTCTTCAGCCGCTTTTGAACCCACGGATTTCTTGCCACCCAGAAGAAAAATTGATTTAGACATTTTTTGGGCAATCTCACACATATCCATTGCGAGGTCCACTCCTCGTATAACCTCGGTGGAAACACCCTGCTTTTTTAGCGCCCATGCAACGCCGGCACTGTCAGGCACTCTCAGTTCAAATGAATTAACAATGTCTGAATATTTTTTGTCGGAAAATGCAATATTGCAGATTTCGTTATTTATAGTAGCTACTCTAGTCTTTTGACAGCTCGAAAAAGCGCTCTCAACCGTTAAGACAGCATGGTCTCTGCTAAATGAGTTAATCGATAATGATAAGACGGTGGCTTTATTCATCTAATCTGCGCCCGATAAAATTTGCCGGAGCTTTCATAAATTACAGACCTGCCGGAATTTACAAAGACTACGGGTCCTGCAGAGTCTTTTGCAACAATATTTGTAATATTAGTCCCGTTGATACTCATAATCTTGAGCCATCCGTCTTGCGAAAAGGCAAGGTACCTCCTGTCAGCGTACCAACATAGCCCCGTAATATCCGATCCAAATCTGGTAACAAAAGTACCATTTTGATAAATTTCGCCTTCCGCCGAACCTAAGCCATCGGTCTCCGAAATCTTTTCAAGTGATTCATTTGTTCCGTCGAGAGAAAATTCCTCAATAACCGCTTCTTCTAAAAACAAGATCGGATCATCTATCACTTCCGCTCTTCCTGCAGCAACATCTATTTCTTTAGTCCATGGATAATACCCTTCTTTTTTGACATCAATCTTGTAATGTCCTGCCGGCAAACCTCTTTTTGTGACTTTACCCGTACCTTCCAAGATGTTGTTTATATAAATACTTGCATCATTAGTTACGGCGGCGACTTCCACGGTAACTGTTTGTGAGATTTGTCTATTTGTAAAATCAATCTTATAACCAGCCGCATAAATTACTATCACGGCGGAAACAACCACGAAAGATATCGCTAATACAATATAATTTATAATTCTAAAAAACATTTTTTGTTGCTAAATGATATTATTCAAGATAGATTATACAATTATGGAGGATGTATGACTAGATTTAGGATAATAGGCGAAACACCGCTTGTTGGCAATGTAAAGATCAGCGGGGCAAAAAATGAGGCGCTCAAGGCAATTGCGCTCTCCTTAGTAATAAGGAATCAATTTAATATCAGCAATGCCCCGCAAATTTTAGACGTTCTAAATCAGGGGCGAATACTCAAGTCAACCGGATCAACCGTAAAATATGAAAACGATAATATTATTATTGACACGAAGACGGCGACAAATTTTGATTTGACGAATACGATTGCGGGTAAACTGCGCGCATCAATTGTTTTTGCAGGGCCTCTCTTGGCGAGATTCAAATCGGTTAAACTCCCCTATCCGGGCGGATGTCTTATCGGAGCCAGATCGATCGAAACTCATTTGGATGCGTTTAGGCAAGCCGGAGCGAAAATTTCCGAGCATAAGAGGATATTCTCAATAAAAATCGATGAATTTCGCGACTCAACGATTATTCTTAAAGAAAAAAGTGTCACTGCCACTGAAAATCTTATAATGTATGCTTCGGCAATTCCGTTTGAAACAAAAATTGAAAATTGTGCGATAGAACCAGAAATCATTAATCTTCTAAAGAATTTGCGCAAATCGGGTGCTCAAATAGAGGGAATAGGCACAAGATCGTTAACCATAAAGGGATCAAGTAGCTTGCAATTAAAAAACTACGATATTATACCTGACAGAGTTGAGGCAGGAACTTTTCTTTGCGCGATGATAGCGTCCGGTGGCGAAGGCGAAATTTCACCATATCCGACAGATCAGCTGGATTCTTTTACAAGACTCGTAAAGTCAACTGGAGCTAATTTTGAGGTGATTAATAACAAGGCTATTGTAAAAAAATCCCATTTTCCCCTGAAGCCGTTTTCGCTTGCGACGGGTCCGTTTCCCGAATTTCCGACCGACTTACAATCTCCGATGTCACTATTAGCGCTTCGCGCGGACGGGGTTTCGATGATTGTCGAAAATATGTTTGAAAATAGACTCGGATATATAAATGTCCTTAAGAAAATGGGTGCCGATACGAGTTTGATAGACGCAAAAACCGCCGAAATAAACGGACCTTGCGATCTAAGCTCGGCAAATATAGAGTCACCCGATCTTCGATCGGGTATCACACTGCTTTTAGCGGCTACTATGAGCAACGGGGAGACATTTATAGACAAAGCGGAAGTAATTGATCGCGGATACGAAAAAGTCGATGAAAAATTAAGAACGTTGGGTGCAAATATCGAGAGGGTTGAGCATGAGTAAGCGCATCGGAATAGATCTCGGTTCTGCAAACATAAGATTTTACGTCCCAACCAGAGGCATTATTATTGACGAGCCGAATGTCGTTGCTCTCTCGGCAACCTCGCAGAAAGTGCTGGCGGTTGGGGAAGAGGCAAAACAAATGATCGGCCGTACGCCGGAGTCGATTATTGCGTCATACCCTTTGGACGGCGGAGTGATCGCAAGCTATAAGACAACAAAACAAATGCTGCAGATGTATCTTAACAAGATATTGGGGAGAGTTAGATTACTGAAGCCGGATATAGTGATAAATGTTCCGGTTGGAGCCACTTCGACCGAAAGAAAGGCTGTATTCGATGCCGTTGAATCAATCGGCGCAAGAAAGGTTTATTTATCAAAGTCGCCTCTTGCAGCAGCGATTGGTGCAGGAATAGATATTATTTCCAGTACCGGAAATATGGTGATCGATATTGGCGGCGGAAAAACCGAAGTTGCCGTAATTTCGCTTGGAGATATTGTATGCTCATCCTCGGTTCGTTATGGAGGCGAAAAAATTGACGAAGCGATAATTTCTCATATAAGGAAAAAGTACAATTTGGTTTTAGGTAATCAGACAGCCGAAGCGGTAAAAAAATCAATTGGTTCGGCGATGCCGGTTAAAAAAGAATTGAGGGAAGAGGTTTCGGGCAGTAACACCATTTCGGGACTTCCGGAAAGTATAATCATCACAAGTGCCGATATCGTAACGGCTGTTAAACCGGTATTAAACGAGATTATTCTTGCGGTCAAACAGGTACTTCAAAAAACTCCACCGGAATTATCGAGCGACGTGATGGATAAGGGTATAATAATGTGTGGCGGCGGATCAAAGCTACTAAATTTTGATGAACTTCTAACTAAAATCAGCGGCGTCCCCTGCCAGGTTGCCGAGGAACCGGATCTGTGTACGATAAAGGGAACGGGTATAATAATAGAAAATTTTGATAATTTTTTGGATTCATTGATATGGAAAAACAAATAATCGGAATAGACGCGTCGCGAAGTAATACCAAGCAGAAAACCGGTACTGAATATTATTCGTACGAGCTAATCAGAAATATAGTTAAGTTCGATGAGTACAATTTTAGATTGTATTCTAAAGAACCCATAACGTATCTCGAAAAGCTTCCAAATGTTGAGAACAAAGCTATGAGTTTCCCAAGACTGTGGAGTCAAATCAGGCTTTCAGCGGAAATATATCAAAATCCCCCCGCCGTACTTTTTGAGCCGGCGCATACAATTCCACTCTACCATGGTAAAAAAACGATCGTTACTTTGCATGACCTCGGGTTCAAATATTTTCCGGAATTATACACGCCACTTGAAAGAATGTACCATAATTATTGTATGAATTTTTCGGTTCGTCATGCTACAAAAATAATTGCTATCTCAAACGCAACGCGCGATGATTTGGTGAAATTATACGGCGCGAAAAAAGACAAGATATCGGTGATTTATCACGGTTTTGACAAAGAAAGATTTTTTTCCGCAAAATCACAACCATCGGATGAAATAAAAGCATTGCAGCCCTATATTTTTTTTATAGGACGAATAGAAGCCAAGAAGAATATTAAAAACCTCGTCAAGGCTTTTGGTAAGCTGAGGAAAGACTCTGCAATAAAACAAAAGCTTGTTTTAGCTGGAAGACCAGGCTATCAATATGAAGAGATCAAAAAAGAAATAGAATTGTTGCCTCGTGAAATAAGAAAAGATGTAATCGAGCTCGGCTATGTATATGACGAACAAGTCGGAGAGCTCACAAGGCACGCAAGTTTGTTCGCTTTTCCTAGTAGGTTCGAAGGTTTCGGAATGCCGCTACTAGAAACAATGGCATGCGGCGTTCCGATCGTAGCATCCAACACGACCTCAATCCCCGAGATACTCTCTGATGCCGGACTTATGTCCGATCCTGACGATATAGAAGAATTTACAAAAAATATGGCAGTAGTCATAAAAAATCAAAATATCCGAAACGATCTAATCAAAAAAGGAATAAAAAGATCTAGCGAGTTTAGTTGGGAAAAATGCGCGAGAGAAACCCTATCGGTTATAAAATCGGTTGTCGATAACTAAATATCAACCTTTAGTAATTTTGCCTTGATGACGAGCCTGTTGAGAGAAGTTCCGACCGGCCAGCAAGTCATAAGCGTCAACATCTCTTCGTTTGTATCGTCAATGATTTCAACATTTTTAGGACTCACAACTTTTTGATCAACAGCCTCATATGTATACTTTTTTCCGTTGTAATAAACGGAAATTTGATCTCCGCGGATTAGTTTGTCCAGAAGTGCGAAAACCGAGTTATAATCGCTCTTAACCCAACTGTAATTCGATGAATGACCAACGATAAAAATATTTCCGCCTTCGCCGGGACGGCTTGTGCCTTCGTAATGAGCAACGCCATCCTTTAGCTTTTCGATAATAGAATCATTGCTGACATCCCACGAAACCGGCACATCGAGAGATATTTTATCTATTTGCAAAGTATTGTTTTTGCGCGTTTCACTGTTAAATGTTGGCACGCTACTGGGTAATCCCAAGCCATCGGGTGCGGTTGTTGTGATTGCTCGTTCGGTTGATTCGATTTTTTCTTGCGGAACCCTCTGATTTAAATAATCCGTATAATAAAGCCAAAAAAACTGCTTTGTAAAAGCCGAGTAGTTCATAATTAAATACACGCAAAAAATAATAACTCCGACGGCTGCCGAGAACTTCAATAAAATGTCCAAGAGACTGTTTTTTTTATGCACAACCGTCTCAACATCTTCTTTGGGCGCACTCACAATTTCCCGACGAATTTTTTTAAGTGCGATTTCATCATTTTTCGGGAGAACTTTTTTAATTTTTAAGTTCTCCTCAAAATTAAAATCTTCCGATGGAGCATCTAGCGCTGAAGGATCGGTAGAACTAAAAATTTCCTTTAAATCGTCTTCCGTAATCTTCATTTTTTGTATTTTCGCACAATCATATCCAAGACTTCTACTTTTGTTGCTTTACCGTCCGCTACCAAATCATTAGCTTCTGCAAGATAATCCGTAAATTTTTCACCGGGTTCGAAGCCTTTTGCTATTAAATCGTCACCCGTGATCAAGTTGCCACTTTTTTTAACTTTTTGCGCATTATCTTTTTCCAAAAGCGCGTTTTCGCGGTCAAGTTCCATCATTTTGATAAGCGTTGTATTGACCGGATATGTTCCCATACAGTCGGCCCTTGCTAATTCTATCAAACTTGGAAACCGAGGGTCTAAGAGAAAATTCATTCTCTTGAACGGTCTCATCTTACCAATATCGCCAATACGCATATGATTATCTACGAGCCAACAAATTGTTTCAATCTCAAAATTGGGGAATTTTAGTCTTTTTAAGATCTGTTCGGCCATTTCTGCCGATTTTTGCGCGTGATCATGAAAAATGATTCTTTTATCTTCTCTTATCAGCGTTTGCGGTTTTGCAATGTCGTGCAAAAGAGTCGCCCAACATAGATAGCCGGCCTCGTCCTTTGCCAATGATCTCAAGGCTAAATATGTGTGCGTGAAAACATCGCCCTCGTGATGATATTCATAAGGTTGCGGAACTCCTTTGAGCAGCTCGAGCTCAGGCAGGATAAATTGATTTATTCCAGATTCGGAAAGTTCAACAAGCCCGATGTGCCGATTGAATGAGGAAAATATCAGGTTTAACTCGTCGCGAACCCTCTCGGTAGCAACCGATTTTATCAAAGCGGAGTTTTTTCTGATTGAATCATAAGTATCAGGTGAATATTGAAAGCCCAAAGTGACCTTGAATCTGATCGCTCTTAAAAGCCTCAGATGGTCCTCTTCGATTCTTTTTTGCGCATTACCTACAAACCGAAGAATATGTTTTTTGATGTCATCTTCTCCGCCGACATAGTCAATCAGTGATTTTTTGATCGGGTCATAAAACATTGCGTTAATAGTGAAATCTCTTCTGGAGGCATCTTCTTTGGCACAAGTAAACTCAATGTTATCAGGGCGGCGATTATCCAAATAGCCGGATTCAATCCTGAATGTCGTCACTTCAAAATTCAACCCCGATTCAATAACAACGATCGTCCCAAATTTTTCGCCGATATTTACCGTTCTTGTGAAAAGTTTCTTTGTTTCGTTCGGTTTGGCGGACGTTGCAATGTCATAGTCTTTTGACTCTCTCGACAAAAGCATATCCCTGACACAGCCACCTGTGAAATAGGCTTCAAATCCGTGATCGTGAAGCTTTTTTACTATTCTTGTGGCGATTAGTTTCTTATTCGGTTTCATCTGATGATTCTACCTTCATTAGTCCCCTCCACCAGCATGAGGTAAAATTTTCTTCGGCTTTTATAGTTTCAAGAATTATTTTTGCGCTTTCTGTTTTGAGCGATCTGCCAACATTTTCGATCCATTCCCAGCATCCTACCAAACCGCTTTCGTGATAAATCTTAGCTTGTATGGCAACTTCAAGCCAATCCGCATCTTGGCAAATAATCCCCTCTCTGGTCTCTCGCGATCTTTTTTCGTTTAATAGCGGTTTTATCATCTGCGACAACTCATTTGGTAAATTGTCATATTGCTCTTGCTCGATTTTCGACTCCGCGCCTTTAGAATCGATATATCGAGCTGAAACCTTGTGCAAATCTCCCAGACGAGTTTCCAGCGTATCGTGAAAAACCATAATAGCTACACACTTAAATGGATCGGCACCTTCGAAGTGCGCTAAAACAAAGGCAATTTGTGCAGCCGACAGAGAGTGTTCCGCGATCGAGTCCGGAAATTGTACTCCAGCCAATCGCACCCCTTCGTGCTTGACCCGTTTGAGCATCTGCATTTCAGACAAAAACTTCTTGATAGATTCAATATTTTCCATTTCACTCCTTTGTATAATATCAATCTATCAGAAATGCAGGATGTTCACCACAAAAAATATCACCTCGAACAAGAAGCGCTATGGATTTTAGCTCACAAATGTAAGCGCGAAACCTTTTCTGTTAGCTCTGCCCGTTCGCCCTATCCTATGGACATAGTCATCATAAGTTTGCGGAACGGTGTAATTGATAACGTGCGAGACATTATCAATATCGAGACCCCTGGCCGCCACATCGGTAGCAACTAATATCTGGACATGGTTTTCTTTAAACTTTATTAACGCCCTTTGGCGTTGAGATTGACGTTTGTCGCCATGAATAGAGTCAGCCCTAAATCCATCTCGCAGCAAATCCTCTGTCAATTTCTCGACTTCCCTCTTGGTTTCCGAGAAAATCAGGACTTTTTCAAGCTCGTCGGATATCAATAAATCCTTTAATTTGTTAAATTTTTGATCTTTTGACACTCGAACAATATCTTGATCGACATTTTTTGATGTATTCCCTGTCGAAACCTGAATCAAGACAGGGTCTTTTAAAAATTGATTAACGAGAAGCTTAATTTTTTCTGGTAGCGTAGCGGAGAAAAACAACGATTGACGGTTCTGGGGAAGTTCGTTGAGAATTCTTTTGATTTCGTCGACAAAACCCATATCAAGCATCCTGTCGATTTCGTCTAGCACCACGAAATCAAACGCAGAAAAACTGATCTCGCCGCGCTGTTTCAGGTCTTTTAACCTTCCTGGAGTGCCAATAACAAAATTGAACCTTCTGCGCAAACAATCAATTTGGCGATAAATTGGCATTCCGCCAACGCAAACCGCCGAATACAATCCCATTTGTACCGAAAATTTTCTAAATTCCTCGTTAATCTGTTGGGCGAGCTCGCGTGTAGGAGCAATAATTAGAACCTTTTTTGATCTGTCTGAAAAACACTTGTCGATAAGCGGCAACAGAAACGCTGCCGTCTTACCGGTTCCCGTATTTGCCAAACCGATTAGGTCTCTGCCATTTTTAATGTGTGGGATTGATTGATCCTGTATTGGGGTCGGCGTGTTGTATTTTCTGTCAATGAGATTTTTATTTAACTCGGGACAAAAGCCAAAGTCGGAAAATGATTTTTTTACTTCAATCTCTTCTACCATGACAGAGGAAGCTTTTTTTATAAATCTTGATTCATCAATACGCTCGCCTCTGATTTTGGCGGGTTTTCTGTTTCTGGCGAATCTTCCATAGCTATTTGAGGACGAGAATCCTCTGTTGGATCTACTAAAATTAGAATTACTAAAATTTCTTGATCGTGGGCTGTTATACATTTGATTTCCTGTGCGCCGAAGCGCTTTAGCTGATATTTCGATATGGCTCTGTAGAACATCGAAATATCTTTCGGAAATCTATAGA